>MFJN01000070.1 GCA_001779235.1 Candidatus Gottesmanbacteria bacterium RIFCSPHIGHO2_02_FULL_40_13 | reverse complement strand
ACGACAGTTGCCGTTTTTTTCAAGTAGCTTAAAATTATATCATCCAGCTTGCCGTTTAGTATAGAGACGGTATCCGATGTTTCAAATCCTGTCCTTAAATCTTTCACCATATGATAGGGATGAAGAACATATGATCTGATCTGATTACCCCATGAAGCCAATTTGAATGAACCTTTCAGTTCATTGATGTGTTTCACCTTCTGCTCTTCCATCATCCGCCAAAGTTTTCCCCGCAGAATTTTTAAGGCTGTTTCCCTATTCTGACCCTGATACCTCTCCTGTTGCGATTCGACGATTATTCCTGTTGGCTTATGTACCAATCTGACTGCCGTTGACACTTTATTGACATTCTGTCCTCCTTTGCCTGAGCTTCTGGTGAAATGCCATTCAAGTTCGTCGTCTCTAATGACAATTTCACTGTTTTCCTCAAGAATCGGTATAACCTCAGCTAGTGCAAAGGATGTCTGCCGCAGTTTATCGGCGTTGAATGGAGATTGCCGGACTAATCTATGCACGCCTGCCTCGCTTTTCAAAAGACCGTAAGCCAGAGTTTCCGGAATGCTGAAAGTTACACTTTTGAGACCTGCCTCATCACCGGCAATCTTGTCAATAATCTCGTACTGCCAACCCTGATTTTCAGAGTAGCGAAGATACATCCGAAATAGCATCTCCGTCCAATCCATTGCCTCCGTACCCCCCTGCCCGGCATGGAGGGATAAAATGGCTCCATCAAAATCATGGTCACCGGAAAAATACAAATCCATTTCGAGACTTCCGATGGCTTTCTCAGCCTGATTAAAATCCCTGGCGTCAAGTAATTGCTGGATGTCTTCTACCTTCTTAATCTGCTTGGATAAATAAGATAATTCTTTCATCACTACAGTTGATTTAATATGATCCGCCCAGAAGTTGGGATCCGATGACTGTCTTCCTATTTCTTCTACCTTTTTCTTTTTATCTTCAATTTTCAGTTTGGCCGCAGTGTCATCCAGTCTTTTTTGCAATTCTTCCATAGCAACTATTTTCTCATAGGAGATATGCAAAGTAAACTTTTTTTCTTCTTGATATTCTAATTATTATGAGAGTAGACTAAGAAGACGCTTCTAAATAACATGTCTATGTTATTTAGATTGCGCTTCTTTGGGACGTACCGTCTGGTACATCCCTTTGTGGCGAATCCAAAATGAACATGTTATTTTGGAGTTCGCCCTAAAGACAAATAATGAAAAAAATCTTTAATTTTGTCAGAAATAAATTCAGAAGACTGGGGCCGGGATTTATTACCGGAGCAGCTGATGATGATCCGTCAGGAATTGCCACCTATTCCATCGCCGGAGCCCAGTTTGGCTATCAGTTCAGCTGGCTGTCGTTTTTTTTGATACCGATGATGACGGCGGTTCAGGAGATGTGCGGCAGAATTGGGATGGCGTCCGGATATGGCTTGGCCGGATCTATAAAAAAATATTATTCCAAATACCTGCTTTGGTTTACCATTTCAATTCTATTTGTAGCCAATACGGTTAATATCGGGGCGAATTTGGGCATCATGGCAGCCTCCATACAAATGCTTGTGGGATTTCCTTTTTTTTTCTGGCTGATTTTTATCACCTTTTTTACTGTTATCATGGAAATAATTATTCCTTATGACAAATATTCCCGGTATTTGAAATGGATGGGTTTATCGCTTTTAGTTTATGGGCTAACCGCCGTACTTTCTAAACAGGACTGGCTGCAGATTATACGCTCTACATTTATCCCTCATCTGGAATTTAATTTGACCTATCTGATGACTCTGACGGGTTTTTTAGGCACCACTATTTCCCCTTACCTTTTTTTCTGGCAAACATCGGAAGAGGTAGAGGAAGAGATAAAGATGGGTAAAATTAATGAATTTGAACAATCTCCCCATGTGCTGTTATCGGAAATAAAACACATGCAGAAAGACACTCTGGCAGGCATGTTTTTTTCCCAGCTTATATGTTTTTTTATCGTCATCACTGCCGCATCAACTCTGCATAATCAGGGTATCGTCGATATTGAAACTCCCCAGCAGGTGGCCTTAGCTCTTCGTCCTCTGGCTGGAAATTTTTCCTATCTTTTGTTTACCTTAGGCATTATAGGCATCGGACTGCAATCAGTTCCCATATTAGCAGGCGGAGTTGCGTATGCTTTTGCTGAAAGCTTTGGTTTTAAGGAAGGACTGGCTAAAAAATTTACCGAGGCAAAAGCTTTTTACGTGACGATCGGAATATCCACCGTTCTGGGAGCACTTATGAATTTAATCGGCATCAATGCTATCAAAGCGTTATATTATACGGCGATTTTAAATTGTCTGGTTGCAGTACCTTTAATCGCCATCATCATCAAACTGGCGGATAACGAAAAAGTTGTCGGATTGCATAAATCATCAAACCTCATCCGTAATCTTGCCTGGATGACCTTTGCTTTTATGGGAATCTCTTCGATACTGATGATCTATAATACTTTTATCAGACAAAGTTAATTTATCAGTCGGTCCACCCAGCCGGACAAAGTTTTTGTAGTTTCTAAGGCTTCCATCCCGGTTTCAATTCTGGCTGTTTCCGCGCCTTTTGGTTTGGTAAGGCTATTCTCTCTTTTCATGAAAATATATTCCCTGTCTTTTAATTTATCAGGCTGGTATTTATCGCTTATAAAAACACTCTTTTGATTGCCTAGTGAAAATAAGCCGAAGAATTCCGGATCGTGTTTTACCGGCTGACCTCCGCCTGTTCTGAAAATTATTTGTGAACCCTTAATTTCCGGGTAATCATGATCAAAATCAGGAAGGGATAAATTTAAAAAAGAAGCCACATGGTACAACATTAAAGGTATTTTTCCGCATCCCCATTCTAACTTCGTAAAAAACGCACTGGATGCAGTCAATCTGGCATTTATCTCTGATAAATAAATTTTTCCGCTGGATTCATCTATCAAAAAATCCAGGCCGAAAAATCCTTTATAACTGTTTTTTTGCATGATTGAACCGACCTGCTGCGAAATTCTACTGATTTCTCTTTCCTGTTTTTCAGTAATGAATTTTACAGGCCACTGGCGCCCGCAAGTCACGAATGGACCCGGGTATAATTTTTTTACTGCGCCAATCTGTACTGCCGGAGGACTTACTAAAATCTTATCCTGATAGATACAGCAGTTATTCAAAACAGTAAAACCCCGGATAAACTTGCCTGCTTTGACCATTGTCTCAGGATATTTTTGACATAAATTCAGAAAATCTTTTTCATTTTCGATAAAAAAAGTGGTTTTGCCGGCCCAGCCGTGTCCGAATTGGATGACATAGGGCTGCCCATAAGTCTTAATAAGTTCTGAAAATGACAATTTATTGAGCCTACCTGTCAGAGACGAAATTCCCAAATCAGGAAAATATTTTTGCAGAAAGCGGGAGAAATATATTTTATTTTCATAACACTCATTGAGATCGGAATGATTACCGGCTTTTTTCCACTTATACTTATCCAGTAAATAGTCTATTTTCTTTGCAGGTTTGAAATACATGATGACCGGAGTTTTTCCGGATTTTTTATTGATATAATTTACCGTATCCTCATTCTCCAGTATAGTTCCGCTGTTGTTAATTTTCTTTTCATCATGCACTCCTTCCTCCTCAAGGCAAAAAATTTGGACTCCCTGTTTTCTAAGTCGCGGAATTAAAGGATCAAAGCGGCCGCAGATTATATGATAATCTGGCAGTATTCCATCAAGCCCCAACCCTCTTTTGAGATCCGGGGTAACAAAAAAAATACAGCTTTTAAGAATTTTAGCGGGGATATGACTGATCATCTATTCCCTAAATATAATAACTTCCTGTTAATAAACAAACCGGGTATTTATAATTAAATCCTTTTTCTTTGGCTTTCCAATAACCGGCCAGACTGACAGCTCCCTCATATGAACAAATTATATCGTGTTCTTTCAACCACTTATATGCGCGAACTATCTGATCATCTGTAACCACCCAACCTGAACCGTGGCTTGCTCTTATAGCCTGAAGAATCTGGAGTCTGCGGGGAATTACTCGTGCAACGATCGCATCAGCAATACTATGATCCTGCTGAACATAATTTTTGTCATATATTTCCCCTATCGGATGTACCGCTCCGGTCTGCACTGCGTGAAGAGCTATGCTTTTTCCAAGTTTTATTATCCCCCGCTCTATACCCACCAGCGCCGTACCGCTGCTTACCGGCATAAATATCGCGTCTGCCTCCGGCAGATCCTCACTTATTTCATAGGTTATTGTAGAAAAACCGGTTACCGCATGGAAATCTGTCGAGGGACGAAGGTTATAAGCTTTAAATTCCTTAGCATATTTTATGGCTGAACTAATCGGCTTTAAAGTCATTATAATTTTTGCCTTAAAACCTTTGAGAATTTTAAACTTAGCTCTGTTTATTCTGGGTGAAATAAAAACTGTCAGTTTTACCTTGGCCTGACGGCAGTAAGAAGCGGCCGATATTCCGGCATTTCCGGATGATGATATGACCGCAAACTTAATTTTATTTTCCAATAATTTAGACACCTGATACGCCAGACCGCGGTCTTTCACCGATCCGGTCGGATTTTTGTACTCACATTTGAAATAAATATCTTCTATCTTGAGTAGAGGAGTGGCGCCTTCCCCCAGTGTGATTCTGTTTTTTGCGCTCACATCGGGAAAAAAGCGTTCATATTTCCAGATACCCTGCTGATCTTGTATTGTCATCATAAATTAGATATACTTTTTTTGCTTTTATATTAAGCTTCGTAATCAGATTAAAAGTATACTACTAAAGGTCCAATGAAGGCAAAAAATATGGGAATTAAACAAAAAAATATCTGTCCGGAGTGCGACTCGGTGATTACTCTTTACAAAGAACCTAAGATAGGAGATATCCTGGAATGCCATGTCTGCGGTGCAGAAAGCGAAGTCATTCAGTCAAATCCTTTAGAGCTCAGTCCTTTGGAGGAAGAGAAGTGACCCGCTAACATCTACGAAGTTGTGGCGGATCATCCTGAACTTGTTTCAGGATCTCTCTGATAATTCGGTAATCAATCTTCTAATAGATTTCTTCCCTTTGATAAAATCGCTGTAAAAAAATGAACCTGCCGGAGAAATCAGAATAATATCTCCTTTATGGGATATTCTAAAAGCTTCATGAATCGCCTGTTCTAAATCCTCTACAATCAGATAATTATTTGCGTTTAAATATTTTTTAGCAAGTTTGGCTAAATCGCTGTTTAAGATTATTAGTTTTTTTAATCCTGGACTGATCGATATAAAAAAGTCTTCATAAGATAAATTTTTAGAGTGTCCGCCGCAGATGAGTATCACCGGTTGTTTAAATTTCTCCAATGCCTGTAAAGTAGCATATGGGGTGGTGCTTTTTATATCATTGATAAAATATCTTTCATTTAACTCCCATATGAGTTCAACCCGTGCAGAAAGAGGTTTAATTTTGCTTAATAAAGGAATTAATTCATTGATCTGCAGACCTAATTTGTCCAGAACTGTAAATGCAGACAGGATATTATCTGTATATTGAGTACTTTTGATATTCATAATTTCAGTAAAATATTTTTGGATATTTTTTGTGTTCAAACTTTGTTGTTTACTGCTGAAAAATAGAACTTCTGACTTAATCTTTTTCGCTACCGACCGTATCTGTTCAAAATCATAATTTAATATGGCTGACTGGCCGGAGGATTGGGCGGTAAACAGTCTTTCTTTTAACCTATAATATTCTGTTATCGTCGTTTCATCCAAATGGTTAGGATAAATATTAGTATACACTGCAATATCGGGCCCTTTATCCAAACCGTCCTG
>MFJN01000069.1 GCA_001779235.1 Candidatus Gottesmanbacteria bacterium RIFCSPHIGHO2_02_FULL_40_13 | reverse complement strand
CTCCAGCATATTGCCGACCAGAAGGTTCCAGCTGACAAAATTTGGCGCAGCCAGGGGTTTGCCGGTTTCCGCATCATAATTTTCATGCATGCCGCCGCTTTCTTTGATGTCCGTAATAACTAAATTTGAAATTTTTCCAGAGAGCGTAATTGCTTCTTTACGGAAACCGTAATTCAAAAGTCCCTGAAAATACATATAATTGGCAATCGGCCAGACAGGTCCCTGCCAGTTGGAGTAAGGTTTGATGATGTTGCGGTTATTGTAGTCAGGGTCGCTTTTGGACAAGGTCCTTAGGCCGTATTCAGACCAGAAGTGATCAGGACTCAGAACGTATTTTTTGACAAATATACTTGCCTGTTCAGGAGTTGCTAATTTGCCAAATAAAGGAATAAGGCAGTTGTAGGAAATTCTTTTTATAAATTCTCCGGTTCGGACGTCGATATTATAATAAATCTGATCATTCTTGTTCCAAAAATACCTGTTAAAATTGCTTTTAATTTCCTTCGCCCTTTTGCTGAAAAATACTTCATCCTTATACTTATTTAAAATGCCTGCCAGCTTACTCATTGCCAGATATTCCCGGTAAATGAAAGTATTCAGGTCTGTAGCCAGAACTGTTTTGGGTGGGAAATCCAAGGCTGCGATATTATTGTCCGCCCCTGACTCCATACTGTCGTACCAGACTCCTAAATCGTATTTTTTGTGCCATAAGTGTTTTTCGCGGTATAAGATAATTTTTTTGAATCTATTCCAGTGATTTTTCAACCAGGAAAAATCATTAAGAAATTTTCCGGAGAGGTATGCCCCTTGCGCGAGGAGTGGCTTCATATGGTTTAGCCTTTCATCATATCCTTTGGCAGTCAGACAGCCGGCAACCTTACCGTTTTCTTTAGCATTGAGGATGTAATTAAGAGCCCAATTGCGAAGATAAATCGCCTCAGAGGAAATTTCGGCGGAAAGCGCCACGCCCATAAAAAACGCATCCCAGTCCCACTGTTCCTGATAAGGGCCGGCCGGAACCAGATAATCATAAGGAAGGTGACCGTTGGCGCGCCTTTTAATGGATGCTTTGAAAGGTGAAAGAATGGACTTGATTTCCGTAATTTGATTTTGGTAATTGTTCATTTCGGGTTAAAGAGAGTAGAGCATGATTCCTGGTAAATTAGTAAAGTGTTTTAGGTTAAAAGTTAAAAGTTTTGTGCTTGTTTCTATACATGTAGCAGCAATAACCGCGTCCGCAATACCCAGTTTATATTTCCACCTCACTTTTCCGGCAAGCTTACAAAGAGTATCATTTAATCTTATTATTTCAAAATAAGAAAGTAATTTTACAATTTCTCTCTCTTTTTCTCTACCTTCAATATCTCCGGCGTACAATTCAACAAGAGTCAGCTGCGATACTATCCCTTTTATTTGTCCATTTTCGACTCTTAAAAAAACATCCTTTACTCTCTCTTTATGGCCTCTCAGGTAGTCTATAAAAACATCAGTATCTAGGAGGATTTCTTCCATAGTTTTTCTAAGTATTTATCTCTTTCTATATCCATTTTGTTATATCTTATTCTTTTGAGATATTGAGCTCCTGATTCGCCTTTTCCCCAAGCTCCAAAAAGTGAAAGAATGGAGTCCTTCTTTGTATTCTTTGTCTTTTTTTTGCTGTATCCGACATAAAGAGACAGGCTTTCATTTATCATGTCTTTAATAGTTTTTTTTTCCGCCAAGGCTTTTTTCTTGATCTCATAAAGAAGATCTTCGGGAAGAGTAATGGTGGTTCTGGTGTATTTCGTGTCCATTTCACTCATCTTATCATCAAATCATCAAGATGTCAATCAATGTGATAAACGCATCCCGGTACCATTGTTCCTGATAGGGGCCGGCCGGAACCGGATAATCATAAGGAAGATATCCGTTGGCGCGTCTTTTGGTCGGGGCTTTGATTAGTAAGACTCTGAAAACCGGGTTTTATTGATATCGGTATGCATCTTTTCTATGTTTTACTGAAAGGATGGTGACCTCCTTTTTATTCTTGTCTATCGTATACAGAATTCGATAATCTCCTGCGCGTATTCTCCATCCCTCTCGGCTCTCAAGTTTTTTTGCGCCAAGCGGATAAGGGGAGTATTCAAGTTTTTGAATTTCCGTAAGAATAAGCTTGTACATTACCGCAGGCAGTTTTTTTAGTTGCCTGTCTGCACCCAATGAGAGAAAAATCTCCATTTTATTTGCGAGTCTTTTTTAGATGTTCTTTGAGGGGAATACGCTTTAACCTTACAGTTTGATCAAATTCTAAAGTATCTAAATAATCCTCGTACGTTTTTTGCAGGGCGTTTAAATAGGCAATATCAACAAGCGCCGCTTCAGCTTTTGAATGGCGAAAAAGATATGATACTCCTTTATTTTTTGCATTCCGGAGGACTATATTGGTTTTATGGCGCAGATCGGTGATGGAAAAAGTATCCAAATTTGTATTCATATATGTATATTTTATACGTACACTTTATCTTTGTCAAGACGTTGGAATATATCCCAATCCTACTGTTCATGATAGAGGCCGGTCGGAACCGGATAATCATAGGGAAGATGTCCGTTGGCGCGTCTTTTGATCGGGGCTTTGAAAGGGGGAGAGGGTGGATTTGACTTGAGAAATAAGGTTATACCCATCTTACTCCGGTTTGCAACCCGAAGGGGCAGCAAAGCGGATTACCTGCCTGCCGGCAGGCAGGGAGGGGTATATACTGAGTAACTCAGTTGCAAAACTGAGTTACGTGGGTATATGACCATCATTCATACTTCTAATAGTTTAAAGCCATATCTTTTAAAATCTTCATCGAAACTGAAGGCTTTTTTGATACCGAGAGCTTCCATTACAGCAAAAGAAGAGCAATCCGCGAAGCTCACGTCTTTATCTTTAATAGATTGGAAAATCTCCCAAGCTTTTTGATGCAGTTCTTGATCAGTAAAGACAACCTGCAGATTTGAGGCGGTATACATGTTTCCAAGAGTAAGAGCTTCTTTCTTTCCAACCCGCATGGAGATAAGGGTAAGAGTTTCGGTAATAATAATATTTGAAGTCACTCTGGCAATGTTTTGATCTTGAAGTGATTTTGCTATTTTCAGAGATTGCTGATGGTGAGAATCAGACGGATTATAAATGGCAAACCAAGCACTCGTATCGACAAAGATCATGTTTTATTTTTTGTATGTTTTTTAGGTTTTTGCATCAGGTATGCCCATTTCGATTTTTTGCCATAAAGATATTCATCATGATTTTCCGCTATATCACTGGGAATTTTTGGATTAATTTTTTTAAAATCTACCGCGTGTTTTATCAGCAGAGAAAAAATATCATACTTTTCTCTCTTTTTCAAAAACTGCTTATTGACGCTTTCCCGAACGAGATCCGCGATGGATCTATTCTGTCGTTTGGATTCAGCTAAAAGAATATGATATTGTTCTTCTTCAAGATTGATTTGAGTTCTGACGAGTGTCATACATCTTACATTATACATCTTGACTGTTACCTGTCAAGAGGAAAACCCGCGGAACCGGATAATTATAAGGAAGACATCCGTTGGCACGTCATTTGATCGGGGCTTTGAAAAGGGAAAGGGCAGATATGGCTTTATTTATCCAATTTCAGTCTAATTTTCTACTTCTAACCATCTGTTTATACCAGTAGTAACTGTTTTTAGGAATGCGTTTCATTGTTTGGCGGTCTATGTGTACTATTCCAAAATTAGAACCAGGCATATATCCTAAGTCCCACTCATAATTATCCATTAACGTCCAGATGAAGAAACCTTTTACAGGTATACCAGCTAATATGGCTTTTTCAACCTGACGAAAATGTTCCCTTAAAAAAAATATTCTAAATTCATCATCAATTTCCCCTTTTTTATTTACTTTATCATCCCAGCATGTTCCACTTTCTGTTATGTAAATTTGCTTCATGCCAAAATTTTCATAACGATGATAAAGTTCACAAAGAAGGTCGTAGAGAGCTTCTTGATAGGTTGGCGGAACAAAGACGGGCCAGCCTAACCCGTTTACTATACCTTGAGGGTATATGACTTCAGCAAACCGAACGTCAGATTTTGGATCATAACGGATCACTTTTCCCCGATAAAAATTCACTCCGAACGAATGCAGCCCGGCGCCGACTTTTATAATATCCATATCACCATCTTTTATTTCCGGCATTTTATCCTCAAAGAGTTCCATCATATAATCTGGATATTTTCCTAAATAGAGTGGATCAGTAAACATTCCTGTTTGATAGCCGTATGCATATTGAGCTGCCTTGATATCTTCAGGATAAGGATTGGCTGCATAAGTGACGCGCGGATTGTATGTTGTGCTTAGTTTCAGATTTTTATTTAAACTTTTGAGCGTTTGGAAAACCATTCCTTGTGCCAGTAAAAGATTATGAATAGCAGCAAGAGTTCCTTTCAGATTCCGTTCACCGGGAGCATGGATTCCTAAGTGATAGCTTTCAAACGTAGCTTGGTAGGGTTCATTAAGAATAAAATATTCGTCAATAAACTCGCCTAAGTTCTCATAAACGATTTTTGCGTGTTCGACAAGATATGTTGCAGTTTCTCGATTTTTCCATCCGCCTTTTTCCGATAAGTATTGAGGTAATTCCCAATGGTAAAGAGTCGCATATATCTTAAGTCCGTTTTTCTTAAGATAGGTAAAATATTTCTTATACCATTCAAGCGCTTTAGGATTTGGTTTTTTATTCCTGGTCATAGTTCGAGCCATGGATATAGACGTGCGGTAATGTTTAAGTCCGAGCTCTCTCATAAGGTCCGCATCTTTTTTCCACAGATGATATCTGTCTATTCCTGGTAATGGAGTTTGGTTTTTATATACACTTCCAGATGTTTTAGCAAAGTGAGTCCACATTGTAGGTTCAGAACCCTCATTTTTCAAAGTATACTGTTCTCCGATAACCTGTAAATCAGCATCGGCAGCACCGAATTTAAAGTCTTTGGGGAATTGGAATGTTTGTAATTGATACATATCAATAGTTAGTAGTTAATTATTTTCTTCTATAAATCTCGACGACTGGATATTTACCTTTTCTTATTATATTACCTACTTCTTCCATGACAATAGGCATCGCTTCCAGAATTTTACTATAGAAACGGATTTGGTCTCTAGTTTCTGTATTTAAGTGTTTCGCAAATACTTCATGGTCAAATTGTGCTAATTTATTAAAAATTAAGACAAATATTTTTCCGTACTGTTGAATTTTTAGATCAATATCTGCAGTATTAACATCTTCACGCAGTTTTCTTTCATCTAGTTCTCCTATTTTTTGACGGCATATTCCCCCAAGTCTATATAAAAGTTCATACACGCGCTTTACATGGTCTTTTGGCGCTTCATAACTATCTGGAATTGGATCTAGTGATGCTTGTCCACCCTTGGTAAAGACTAAGTGATTCATGGCTTCATAGGCTGGAATTTTACCTACAGCTGAGGCGCAGGCTTGTTCCATAGTAGTTTGTCTATAGCCTGTAGCAGCTCGTTCATGAAGAAATTGTGTAGGAACTCCAGCTTCATAGACTGCTTTTACCTGCCTACCGGTTCTTTTAAAGATTCTTTTAAGAAGAGATGGCAGAAAATCGTTATCCGCTCTATATTGGCCAGTTACGACTTGTGTGGGATTTTGTGCTGAGATAGTTCTGTCCGATACAAACCACCACGGCCAAAGAGCAGTATCACCATCAAAAAGTCTTGCAAGTGTTCCAGAATCAATATTCGTATCGACGCTTGCAAAAGCAAAAGGTACATGAGGCCCTGACGGATAAGCATAAATTGGAACTTCTTCAGCGGGAAATTCTCCCATAAGATGACTAGCTGCAACGTTTGACGCTACGTAGTCTGGCCTCTTAGATTTTATTGATTGCGTCGCAACAACTCGAGCAAGATGAGCATCAGGTATGTCTTCGTCTTCATTAGTATAAGTGAATTGGAATTGTGCAGATCCTGCCATAACTGCTTTTTCAAGTGCATCCTGCATGGAGTCTGCTACATGAACTTTTACCTGATAATCTGGAGTTTGTCTTCTAATTTCTTCAATAGTTTTTCCTAAGTGATCAAACATTGCCGATAGCCGATTGGTGGATAATTCAAACCAATCAAGATCATTTTCATCACCTTCAAATCGGAAAAGAACTTGGCTATTTGGTAAAGGAGATATTCCTCTGGGAAGTTTCTCCGGACGTATTTGTCTTGCAAATTGGGGAATAGAGATATCGTCATCCAGAGAAAGGAAATTTATCGGGTGACTACCAATAGCTAAACCGGCAATAACACTGTCTAATTTTACTCTCTGATTAGCATATCCTCCTTCATTTAGTATTGCCTGAACGATAGCTATATCTATACCGGTGTTCTGCTGAACCATCTCAGCAACAGCGGTTTGTGTTTCAGGTGTAAGAAAAAAGAGTGGTGCGATTAAAGATACATTTTCTAGAGATTTTTCTAATAATCCTAGGCGTAGTTGATCAACTCTGGGAGTATCCGTTTCATCTGCTACGACTGTCCATGCATTCAAATTCTCTCTTCCAACTGTCTGTTGTATGGAGGTGATCCATTTAACGGCGGGACCGGGAACATCAAGCGTTCCCCATCGAAAATTACTAATTCCTCCTACAATATGAGGAGGGGCATCAGTTGGAAGATTGGTAATTCTAGCTTCTAATCCCATAAGAAACTTCGTTTACAATTACTCTTGGTAATCTGGTCGCATTTAAACGTGTTACAACATCATTCACAATTGTTCCTGTTGCTTGCGCCCAATCTTCTAGTCTAATTTGTTCATTTCCCTGTTGTCCTATAACAACCACTTCCTCATCAAGTTGGATATCAGGAAAATCGGTAAGATCGAGTATAGTTTGGTCCATAGAAACTCTTCCAACGACGGGAACTCGATATCCATGAATTAGTACATGGCCGGTGTTGGAAAAACTTCTGGCAAATCCGTCAGCGTATCCAAGCGTTATTAGTCCAACACGGGAATTTCTTTCTGCCCGCCATGTTCTTGCATAACCGACACTATCGTCGGCAGGAATATCTTTGACTGATATAAGACGTGCTTTGAGAGATAAAACCGGTTTTGGAGTAAATGGATAGGCAAATCCATCTCCTGCTGAAAGTCCGTAAAGTACAATTCCAGGTCTGACAGCGGTAAATCGACCAGCATCACGATGAGTTTCCGGAAGCTGGAGTACCGCGCCGCTATTGGCTGCATGGATGAAACGGGGTAAAGTTATTTCTCCTGCTTCTATATCGTCAAGACATCTGTTGAAAAGAGCTAATTGCTGACGGGAAAAGGATAGGTCTACTTCATCTGCGGTGGCAAAATGCGTATAAATGCCGTCAAGTTCCACATTCTCATATTGTTGAATAAGCGCAACAAGTTCTACTCCTGCTTCGGGAGGCCATACTCCTTCCCGGTGCATTCCTGTATCAATATGTACCTGAACCTTTGCTGTTTTATGCTGCTTTTTTGCTGCAACATTTACAGCTTGGAGAACACCTTTATCCCTTAAAGTTATTGTTGCATCAAGTTTTACTGCTTCTTCTATAGCAAATGGAGGAACATAATTGACGATTAGAATGTCTTGAGTAATTCCTGCTTCGCGGAGTTCTCGCGCTTCTCCCACAGATACTACTCCAAACGCATCTGCCCCAAGTTTTTCAAGTTGTGGCGCAATTTCTCGGGCTCCATGACCGTACGCATTAGCCTTGACCATGCAAATCATCCTTTTTCCACCCACTGTTTGTTGTATTTCGTGAAAATTATGCGCGAGATTACCCATGCTTAATTCAATCCAGGCTGGACGATCAAAAGGTTCATGTTCAGGGCGATGTTTTAGTGCTTCTACTTGATTTGGCATAATTTTATTATTTCCAAAATAAACGTCAAACAAAGTTTAAACGCTCGAAATTATCAATTATCAAATTGTAGCATTTCTATGTTTAAATTTCTTCATACTTTATCATACTTCACTAATTTTAGTCAACACCCTAGTATTATACTATAGGATGTAGATATTACCAAATAATCCCATAAGTCTTTTATCCCAATACCAAGAAAACTACGAGCTTACTCGCGGATGAATTGATTTATCATTGAGAAATCATTGACAAAATAATTATTTTTGACTATACTTATCATCTATGCATAAAGTACAACTAACATTAACCCCTGAAGAATTACATATTCTAATGATGAGAGCATCTAGTCTCGGTTACAACGTGACTAAATATATAAAGTTTCTTATCAGCAGGGAGGCTCATTCCTTCATTGATAAGGTTCCCGTATACACACTTTCCGGAAAAATGGAGAAACTGGCAAAAAAAGCAATGACTGAACATAAACAAGGCAAATCCAGGGAATTAAATGAGATAGACGACCTGGATTCTTTATGAGAATATTTCTCTCGTTATCATATATCCGCCAGTATCGAAGAAAAATACGAAATAATCCTCAATTAGCCGGAAAAGTAAAAGAAAAAATATCCGCTTTTAAAACAAATCCTGCTAATCCCAATCTTTATCTCCATAAGTTGAAAAGAAAAAAACAGGAAGCATGGAGTTTTTCTGTTGAACGGAATTTACGGATACTCTTCATTTATATACCTGAAGGGGTATTATTTATTCACATCGGTTCCCATGATGAGGTATATTAATTTCATATTTTGAAACGATTAACAAGTCTTTAAAACTTCAGATTCAGAGAAACAATGTAAGGCGGAAATTAAGCGCGGACGCACGTTCTTCACAAAAAATTATCAGTATGATATAGTATGACAATCGTGAAGATAAGCGGTGACTCTTTACAGAAAAAACTCGATAAAATCTATCCTTTGATTGCCGGGTTAAAGGAAATTTCGTGGACTAAAATATTATTTTGGGCAGGAGGCATTGTCGGCAATTTATGCGCAGGAGCTAATGGCCCCATTCTGGTTGATGCTGGTATCAATATTTCAGATATAATCATTTTGTCCAAAAAATAAGCGTTAGGTCTTTTTAATTCCGAACGCTCATTAAATTATTTAAAAGTCTTCTTTCATTGGAAGATGTCTAAATATTTTCATACTTTATCATACGGAATGAGTTTTTGTCAATTCCGGGCTTGTTGTGAAATCCGGATTGTGAATTGCGAATTGTGAAGTTATTGTTGCTGACCGGAATATGGTACAAGAAACAGGGAATTCAAAGGGAATTAGGGATCATAATTGATGCTTTTCCCTTTTTTACGGGCCTGGCCGATAAGAGAAAACTCATTTGCTGATTGCCATTCATCCAAAGTAATACCCCATGGATGGATTTCCGGTTCAATAAATCGGGAAGCCTTATAAAGCATATCCAGTCGTTTATCTTCATCCCATTTTATAAAACTATTTGAGACAATAAATACATCGATATCAGAAGCAGTAGTAGCTTTATTTTTAGAAAAAGAACCAAAAAGCACTACTTTTTCTACTTTTACATGTTTCGGTATTGACGAAAGAAATTTTTTTATTGGTTTTTCAATTTGTCTTTGATCCATATGTATAATCCCTTTCCATTTGTAATAATGGGTTCTACTTTCAATTTTGTATTATATGAAACATTTGAAATATCTGGATAACGAACCCTACTGTAATGTTTTGATAATTCACTGAGATGATCATATTGTTTTTTCGAAAAAGGTAGACCTGTTTTTTTCGCAAGATTTTCCAACCGGTGAATTTTCTGTGGTGCGGAATTCTTTAATTCTATCTCAGTCGCCTTGAGTATTTTTTCTATTGCCTGACACAGAAAATATATAGCCTGTGGATAATGTGCGCCTTTCAATAAATAGATACTGCTCGCGATATCACTTTCTGCAATAGTGAACCACTTTTGTGCTGGTTCTTTCATGTCTGGATTATATCATTTGTCCGTCTGTAAATCATGCTCCCCAATAAAGGGACAGATTTTTGTCAAATTCCGGGCTTGATATATCAAAAAATTGGCAAGAATTTGAGTTGATATATCAAAAAATGTCGATTTTTTCAATAGATTGCATACTTAGAAGCTAAATTCGAGGTAAAATAGTGTTTTTGCGAAAGCAAAGCAATTTAGTAGTCAATTGCATATTGACACTTTGCAATTTAGTAGTAAAATGAAAAGTAGAAATATGTTCAAGCGCGCTATTGAGGCAAAAATAGAAGACTATTTGAAAGGAGAAGATTTCAAGACCTTCTATATATGGGGTCCAAGACGCTCTGGAAAAACAACACTCCTTCAACAGTTTGCCCGTAAACTGAACGTCGCAATTTTTAACTTTGATTTTTCATCGGATCATGAACGATTTAAGCCCGATAGAGAAACATTGGAAAAACTGGTTGCTGAGAACCATGTTATTTTGATTGATGAAGTACAAAACTATCCGCAGGCAACAGTCGCTTTAAAACTATTACATGATGAGTTCAAAGTCAAAGTGATTGCAACAGGCAGCAGCGAGCTAAAACAAAAAGGCAGAGAATTTGATACCCAAGCTGGAAGGTTTACAGAACACTATTGTCTACCACTATCCATCTCGGAAATTAAAGAAAATAGTACTTATAAAAAGTATGATGAAAAAGTCTTTGAGAAAAAACTACTTGAAAATCTTCAAATATTCGGTTCATACCCAGAAGTTTACGTAACAAAAACTCTCTCTGATGATGAAAAGATTAAACTGCTTGAAAACGTGGTTAATACGTATGTTTTAAAAGATGTGATCGACCTTTATGATCTCAAAAATGAGAAGCTTGCTCGAGACATCCTGACTAAAATTGCCCTTCAGCTGGGAAGTGAAGTTTCTGCACGGGAAATTGCCACAAGTCTTGGCTCAAATGGTATCACTGTGGCAAACTACATTGAAATTTTTATTAAAAACTATGTCTTAATTCCGCTTCCGTCTTTTAAAACGAACACAAGAAGGGCAGTCTCAAAGAACCGTAAACTCTACTTTTATGATTTAGGTATTCGTAACGCATTGATTAAAGATTTTAGAGAAACAGATCTTAGGCAGGACCAAGGTGGATTATTTGAGAACTTCATTATTTTAGAAATTGAGAAACAAAGAAGAAACAAAGAGACTAGACGTAGTCTTTATTTTTATAGGGAATATGGTGGGAAAGAGGTTGATTTGGTTATTGAGGATTATGTAAAGTACTATAGCTGTGTTGAAATGAAATTGCAGAAGCGAAGAGAAGGCAATAAGGATATTTTTCCTCTGCCCCATACTTTCACTACAATCGACAGCAATAATTATTTTGAAAAAATTTCCCGGGTATTTGAGACTGTATAGTGCTCTAAAATTTTGAACAGCATCCCACCTAATATTATTGTCTCCTTTTCCAGAATTTTTGGGCGTTTCTGTTGCGGAATAGCGGTTCATACCTTGGGGAAGAAATTCATCATACGGGATGGATGGATTTCAAATTGTGGTCAGGAGAATTGGCGGTAAGCGCATGGTTGGGGTTGGAGAACCTGGGTTTTACCAATAGCTTTTTACTTCTTCTGTCTTGAGAAGATCCTCATCAAAACTGGCAAGTTTACCTTTTAGACTTTCAGACGCAATAATACAATCAGCCATGCTTAAATTTGATGTATCATAGAGTTGTACTGCTTTATGAATTAATTTTGAACAATGAAGAGTTTTATATGATAAAAGAAACTTATATGCAGAAGAAACATCACTGCGCTGCAAGCTGTAAGCTTTTCTCAATACATAATCAATTTCTGGGAATACTACATCTGGGATATGAAGATCAGATTCCTCCTGTAAAAGTTGTTTCACTTTCTTTGCTTTTACAGAATCATCTTTTGTGAAGAAACGTATGAGCGCGCTTGTGTCAAGATAGATCATAAGTCTTTTTGCTGGAGTTTTTTTCGGAATTTTTCCACCGTTCCTTCTTCGATTGCTCTATCAAAATCTTTTTGAGAAGCTTTTTTGCTGGTTTTAAACATACCGTATGCTTCATCAACAGAAATAGCAGGTTTCATAATGATAGTTTTGCCTTTTAATTCAAAGGAAACCCGTCTTGAAGGAGTCAGTTGTAAAGCTTTTCGAAGGGTAATTGGAATCACCACCTGACCTTTTTGAGTAATTGTAGATAATCCGTTCATAGTAATACTTACTATTACACAGTTTACTTTTATTGTCAAGTATTACAAATTAACTACTTCATACTTTATTATCAGGGATAGTTTTTTTTGTCAACTTTTAAAGTATATGATATAGTATGACAATCGTGAAGATAAACGGTGACTCTTTACAGAAAAAACTTGATGAAATCTACCCTTTGATTGCCGGGGATGACCTCCTCAAATACGCCAAACTTTTCCAAAGGGATCTTATCGCGGCCCTCCACAACCAGCATTCATCTTTGCCGGCCATCCTGAATCCCATCTATAAAATTTCGCCAACCCCGGGTTTTGGAGTGGCAGTATCGGTTGGAGGTACCAACGGTTATGTATCGGCTTTTCGCGTCTCCAGCAATAATGTCATCAAATTTTTAAACCGGAAATTTTTTGTCCTTCCCCAGCAAACAACCCGCGAAAAGCTGTTTCATCTGCTGACCCAAAATATTTTATTAGTCGTGAATAAACGCAAAACAAAATTCCCCATAGGCATCGGTTTTGCCTACCCTCTGAAGCCTTTAGTAGTAGACCGTTACATTGACGGTGAACTTCTTTATATGACTAAAGGCCGCAATATTCAGGGGTTGGTCGGGAAAATGATCGGTCAGGAATTTCATAAATTTCTGATTAAAGAGTATGGTATTGATACGACAGTTGCGGTAGCCAACGATGCTATCTGTCTGCTTCTGGGTGGAGACGGAGCGGAGATTGCGGGAGTGGTTGGGACCGGCCTTAATTTTGCTTATTGGGAGAGGCGTTTTGCCATTGCTCCTATGAAACTATCAG
>MFJN01000068.1 GCA_001779235.1 Candidatus Gottesmanbacteria bacterium RIFCSPHIGHO2_02_FULL_40_13 | reverse complement strand
TGTTTATACTTCGCGAAGGCGGAGTTATTTATTTTCGTGGTTGGGGATTGAATGAAATCCGCACCTATTTCCTAAGTAACATTATAAATTCATCTTCGGTTAATTTGGCTCTCTTGATTTGAGATTTATCGCTTCCATATATGTCTTAATAGCTTTCTTTGCGTTAGCCAATGCCTCTTTTTTTGTTTTGCCCTGGCTCATACAGCCATATAAATTAACGACATCAGCTACATAGCCTTTATAGGTTTTATCATAAGTTAAGTCTATAAGATAAGAAAGATTTCTGGTCATAGTGTTACCTTATAATCATTATACTACAAAAACTAATTATTTATTTATCGCCAGGCTATTATATTCAGCACGATAGTGCTTCATACCAGCCTGGCCAGGGTGGAAGTAAAGAAACTTCCGTTAAAAGAGCTTTTTTACTTTAATACCTGGTTGCAGGAATTATAAGAAATCAGAGCATGTTTCACGAAGTATTAAACTAAGATCTGATTTATGCTGTTTCTCCCTAATACCCATTCCATATAGGAAATATTGGTGCCTTTGGATCAAAGGCTGAGACAGGTATTTGATCTGAGGTGATTTGTAATGATTCTTGTAACTTTAATGCCCGATTATTAAACCGAATACTAGGGATTAAAGCGAGTCCTTTTTGCAGAATAGGTCTATGTTTAGGATGATAATCTAATATTTCTTTTATATGTAAATTATCTAACACCAAAGGTACCAATGGGGCAAAAGCAGGTTGTGTCAGAAAGACGTCAGTTTCTTCAATCACCCGTTGTCTTTGTACAAATCCTCCAAAACCAATTCTGATGTCTGTGACAGGTGCTGTTTCAAGTTCCGTTATCGAATCACCAACTATTGCCAGAGGTTTATATATTCTCTTTTCAGCTAGGAGTGCTTCAAGCACAGTTTTTTTACCTCCTTGTCTACTCAAAGGATTTTGTCTGTCGAAACCCTGATAATTACCATTTGCATCAAATATCAAAGTGTTTGCATGCACATTATTTTTAGGCACGCCGAGGTATTGTGCAAGCGGATATATTGCAGCATCAAAGCCACCCGATAAAAGGTGAATATCCATTCCTATCGCTCTTAAAGCTTGAAAAACTTCAAGCGTATCTTTTATCATATGCCGTAAATAATTATCAGCAACTGTTTGAAGATCAGATTCCCTTGGTTGAGTAAGATCAAGTCTTTTAGCAAACACATCATCGTAAGATAAATCACCTCCCATAGCACTTCTGGTCATACCAGCAATTTCTTCAGTTTTATGATGTATCCTGCCAAGTTCGTCTATTCCTTCAGGCCCAATGCAACTGTCAACGTCAAAAACGATAGTCGGATAAAAAATTCGACTGAGACAACTCTGATATTCTTCATCCGGAACATCTTCAAGAATCATTTGCCACCGTTCAAGATTGGTCATATTTAGACTCCAACACGAAACTATTAATACTTTTTAAGCCATAAAAAAACCTCCCTTGCGGGAGGTTGTACTTTATTATCTTTATAAAATTAGTTTATAGTCATAAAAATACCTCCCGCTTCTTTGAATAAGCGTGAGGATGGAGAATAATTATTATAGAAATTTACTCTTGGATTCATAATGTTCAGTATAACAAATACATTTTCGGCGGTCAATCATCTAAGAGGTGCTATTTATTGGTACTTAGCGAGCGAAATGAGTTAAGGTTAAGCGGACCGGAGAAAATCAGAGCCTGTTTTCTAAGGTGAAGAATAATTCTGCTAATTTAGTATGCACAATTCCAAAACACCAAGACATAAAATCTGAATTTGTATAATCTTGTTTAATTACCCGGCTAATTTATACCCTATTTTAGGGTACCATTTATCAAAGGAGAAGATTGAATCCGCACTTAGTTTCTTTGCTGTTGCAGCGACAATCGCATCAAAAAATGTGTTTTGTTTTGAATCGGCATAATCAAAAATCCGAGAAGCATACTGTAAAATTTCCTCATCTAAATACTCGATATGGAATGCTCCTTTCTGTAGTTGTTTATTAATAAGTTGGGCTTTCTCTGGTTGGTTGGCTGCTCTTTTAAGAGAAGTAATTGCCTCAGGAAAAACGGTGACCGGAAAGACAACGGTTACCCCTTTTTCAAGAAATTTTTTACCTATAGAAACAGCTTGTTCGTGATTGGGATCTTTTTCAAGCGTCAGAGCTATCAACGCGTCGGCATCAGCCACAGAAACTAAATTACTCACGTTTTTTTCCTCCCCAGGTATAGAAGTCCAAATTCTTAATAAAATCTTTAGGGATATTTCCCTTTGTGGGTATCTTTTCTGCTTTTTTTGCCAGATCAAGTAAAGCTCGGGCAGAAGTAGATTTTGGTTGAATTTTCTTAAGTCCAGCCTCTAAAGCTTCGCGTACTACTTCAGCTTTAACCTTCTGCATATATTTAGCGGTGAAATCAAGCCGCTGGTTTAAATTCTCCGGGATATAAATATTGATTCTTAACATGCTCACAATATACATCATACACCTAGACGATGTCAATACTTAATCGGCTTGTTAATTGAATTGACTATTAAAGTCAACTGCGATACAATTAAACCCGTTAATATCGCGGGGTAGTGTACAGTTGCACAGGAGGCTCAAAATGGGCTCATCTCTTTTAAAACGGGATGATAATTCGGCTGTATCGGTGGATTCCTTATTATATCATTAAGGAGAATACCGAGGAAAGATCTCAAGCGAGTCTTGAGAAATCCGTAGAGACTATACGCCGAATGATATACCGACTGGTATGTTAAAGATATAGTCCGAACCTTCGAGTAATCGGAGTAACATAAGCATAATCTCCTAGGCCGGGTGCGACTCCCGGCTCCGCAACCAGGCTATTATATAAAAAAAGCTCCTATTCAATGGGAGCTTTTTTTATACCAGCCTGGCCCCGGCGGAGTGACCGAAGGTCACTTAATGCCGGGGCATTACCTTATTATCATCTCTTTTTGATATCATGGAATTATGTTCCACTATCTCTACATCCTCCAAAGCCAAAAAGATAATAAATTCTATACAGGAATTTCTGATGATTTAAGACAACGGCTAAAAGAACATAATTCGGGAGAAAACACTTCAACCGCATATAGAAAACCCTTCAAACTTATTTACTACGAAGCATATTTATTTAAAACAGGATGCAGAAACTAGAGAAAAATATCTCAAAACCAGCATGGGAAAAAGAGTAATTAAGAAACAATTAGCCAACTATCTAGCTGCCTTCTCAAATAAGTCATAATTAGTAATGGGGTTGAGGAGAGCGAAGCGAATATAATAACCCTACTTTCAGTTCCCGCAACACTTCAACTTCGCCATGTCTAACTTGGCTTCGTTCAGTGCAAGCCAACAGATAGTGCTTTACAGGACGCTGTTTAAGTCCTTGACAGAATTGATGATGTTAGCTAGACTAGACTAAGTTATGAGTTTAACTCTATGTTAACTGTCAATATTTACAATGCCAAAACAAATCTTTCCAAGCTTATAGAACAGGTTCTTGCCGGGAAAGAAGTAGTCATCGCCAAAGCAGGTAAGCCTGTTGCTAGGCTTGTTTCTTATAAAGAAGAGAAGAAGCCAAGAAAACCCGGGGCATGGAAAGGGAAAGTGTGGATATCTGATGATTTTAATGATGAAAGTGATGAAATAAATAAACTTTTTTATGGAGAAGAATAATCGTTTTTTATTGGATACCCACATTTTTATCTGGTGGATGAAACAGGAGAAAAGATTAAAAAAGGAAATAGAGACGGTCCTGAAAAATCCTGAAAACCAAATATTTCTAAGCGTTGCAAGTGTTTTGGAAATAGTAATTAAAAAGAAAATTGGTAAATTGAAAGTTCCTCAAGATTGGAAAGTAGATTTGAGAGAAAGTTCATTTCTTCTTCTGCCTATTTCACTTGAAAACGCTTTCCAGCTCGAATCATTACCTCTTTTTCACCATGATCCATTTGATCGTATGCTTATTGCACAGACAAAAGTTGAAGGAGCAACGCTGATTACAGGAGACGAAAAGATTTGGAAATACGATATACCGATCTTAAAAGCATGAACGTCATTCCTCTTGGTACCAACGGATTTTTTCCAAGCTTCGGGCGGGAGACGATGTGTTTTGCCGTTCCCTATGGCAAAACGTTAATTATCCTGGATGCGGGAACAGGATTATATCGTCTGGCGGAACCGATCGGGAAGAAGTTATTGACGGGGGTGGAAAACATCCATCTTTTTCTTTCCCATTACCACTTGGACCATACTTTTGGCTTTTACGGCGCATTTAATTTGCTAAAGGGTAAAAAGATCACGGTATTTGGTAGTAGACCAAAAAAAGTCTTTTCAGAATTGCCGGCGCTGGGTTATTTTCCTGTGAAATACGATAGGCAATTTTCTGATTTTAATTTTAAGCAACTCACCGCAGGAAAACAGGAAGTGGATGATTATGCCGTTTTTGTCAAAAAGCAATATCATCGGGGAGAAGGAAGCCTGGCTTTACGGTTTGAATTTATCTCAAAATATAAAACCAGCCTGGCATATGTAACTGACAGTGAACCGACCCAAGAGGGGGTCAAATTTGTCAAAAATACCACACTGCTTTTGCACGAACATTGGTTTAACGGTAATGATTTGGGTAGAGAAAAAGGTATAAGGCTTGAGGATCAATTAATTGACGGTCACGTGACTACAATTGGCGCGGCACTGATCGCCAAAGAGGCAAAAGCGGGTAAATTATGTCTAGCGCATCATTATCCGTTTTATAACGCCAAACAATTGGAAAACCAGAGAGAATTAGCGAGGAAGATTTTTCCAAAAACAGAACTTGCATTAGATTTATCTATGGTATCCTTTTAGCTGCAAACATTTATGAGTAGCGTTCAGTAATATTGAAATATCATTTAACCCTCATTGACAAATAATTTGTATTGCTTTATACTTGATATTACTATGCAGACATATACAACAATTACGCCCAAATTCCAGGTACATATACCCGTAGTTATCAGGAAAAAAATTGGATTGACAAAACACGGTAGAGCCTACATACGGACAGAGGAAAAGAAAATTATCATTGAGCCGGTAAAATCAGATTTTACCTCATGGGGAGGAGCGTTTAAAGTGAAAAAACCTATTCCTGCAGAGAAAATCAGAGATTATATTGATCATTCCTTCGGCAAAAGATAAACTGAGAAATGAAAATATTTATAGAAACAAGTGTCTTCATCCGCTTTCTGAGCCAAGATGACATCAAAAAGTATAAAGATGTTTCCCGTCTTATTGAGATGATTCAGGAGGGGAAAGCTACTCCCTATATTTCCAGTATGGTGATTACAGAGATAGTTTTTGTTTTAACCAGACTCTATCAATTTTCCAAGGATAAGGTTTTGGCTGCTCTGACTGATCTTTTGGCTCTTCGTAATATTGTTTTAATAGAGAAAACGGATACAAGAAAAGCTCTGTATTATTTTAAAAAATTCAACATAAAATATTCTGATTGCCTTATAGCAACGCAAGTACCAAAAGGAGTGGCGCTGATCACTTATGACCATGACTTCCAAAAAATTCCCTCACTTATTGCTAAGACTCCGGTGGAGATGAAGATTTGATAATACAATTGAATGATTATACTTATTGTATTAAGTTTATATTTCTGCGTATGAAGATATTTAAAATCAGATTTCCTAAAGACTTATATTTAGAACTAAAAATGGAAGCTGCAAAACGAGAGTTAAGCATAGCGGCCTTAGTTCGTGAAAGATTAGCAAACAAGATTAAGGAAAATTGAAATCCAAAATATCAGGTCAAGACAAAATTTCCTTTTGTGAAGCTTCTGTCGGAATATAAGCCTAAATAAATATTAAGAATCTGGGAACTTTCTTTTTAAACTCCAAATACTCCTTGCCGAAATATTTTTCCAGAAGTTTTTCCTCTTTTTTTACGGCAAAATAAACCATCAAAAATAGAGGAATGATCAATACTATTAAATAGCTTTGTAGAACCATCTCAAACCCCAAGAAAAGAAGTAGTAGTCCCACATAGATTGGGTTGCGGGAAAAGGCAAAAGGACCGGTTCGAACTAATTGTTTTTGGATGCTTAAATCATGTTGAGCCGGTCTTCCCCAGGAAGATCCCATTGTCAGTTTTGCCCAGACAGCAAGAATGGTTCCCATGAGAAATGTTACCAAACCCATTGGAACAAGAATATTTCCTGAGGAAAAATCTCTGAAATAGACATTAACTATTCCTAATACCTGCAGGATGAGTAGTATTTCAAAACAGAAAGGAATAATTCCCTGACAGGAAAAAATATTTTTCAACCAGCCCTTGAATCCATACGGAGATTTATATAACCAGATAGAGGAGATGCATAAAAGCGTCAAGATGAGAAAGATTTTCATAATTAATTAGAGAATAAACTATTAATTGAATAATCTTAATAGATATGATATCATTTAATATAGAAATAAATAAACCCAGTGATCCGGATGGTTGGAACCGGGGAGCCCCGAACCAGAGCGAAGCTCGGTACAGGGCATGGGGCACAAGAATATGTGACGGAGGCGAAACCGTAACAAGTCAGCAACGAATGTCGCGAAAGTGGAGTTCGTCATGAATGAGAAACCCTCCTTCGCATAAAGCTTCGGAGGGCAAAGCAAGGTGGCACCGTGTAAGAATTTAGAATTCAGAATCAAGAATTCAGAATTCAATTATTACGCCCTTGAGTACCTCGATATACATCGGGGGAAAGAGGGTTTTTTTGATGGTTGGTTAATGATCCCGAGCGAGGTCGAGGGAGAGTTTACCAATCCATCAACCCCGTACTCACGCTCCCCGACGTGACGTCGGGGTAAGTGTAGTACTGGGGTATGGAGGGAATATGATCAAAATATTCGACAATCTTAAGTTAGGGCGTTACCGGGAGGAATCTCTCGGCTTTTCTCTGTCTGCTTTTGAAGCATTCAAAAGAATTTATCCTTACTCTCAAAATATGTTTCTTTTAGAGTCTTTGGGAGAAGCAGGAGCATACAACCGTTTTGCTTATGCCGGATTTGATCCGCTGTTTATTATTGAAGGCAAAGTTGGTGAGTTGAGAGTAAACGGTCGGAGCTATCAGACAAACGATCCTTTTATGGAGTTAAAACCATTAGCGGCGAAGAATACATTACGGGATGGTTTTTGCGGAGGATTGGTTGGTTTCATCTGTTATGAAGCGACAAAACTTTTCGAGAAAGCGTTTAAAGGACCCGACTGTGATGATTTTCCTTTGTTTTCATTTGGATTTTATACCGACGGCTTGAAGTTTGATAAAAGAACACGCGAAGTTACCTATTTTCATCACGGGAACTCGAGGATAAGAGAATTAAGATCTTTACTCGACCGGAGTGGAACATTGTCTCAGTTTTCATATAAAAAAACAGGTAAAGGGAAAAGTCAAAAAGAATACCAAGAAAATTTGCATAAAATACAGGAACACATTAGATCTGGAGATATTTTTCAGGCGGTTTATTCTTTAAAAACGCGCTATCACATAAAGGGGGATAAAAGAAGATTATACGGGGTACTGCGTCAGATAAATCCTGCGCCTTATATGTCATATCTCAAATTTGAGGATAAAGAAATTATTTCTGCCAGTCCCGAACTGCTGATAAATATCAAGAGTAATTCCATCGAACATTATGGAACGCTGGCAGGAACAATTAAACGGGGTAAGAATGAAAAAGAAGATCGAATTTTGGCAAAAGAGATTTTATCTGATGAAAAAGAAAAAGCAGAACATCTGATGCTGGTTGATTTGGCCAGAAATGATCTCGGTAAAATCTGCAAATTTAAAAGCATCAGAGTCGGCAAATTGATGGCGGTCAAAAAACTGAAGTTTGTCATGCATCTATTTACAGAAATCAGGGGGCAACTGAGAGGCGGAGAAGATGCATTTTCGGCGTTGTCTGCATGTTTTCCGGCCGGAACTTTGACCGGGGCCCCCAAAATTGAGGCGATGAAAATCATCTCGGACATGGAAAACGAGGCAAGAGGACCGTATGGAGGTGTAATCGGATACATATCTTTAAACAAATCTTCGATGTTTACAATCAGCATAAGATCAATTTTTATAAAAGGCGAACACGGATTTACACAGACAGGAAGCGGGATAGTTTTGGACTCGAAAGCGGAAAAAGAATATCAGGAAATCATGATGAAACAAAAAGGGATAGAGGAAGCTTTGGAAAAAGCATTAAAAGCGTGAAGCGTTAAGCGTTAAGTAATATTGATCATCTTTACGCTTTTCGCTTTTTGCTTGACGCTAAATTTATGAAAGTTTTGATAATTGATAATTACGATTCTTTTACTTACAACCTTTACCAGCTGATTGGCGAGTTGGGAGGCAGTCCCGTGGTCGTGAGAAATGATGCCATTACCTTACGGAAAATTAAAAACACGGGTTTTAGTCATATTGTCATTTCTCCGGGGCCGGGTGATCCGTCAGACGACCATTATTTTGGAATCTGCAGAGAGGCTATTTTGAGATTCGGTTACAGGATTCCAACTCTTGGTATCTGCCTTGGACATCAGGGAATTATTCAGGCATACGGCGGAAAAATTATACGCGCACCGCTTATTAAACACGGCAAAACCAGCGTCATCAAACATAATCAAAAAGGATTATTTGAAAATGTCAAAAATCCATTGGTGGGGATGCGTTACCATTCGTTGATTGGTCATAAAGAACTGTTACCAAATTGTTTAGAAATCACTGCATATTCTTCTGACGATCAGGAAATTATGGCGGTTAAACACCATGAGTTTCCCGTATTTGGCATGCAGTTTCATCCGGAATCAATCGGAACTGAAAATGGAAGAGAAATTTTAAAGAATTTTTTATCCATTGAGGTCGCACCTCTACGAGGTGCGACCTCGTAAAGGACGATTATGAAGCCACTAATATTACTTAACAAAATTGTTGATAAGAAAGATTTGACGAAAAAAGAAGCGATGGTTCTTATGGAGGAAATGTTGGGTGGTAAGTTACTTCCTTCCCAGATTGCGGCTACATTAACAGCATTGCGCATGAAGGGAGAAACGGTTAACGAAATTTTGGGATTTATCATTTGTATGCGCAGCCATATGGTGAAAATTAGAGCCCCGGGACAGGTGATTGATACCTGCGGTACTGGGGATGGGAAGGGGACTTTTAATATCTCAACAGCCGTGGCATTTGTAGTTGCCGGAGCAGGTGTGCCGGTTGCCAAACACGGCAACAGAGGCGCCAGCAGTCTTTGCGGCAGCGCTGACGTTTTGGAAGCGTTGGGAGTAAATATCAACTTATCCCCTCAACAGGCAGAAAAGATGCTTGAGAAAACAGGTTTTACTTTTTTATTTGCACCGCTCTTCCATCCTTTGCTGAAATTTGTTGCTCCGGTCCGCAGAGAATTAAAAATAAGGACAGTTTTTAATTTCCTGGGTCCGTTTGCCAGCCCCGCAGGGGTCAAAAGGCAGATTATCGGAGCGCCAAATATAAAATTAGCAGAAAAACTCGCAAAAGTGGCAACTAATCTCGATTATGAACATTTATTAATAGTTTCAAGTGAAGACGGAATGGATGAAATAAGTTTATCCGCTCCAACTCATATTTTTGAAGTTAGGGCTAAGAAAGTCCAGAAAATTATTATTAATCCGAAAGAATTTGGTTTTGGAGAAGCGGATATTATGGAGATAAAAGGGGCAGATGCGAAAACTAATGCAGGTATCATAAGAAGAATTCTTCAGGGGAAAGTCGGACCGCAGAGAGACATTGTCATACTAAACAGCGCCGCAGCGTTACTCGTTTCCGGGAAAGCTGCAAATCTCAAAGAAGGATTATTATTAGCCAAAAAATCCATTGAAAGCGGGAAAGCTTTAGAGGTATTAGGAAAGGTTGTCAACTATGAAAATCACATTGGATAAAATTATCACAAATAAAATACAGGAGATAGCAGAGAAAAAGAAAGTAAGGGGCTTTTTGAATGCAATAAAAATTCCAAAAGCAGGAGATATCTCGATTATCGCAGAGATAAAACTGGCGTCTCCTTCCGCAGGTAAATTAGGGGATAAGGAAATGGGAGTAAGACGTGCAAAAAAGTATGAGTCGGGAGGAGCAGATGCCGTATCCGTGGTTGTTGATAAGAAGTATTTTGGCGGGTCGTACGAATTATTAAAAAGGATAAAACATACCGTCAGCCTACCAATTTTGACAAAAGATTTTATTATTGATCCCTATCAGATCTGTGAAGCAAAAGTGAATGGCGCGGATGCCGTGCTTTTGATCGTAAAAATTTTAAAGAAAAACCAATTAGTTCAATATATTAAATTAATAAGCGAACTTGGTATGGAGCCGGTCGTGGAGGTGGAGACAGAAGAGGAATTAAAAGTAGCAGTAAATACTGATGCCCGGATTATTGCAGTTAATGCTCGTGATTTAGCAACTTTTAAGGTTGATATCGGAAAAGCATGCGAATTAATTAAAGATATTCCAAAGAAGTTTGTGTCATTGGGCTTTTCCGGAGTATTCGATAGGAGAGGTATCCGGAACTATAAAGATGCAGGAGCTACAGGAGTTTTGGTGGGGACGAGTCTTATGAAAACGAATAATATTAAAGGATTTTTAATGTCACTACGAGCGACGTAAGGAGCGTGGCAATCTTTATAGATTGCTTCGTCCCCCGACGTTACGTCGGGGTCCTCGAAATGACAATGGAATTATGACTATAAAGGTAAAAATCTGCGGAATACAAACATTGGAGGCTGCGCAAGCCGCATCTGACGCGGGAGCTGATTTTTTGGGGTTTAATTTTGTGAGGTCATCAAAAAGGTACATAAGACTGGAGACTGCGAAGGAAATTATTGAAGAGTTGAAAATGGAATATTCATGTCATTGCGAGCCGCGGGCGAAGCAATCCCGTCCGAACGTGCTAAAACCTAATGGGATCGCCGCGGTCCGATGTACATCGGACCTCGCGATGACTACTAATCATAGATTACAAGTGAAAACAGTCGGAGTTTTCCAGAATGAGAAGTTAGACCTTGCAAATAAATTAATTAGTTATTTGAAGCTTGATTATGTCCAACTACATGGTAATGAATCGCCAGAATATATTAGTTTAATTCAAGGTACAGGAATAATAAAATCATTTTCCTTAGATGCTGATTTTGATTTAGAAGAGACAATGAAGAAAATTAGTAAGTATAAAGCGGATTATATTCTCCTGGATAGGAAAAAACAGGGTAGAGGAGAATTATTAAATTTGGATAAGGTAAGCAGATTGACTAAACTCTTTCCTATCATTCTTGCCGGAGGGTTATATCCCGAAAACGTCAGCAGGGTATTAAGTATTGCCAAACCTTATGCTGTTGATGTAGCCGGCGGGGTTGAGGTAAATGGTAAGAAAGACAAAGAAAAGATTGTTCAATTTATTAAATTAGCAAAAAACTATGAGTAAAAAAGGTTATTATGGTGAATTTGGCGGACAGTTTGTGACGGAACTTTTGTATCCGGCTCTTCTTGAGTTGGAAAAAGAGTTTGCAAAGATTAAAAGGCATGAAAAATTTCAAAAAGAGTTTAAACGATTACTTCACGAATTTGCAGGCCGTCCCACTCCGCTGTATTTTGCAAAAAATACGTCTGAGTTTATCGGATGCAAAGTGTATTTTAAACGGGAGGATTTGCTCAACGGCGGATCGCATAAGATCAATAATGCGTTGGGTCAAGTACTTCTGGCTAAATATCTGGGAAAGAAATTTATAGTCACGGAGACGGCGGCCGGTATGCATGGAGTGGCTGCAACGATGGCAGCGAATGTAGTCGGGTTGAAATGTAAAGTCTTTATGGGGGTAAAAGATATTGAAAGGCAAAAAGTAAACGCGGAAAAAATACAGTTATTAGGTGGAGAGGTTGTTCCGGTTACAAGAGGATCGGGTGTTTTGAAGGATGCAGTATCTGAGGCATTGGTTGCCTGGATCCGGGATCTTCCCAATACTCATTATCTTATTGGTTCTGCGGTTGGACCTTGTCCTTTTCCGGAAATAGTTTCTTATTTTCAGAAAGTTATTGGAGAAGAAACAAAAGACCAGATATTAAAAGTTGAATATAAGTTACCTCAGGTAATTATCGCCTGTGGATCCGGAGGAAGTAATGCTCTTGGGATTTTTCAGGCATTTCTCAAAGATCAAGAGGTTGAGTTGCTGTTTGTGGAAGGAGAAGAATCAGCAGCTTTAAAATACGGGTCGAAGGGCATTTTTCAGGGAACAAAAACTTATGTTTTGCAGGATGAATTTGGGATGGACAGGAAAACGACCTCGCGGGCGGCAGGACTCAATTACCCGGCCCGTGGCCCGCAGCTTTCAAATCTAGTCAAGTTAGGACAAGTGAAGGTTAGTACTGCGAATAACGATGAGGTGTTAGAAGTATTCAAGTTGATGGGAAAAATGGAAGGATTATTACCGGCTCTTGAGACCTGTCATGCTATCGCAGAACTATTTAAAAGGAGAGGGAAATATAAAAAAGATGATATCGTTATCCTGAATTTTTCAGGAAGAGGGGATAAGGATATTGAAACAGTAATAAATTTACAAGAGAGGTAAGCGGATTAGATACAACATCGGTATGCCTCGAGGTATACTTAAGTTGTCAAGCAAAACATGAGAAAAATACTTATGACTCATCTCTACTTTGGTGATCCAAGTGAGGAGTTTTCGCTGAAATTAGCAGAAACGCTTTTGATTGGTGGCGTAGATATTCTTGAGGTTGGTATTCCTTATACCGATCCGGTTTGTGATGGAGAAGTTTTTCAGCGAGCTTGTAAAAGAGCGTTATCAAATGGAATGACACCTCTCCAAGTATTAAAGGGGATAAATAGAATAAGAGAGAAGGGGTGTAAAAATCCCATTTACCTGACGAGTTACTTTGCACCTATCTATAAAATTGGTTTGAAAAAATTCGTCACGGCGGCAAAATCAACGGGTGTTACGGGGTTAATCATACCGGATTTATTACTTGAAGAACAACAAAACTTGAGAAGATTAACCGATAAATACAGTTTATCGCTTATCCAGTTCGCGACAGTTTATTCAACTAAAAAAAGATTAAAGGAGATTATACAGGCTTCAACTAACTTTATTTATTGTGTGAGTCTGCCGGGTGTGACCGGGGATAGAACGTCTTACTCTAAGTTACTT
>MFJN01000067.1 GCA_001779235.1 Candidatus Gottesmanbacteria bacterium RIFCSPHIGHO2_02_FULL_40_13 | reverse complement strand
TTCTGGAAGTGGGCATTGCCTATACCGATCCGGTTTGCGATGGTGAGGTTTTTCAAAGAGCCTGCAAGCGCGCAATTGAGGGAGGGATAACACCCGTGGATGTATTTGAGGGGATTAGACGACTTCGTTCCGTCATTCTGGGGATCCCGACGTTACGTCGGGAGACTCCAGAATCTGATTCTGGACAAGACGGGTACCAGACGGTAACCCGTCAAGCCAGAATGACAAGAATACCAATTTACCTGACGAGTTACTTTGCACCTATCTATAAAATTGGTTTGGAAAAATTCGTCACGGCGGCAAAATCAGTGGGTGTTTCGGGATTAATAATACCGGATTTAATGCTTGAAGAACAACAAAGCTTGAGAAGATTAACTGATAAATACGGTTTGTCGCTTATCCAGTTTGCGACGGTTTATTCAACTAAAGCGAGATTAAAGGAAATTATACAGGCTTCAACAGGCCTGCCTGCGCCTGTCTACGCAGGTAGACAGGCAGGCTTTATTTATTGTATAAGTCTACCGGGAGTGACTGGGGATAATAAGCTTGCCCTGAGCGAAGTCGAAGGGTTACTTAAGTTACTTAAGTCACTTACCGATAAGAAAGTCTATGTGGGATTTGGGATTCAGAATAGAGATGAGGTGCAAAAGATTTTAGAGATGGGAGCAGACGGAGTGATTGTCGGAAGCGCGATTGCCGGAATGTATGAGGGTAATCTAGATAATCCTTCTAAAAGTCTTCCAAAAATATCGCAGTTTATTAATAGTTTAAAAGAAGTTACAATAAAGGAAGACATATGAAACGCTTTCTGTCAGGCATCACTCCGAGCGGCGACGGGACACTGCATATAGGCAATTACCTGGGTGCTGTCAAGCAATTCATTAAACTTTCAGTCAATCACGACTGTTATCTCATGGTTGCTGATCTGCATGCTTTGACGACCATCCAGAATAAAGAGCAGCTGCAGAAGAATACCGAGACTTTAATTTTAAATGAGTTGACGCTTTTGGTCGGAGAGTTAGGATTAAGTTTGCCGAATATAACCTTTTTCCGCCAGTCGGATGTACCGCTACACGCAGAACTTCAGACGATACTAAATAACGTGACACCTCTGGGACTTATTAAACGTGCTCATGCTTACAAAGACAAACTTGCCAAAGAGACTGCATTGGATGATATCAACATGGGTCTTTTTAATTACCCGGTGCTGATGGCGGCAGATATTCTGATTTATAAATCAGATTTGGTGCCGGTAGGGCGCGACCAGAAGCAGCATATCGAGATTGCCCGCGATATCGCCGAGAGATTTAATAAGATTTATGGCAGCGGCAAGCGGAAAGCGGCAAGCGGAAAGACCGTATTTACGCTGCCGGAGCCATATATTCCCGAGGATGTAGCAGTGGTACTCGGGACTGACGGGAAGCGCAAAATGAGTAAGTCACTGGGTAATATTATTTCGATTTTTGAAGATGAGGAAATTATTAAAAAGCAGGTGATGGGTACTTTTACCGACCCGACCAGAATTCATGCGGATGACCCCGGGCATATTGAAGGGAATATGGTTTTTACTTATCTAGATTTTTTCGGTGTTAAAGGTAAAGTAGAGGAACTTAAAGGATTTTACAGGAGAGGTCAGGTGAGCGATATGGAAGTGAAAAATTATCTTTTTGAAAGTTTGCTGAAATATTTCACTAAAGCCCGGGAAAGCTATAAAGAATTAAATTCCAATCCTGCTTTAGTTCAGAAAATTCTTCAGGAGGGAGCAGAGAAGGCGCGAAGTTTTGCAGAAAAAACTTTGACAGAAGTACGGGAAGCGATAGGCCTAACAAATAAATATTCTTTTTTCAGCTACAATTAATTTTCAAATCCTCTGTTGTTTTCTTCGTAATTTTTTGATAGCATACGCTTAATATGGGGATGACAAAGGTAAAGCTTGTGATAAAAAATCCGGTAAACCCAAACAAAAAAGAAGAGTGTATTTTTCTTGTTGATACAGGAGCCCATTATACTGTTATTCCGCAGTTTCTCGTAAAGAAACTGCAGCTGAAATCTTCCTACGTTCAGGATTTCAGCCTGGCGGACGGGAAAATCATCAAAAGGTCTATTGGCGGAGCGATCATCAATTTTGAGGGCAGGGAATTACCTATTCCTGTAGTTCTTGGAGAAAAAGACGATGATCCACTTTTAGGCGTAACGACTCTGGAAAGTTTCGGGTTGATGATCGATCCTTTTAAAAGACGGATTTACCCCAGCAAACTGATGTTGGCGTAGGCCGCATCCGTCAATAACATGAGAATTCCGGAAGGAACTGTAGTAAGATAAAACCTATGGCAGAGCAAAAACAAAATAAAAAACCGGTCCTAAACGGAAAAAAGCCGGGTTTCAAGAAAAAAATCGAACTTCGCATCAACCTGACGCCCAAAAACATCTTTTTGTGGCTGATTATCGGGATGATTCTCATGTTTATCTTTATCGGAGGCAGGGATATCTCCAAAATTTTTCCCTCCAAACCTTTGTCGAACCTGATAGACGATATTAAAAACGGACAGGTGAAAAAAGTCGAGGTAATCGATACTAAACTTCTTACTACCTACAAAGACGATAAAATATATTCCACCACCAAAGAAGGACAGGAATCTTTTTATAAAACTCTCACAGATTCCGGGGTGGATCCAAAAACCATTGAAATTGATGTCAAAGACACTACAAGCGGAGCTCTTTGGGTAAATATTATATCCAATATTCTTCCTATTGCCCTGATGGTCGGATTTTTCCTGATCCTTATCAAGCAGGCTAGAGGTGCACAGGACTCAATTTTTTCCTTCGGACAATCGCGTGCCAAACTTTTTTCCAAAGATACTCCCAAAGTCACTTTCAAAGACGTGGCAGGAGTGGATGAGGCCAAAAGAGAGCTTGAGGAGGTGGTGGATTTTCTCAAAAACCCGCAAAAATACAGAGCTCTTGGAGCGCATACTCCCAAGGGAGTTTTACTGGTTGGACCAAGCGGAACCGGTAAAACTTTACTGGCCAGAGCATTGGCCGGAGAAGCAAACACCCCGTTTTTTTCCATGGCAGGCAGTGAGTTTATGGAAATGCTGGTTGGTGTCGGAGCCAGTCGTGTGCGGGATTTATTTAACACCGCCAAGAAAAATTCACCCTCTATCATATTTATTGATGAGATTGATGCTATCGGCCGTATGAGGTCGGTGGGCGTCATGGGCGGCCATGACGAGAGGGAACAGACACTCAATCAGATTCTGGTAGAGATGGACGGATTTACTCCCAGTGAGCACGTGATAGTGGTGGCGGCTACAAACCGCGGGGATTTACTTGATCAGGCACTGCTTCGGCCTGGCAGATTTGACAGAAGAGTGTCGCTGGATCTGCCGGATCTGGAAGGCAGAAAAGCGATTTTAAAAATCCATACTAAGGATAAGCCGATGGCGCCGGATGTTGATTGGGACAAGACAGCCAAAAGGACAGTCGGATTTTCCGGAGCGGATCTGGAAAATATGCTCAATGAAGCGGCAATTCTGGCCGCCCGCCAAAGCAAAAAAGTTATCGAAATGACAGATCTTGAGGAGGCAGCGACGAAAGTCAAGCTAGGTCCGGAGAAAAAAAGACTGCAAAGTGATCTGGACCGTAAAATGACAGCTTATCATGAAGCAGGTCATGCCATTGTGACTCATGAGCTTCCCCACATGGATCCGGTCCACAGGATTTCCATCGTTTCCCGCGGTATGGCCTTGGGTTTTACTTTAATTCCTCCCCAAAAAGACAGAATTCATGAAACCCGCACACATCTTCTGGAGCAGGTATCCTCCATGCTTGGAGGACGTGCGGCAGAGGAGTTGATTTTTAACGAAATGACGTCTGGGGCCTCCAATGATATTGATGTGGCGACAGAGGTCGCCCGCAGTATGGTGGTCGATTTTGGCATGTCGTCAATTGGGCCGATAAATTTCGGATCAACTGTTGACATGACAGAATGGGGCGGACGGTACGTCTCCGAAGCTAAAACATCTCCTAATATGCTTAGTAAAATTGATGAGGAGATAAAAGCTATTATTGACAGTTGTTATAAACAGGCTGCCGGCATACTCAAGAAAAACAAAGCCAAACTGGATAAAGTGGCAGAAGAACTTATCAAAAAAGAAACTCTGGAAAAAGAAGACTTCGAACGACTGATGGGATCGGTAAAACCTCCAATCTCCGCGCTGAGTTGAAAATTAGATATAAATCTTCCAACCTTCATGCTAAAATATCCCAATGATCCATTCGACTATGCTCAGGATCATAGTGAGTGAAATCGAACTATGAACAGGCTGGTAATCATTGACGGGCATGCGATTTTGTATAGGGCATATCATGCTCTTCCTACTTCTCTGACCACCTCTAAAGGGCAAATGGTAAATGCAGTCTACGGCTTTACCTCAATGCTTCTGAGGGTAGTTGCGGAATTAAAACCAACCCATTTGATTGTGGCTTTTGATACGCCCGAACCTACTTTCCGCAACAAGCTCTATGAAGATTATCAGATACAGAGGCCGAAGGCGGATGATGATTTTATTTCCCAGATCGGTATGGTTAAAAAGCTGGTGACAGAGATGGGGATAGTAAGATATGAGAAACCGGGATTTGAGGCTGATGATGTAATCGGAACATTGGCTTTTCAAGCAAGCAGTCACACAAATAAAGAACAGCAATTTGAGGTGATTATCGTCAGCGGGGACAGGGATATGCTGCAGCTTGTCAACGACCGCGTAAAAATCTACATGCCGGTGAAGGGTTTATCAGAGTCAAAACTTTACGGAACAATAGAAGTAGAAGAAAAATATAGCATCACGCCTGCGCAGATTGTGGATTATAAAGCCTTGGTTGGTGATCCGTCAGATAATTACCCCGGAGTTGCAGGAATTGGTCCCAAAACCGCAAGTTCTCTAATATCCCGGTATAAGTCATTTGAAAAGCTCTACGCGCATTTAGATGAGATTGAAAGCGTAAAAGTGAAAACAGCCCTCAAAGCAAATGAAAAACTGGCTAAAGTTTCCAGAAAACTGGCCAGGATTTTGACGGATGTGCCTTTGAAGATAAATTGGGAACAATGTATTTTGAGAAACTTTGACCGCGAGGATGTTCATCTTCTTTTTGACGAGTTGGGGTTTCGAAGTTTGATAGCGAGACTTGCGTCAAAGAACAAAGAACAAAGAACAAAAAAGAGTAAACTAGCACCGGACAAAAATGATATCCAGATAAAGTTATTTTAACAGTCTTGTTATTATTTCTGTTATCTGTTATCTGTTATCTGTTATCTGTTATCTGTTATCTGTTATCTGACGTATGAAAATTGCAATAGTACACGATTACATCAAAGAATACGGCGGAGCTGAAAGAGTGCTCGAAACACTCCATGAAATCTGGCCTAAGGCACCTGTTTTTACCACAGTTTATCTGCCGCAGTTTCTAGGTCCGCACAGAAAAAGGTTTGAGGGTTGGGATATTAGGACTTCATCATTGCAGAAGATTCCTTTTATTGAGAAGTTGATTAGTCCTGTCAGGCTTCTGACTCCCTGGGTTTTTGAGAACTGGAATTTCGAAGGATACGACGCAGTAATTGTTTCGGCAACAGGAGCTTACAGTCCAAATCTTATTGTCAGAAAGCCCGATACTCTCCATATCTGCTACTGCCATACGCCTCCGAGATTTTTGTACGGATATCCTACAGCCCGCAACTGGCAAAATAATATTTTAGGGAAAATTGCAGGTAACCTGGTCAATCACCGGATGAGGGAGATTGATTTTATCTCCGCCCAAAGGCCTGATTTTTTTATTGCTAATTCAAATGAAGTAAGGCGAAGAATAGAGAAGTTTTACAGGAGGGAAGCGACGGTAATTTATCCGCCGGTTGATACAAGCGGAAAGCGGAAAGCGGAAAGAGGAAAAGACTTATCTTCTTCACGCTTCACGCTTCACGCTAGACGCTATTTTCTAGCAGGAGGGAGATTGGCGCGTCCTAAACATGTTGAGTTGGCGATTGAAGCCTGTAACAAACTAAAACTGCCTTTGAAAGTATTTGGTCGCGGCTTTGCCGATTACGGAGAAGAATTATATAAAATTGCCGGCCCATCTATCGAGTTTTTAGGGGAGGTAGATGAAGACACGCTTGGTCGATTATACCGGGACGGCAAAGCACTTCTCTATCCTTCAGAACAGGAAGATTTTGGCATTATTCCTGTCGAAGCTATGTCAATGGGCATGCCGGTAATCGGACTTAATCAGGGAGGAGTGAAAGAGACGGTGATTGATGGAAAAACAGGTGTTCTTTTTGATGAGTTGAGTGTTGAGAGTATGATAAAAGCAATTAAGCGATTAAGTAAGTTAGATATTAAGGCAGAAAATTGCATTGAAAACGCACAAAGATTTACAAAAGAGAGGTTTAAGAGAGAGATACAGGTTTTTATAAAATCCAAATTACAAAATCCAAATAACAAATAAAGTTCAAAATCCAAAATCCAAAATCGACATTTGATCTTTGATCTTTTTATCATGCCAGAATTACCCGAGGTTGAAACGCTTAGAATTCAATTATCCAATTTAATTGTTGGATTAAAGATTACAGATATACAAATACTTCATTTCAAGTCATTCATCGGTGATAAGAAATTAACTCTACAGCGTAAAATCACCGGGGTGAGGCGGTTTGGTAAGATGCTGGTGATTGATTTTACAGGGGACCATTCTTTGGCGGTACATTTGAAGATGACGGGACAGTTAATTCTACGACAAAATAGACAACTTAAGTATATCTCGAGATATACTGGAGTTGTAACTAATCTGCCAAATAAACATACCAGGGTGATTGTTTCTTTTACCAATGGGGATAGGTTATTTTTTAACGATATCAGGAAATTCGGGTGGATGCGTATTGTGCGCAATGAAACAATGAAACAATTAAACAATGTAACAATGAAAATTGTTTCTTTAAAAGAAATACTAAGTAAGTTGGGCCCGGATCCGCTGCGGGATTTGACTCTGGGAAAGTTCAGGGAAATATTAAAATCATCAAAAAGACCGGTAAAGATTGTCTTAATGAATCAGGAGAAGATTGCGGGAGTAGGGAATATTTATGCCAATGACGCTTTATTTTTATCAAAGATCCATCCGCAAAAACCTGCCGATAAAGTTTCAGAGATAGAATCTAAAGTCATATTTCATAAGTTACTTAAGGTACTTAAGGATGGATTGAAGTGGAAAGGTGCCTCGAAAACCAATTTCGTGGATGTTTTTGGCCAAAAAGGAAGCATGCAGGAACATTTTTACGTTTATAGTAGGGAGGGGAAGATTTGTGCCAATAAATGCGGAAGAAAAATTAAAAGAATGACTCTCGGCGGGCGGGGAACTTTTTACTGCCCGAAGTGCCAGCATTTGATCTAGAACTGTTTTCTTGACAAGAGATTCCACAACATAAGACAATAGGATATCTTCTAAAGATCTGGTTATCAAGGCAGTATATCAACAAAAGCGTATATTTTAGGAGAGGAAAAATTTTTATGGATATTCAAGCAGCAACCGGAAAAAGGTTTTTGCACAAGTCAGCAGAATTTGTATCTCCCGGACATCCCGACCGGACTGCCGATGGGATAAGTGCATTAGTCGTAGAGACACACGTCAGACATAACCCTGCAGCGCATGTGGCAGCAGAAACCCTGTTAACATCGAAAGGACCTGTGATTATGGCAGGTGAAATTACTTCCTCTTACCAAATTTCTCCGGATGGCTATAAGGCGTTAGCACGGGGTTATATCCGCGGTTTAGGATGGACTAAAGACTTTGGATATGATCCGGATAAAATAGAGATTCAGGTTCTTTATAATTCCCAGTCTACTGATATTGCTCAAGGTGTGGAAAAGGCAAGAAAAAAAATCGGCGCAGGAGACCAGGGTATTACCACAGGGTATGCTATAAGAAAACACTGGTTACCTCTCCGGGAGGATGATTTGATGCCGTTAACAGTAGTTTTATCAAGAGATACCCTTTTTGGAATCGATCAGTTACGACGAACATCCAAAATAGGAAAAGTTTTAAAACCTGATATGAAATCAGAATTTATTATTTCCTATAATACAAAAGGAAGGCCTGTTGAAGCGGAAAGAATAGTTCTGGCCTTATCACATACAGAAGATATCGGGTTGGAAGAGATAAGGACTATAGTTCGGCCGGTAATAGACAGGGTTTTAGATCAGCATGGTCTAACCTTTGATATGAAAAAAGCCTATATTAACGGAACAGGGCGATTCATCATTGCAGGAGCGCCCGGGGACACAGGTCTTACCGGGAGAAAATTGGTAATTGACCATTACGGTCCATCGGTTCCAATTGGCGGGGGGGCAATACATGGTAAAGACCCTTCGAAAACAGATGCTACAGGAGCTCAGATGGCGAGATGGGTGGCAAAACAGATAGTGGGTAATAATTTAGCTGATCAGTGTTTTGTAGTATTGACTTGGGCTATCGGGTATCCGGCACCTTTAAAAATATTAGTAGATTTTGCCGGTACAGAAAAAAAACCAATACGGAAAATTATAAATTTTCTGAAGAAGATTGATTGGTCGCTTGCAGCTGCTATTGATCGATTCGGATTTAGACGATTATCGGAATCAAAAATCAGCTATCCTAAACTAGCTGCCTGGGGGCCTTTTGGCCGGGTTGAGGACGGATCAGCAAGACCCTGGGAAACTGTAGTTGAAATAAAAAAGTGGAAAAATTGGAGGGTATGAAGCGCAAAGTTGGGTTGATTCTGTTATAATACACCCAGATGGATAAAAACACCCCGATCATCATTTCGCTCGGAGGTTCATTAGTTGTTCCCAACGGAGGAATGGATACTAAGTTTTTGTCCCAGTTTAATGAGTTCATCAGACTTAAAATCGCCGAAAAATGGCGATTTTTTATTGTGGTTGGAGGAGGCGCAACAGCCCGTCATTATATTGACGCCGCTAAAAACATTACTGGTGATATCACAGACTGGTATTTGGATTACCTGGGAATTCACGCTACCCGTCTCAACGCGCATCTCATCCGTACCATCTTTCAGGATGTAGCACATCCCCGCATTATCCAAAATTATGAGCATAAATTAAATAATCTTGAGCAGCCACTCGTCGTTGCTGCAGGCTGGAAGCCGGGACGTTCCACCGATTATGACGCGGTGCTTCTTGCCCGCGATTATACAGCCGAAGTTATCATCAACATGTCCAACATTCCTCAAGTTTATGATAAAGATCCGAATAAACACAAAGGCGCCAAGCCGCTCGACAAAATCAGCTGGGCAGATTTCGAACTGCTGGTTGGCGATAAATGGTCTCCCGGCAGCAATCTTCCCTTTGACCCGATTGCTACCAAACTGGCTAAGAAACTAGGGCTCATCGTGTACGTGATAGGCCGGGATATAAAAAATCTTGACCGCCTTTTAACTAATAAAGATTTTATAGGCACGCTGATTTCTCCCTAAATGCCAATCACCAAATTAAATCTGCAAAACATCCGCTGTTTTTCCAAAAAACAGATTGATTTCCAAAACTCTTTAAATATAATTATCGGGCCAAATGCGATCGGTAAAACCATAATACTTGAGGCAATTTTCATGCTGTCTCTCGGGAAAAGCTTCAGAGCAGAGCAAGACCGTGAAATAATTTCTTTTGATGAGGATTTAGGTAGAATTGGAGGAACTATAAGCTATCCCAACGAGGCAACCAAACTTGAACTGGTTCTGACGAACGGAGTTGTGATGGGGGAAAAAACTCCCTATAAAAAGTTTTTTGTGAACGGGGTGGCAAAAAGCATGTCTGACTTTACCGGAAGATTAAAAGTAGTTTTATTCTGGCCTCAGGATATGGAGCTTGTTACCAATTCACCGTCCCTGCGCCGGAGGTATCTTGATTTTGTTTTGATGCAGACAGATCCGGAGTATCGCCGGACCATCGTTTCCTACGAAAAAGGGATAAGGCAGAGGAATAAGATTCTTGAGGCAATCAGGGAAGGCAATGCCCGCCGCCACCAGCTTATGTTCTGGGATCAGTTGCTGATCAAAGCAGGAGAGTACATCAGCCGAAAAAGAGAAGAGTACATTGACTTCGTCAATAAATTACAAATTTCATCCGCCAACAGGCAGTCTGAATTAAAAATGCCAAATTACCAATTAGACTATGATAAAAGTATTATTTCTGCTGACAGACTTATGCAATACAAAGAGGAAGAAGTAGCTGCAGGAGTAACGTTGGTTGGTCCGCACAGGGACGATATAAAATTTAGAATTAAGAATTTAGAATTAAGAATTAAGAATGAGGAATACAGAGATTTATCTCACTATGGTAGCCGGGGAGAACAAAGACTGGCAATTCTTTGGCTGAAACTGGGTGAACTGGCTTTTTTTGAGGATCAATGCCAAGACAAACCGATTCTGCTTCTCGATGATATTTTTTCAGAACTGGATCGGGACCACCGGCAGATTATTTTTAATATGATTGGAGATAAACAGACTATTATAACTACATCCGATTTACAGCTGATCGATGCCAAAATCATTAAAAATGTTGAGCCGATCGAGTTAAGGATGTAATATTTAGTTATGATAGATTATCTTAAAAATATAAAATTTCCTGACAAAGATTCTCATAAGGGTAAAAACGGGAGGCTTCTGATTGTCGGCGGCTCAAAGCTTTTTCATGCTGCCTCTCTCTGGTCTTTGAAGGTTGCCAGCAGAATTGTCGATCTGGTGCATTATTCATCAGTAGAAGAGAACAATGCTATTGTTCAAAAACTCAAAGAAGAGTTTAGAGACGGGATAATTGTTCCCCGGACAGAGCTTGATGAATATATCAAAGAGGATGACTGTATTCTTATCGGTCCTGGTATGGTCAGGACCGAAATCTCAAATGACAAAGCTCAAATGTCAAATCAAATCCAAAGTTTAAAAGATATTGAGAAAATTAAAGATGAAGGATTGCAGACTTATTATTTGACAAAGTATTTATTGCAAAAGTATCCTCATAAAAAATGGGTGATTGATGCCGGAGCTTTACAAATGCTGGATCTTGATGACATTCCTAATAACGCAATTCTTACGCCACATAGGCAGGAATTTAGTAAACTGATCGCAAAAATTCCAAAATCCAAAGATCAAATTTCAAATAAATTCCAAAATCCAAATAACAAAAAGCCTAAAGACACCCCGGATGGCGGCCCCGATTCAATCGGGGACTCCTCCGGGGTGGAGGAATCAGTGATGCGGTTCGTCAAGCAGTATCATTGTACCGTTTTATTAAAAGGAGAAAAAGATATTATTGCATCATCAGAAAAGATTGAAATTATTGGGGGCGGCAACGCAGGAATGACCAAGGGAGGGACGGGGGATGTACTGGCCGGTCTGGTAGCTGCGCTCTATTGCCAAAACGAATCCTTTACTGCCTCTGTTGCAGCGTCATACATCAACAAAAAAGCTGGAGACGCGCTGTTTGAAAAAATGGGTTATTGGTTCAACGCCTCGGATCTGGCAGAACAGATTCCTAAAACGATGAAGATGTTGCGTATTTAAGTTTATGATAAAAAAGAAAGGCAAGTGATAACATTTATACAGCTTCTCTATGCTATCTATTCTTGTTATTGTTATTCGGGTAAACGTGATCGAATGTCTTTTAATAATTGACTAAAATTTGATGTAATCGCTTGCCATGACGGTTCAAATCTAACAGGGATTTCCGTAGTATATCTTTCTGGTATTAAGCCATGTTTTATTTCACCATTAAGCTTGTCAAGATGCTGCCTTGCTTCCAATTTTAAAGCTCCAGTTATTTTTTTTACGAGCGTACGTATTCGATCTGTATCTAGAAGTTTACCTGAACATTGTTCTACTTCTTTAACATCCTCTGGTGAGACGCTTATTCGTACCGCCCTTAATTTTTCAAGAGCTTTATCAAGAGCTCCCAGTCCATATGATGCCTCGGTAAAATCCGGACTAATTATTGTGTTAAGTAATATTAATAAATTATGCCGGTCCATAAAATCATCGCGTGGAGAACGCTCAGTGAATTGGGGGAATTCCTCGGGTGTTAAAGGACCAAGTAATTGGGTTACATCGAGTCCTTCGGCAATCATATTTGGAATATATGATGATAATTTGTTGTTTATACCTAATCTGTTTTCTGCATGACTCATGCTCATAGCAAAAAAAATACTCCTGAAATGTTCAAGGCGGTAAGCAAGAGGTTTCGAAATATCATCGGGCAGACTTTGTAATTCGATCGTATTTTCTAAATCTATGGTTGTTAAAGCAGCAATTTTATACGCCACTTCTAATAATTTATTATCTTGAGGCAGAGATTCGATCATATCAAATGCTTTTTCTGGATCGGTAAACACACCACTAGCAGGTAAATATTGTGTCCTTTTAGTGTTTTCATATAAATTTATAGCTGCCTTGGCAATAGCCAAATCTTTTGTAGATGGTTTTTCAAGAGTCATTATCTCTAAGGCTCTATAAAGAAGTGCAGCTCTTGACTGTAATTCAAGAAATAAATAATAATTGCTAGTAGAGTTTTCAACTATACTTAAATTTTTCATTGTATCAGGGGTGAATATATGTAATAATTTTTTTAGTGCAGCTCTGTCAGAGCCAGCAGGTGGTTTTGGAGCAGTAATAATATCGGCAAGGGCTAGCTTCGACTCCATTGTTCTCTCGAGGTTTCCTTGTTTCAAGGTAGGAAATTTATCTACCCAATCCTGAAGTACTTCATCTAAATTGGAATACATGAAATAATATTCTAGTGATACTTTATTTAATTCCGGAACTTGGACAAATCGTATAGCGACTTTTCCCTCAATTCCATACTCTCTTGCTCTATTCAGATGATCTAGTTCATGCGCCCACGACGTGTAGATCTTTCTCTTAGATAAATCTTGAGGTTGGTCAGGTTCAGGAAGATAACCTTTATGAACTATCCGAGGATCATCACTTAATTTTTGGACTAGTGAATGGGCAAGGTGGAGATCATCAAATATAATCATGCCGGTGTTATCGGTTAGGTGAAATTTAGCTCTTCCATCTTCAGTGGGTGGACTATTTGTTCTTCTGGGTAAGTCGTCTGTACTGTCCGTATAAGCGCTAGATTGGACTGGTGCTTCTGAAATTGCGAAATCAACAACAGCTTTAAATAACCGTTGTTGTAGTCCAAAACTAGCTTCAGCAGACTGCATATTCTGTTCAAAGAAAACTCCAGTATTAGATGGAGGTGACGTATCCATGATTGAATAGTAATATAGCATAATATTATTAAGACATAAAGTATTATGCAGTGTTCCTAGACGACAATGCTGATTTTAAGGTTTTATTGATAACATCTGAATATTTACGATAAAATATTTATAATAATTTAATCGGCTTTGCTGATCAAATATCCCGGATAATAAAGAGATTATATCTATCATGTTTTATCTCTCCTTGCAGGGTCTTCGATAAAGACAGTGGGTAGAAAATCGATCTCCGGCTTGTTTTAAAGACGAATTCCCAATACAAAAGTAGTAGGACATCATTTTTAGGAAAGG
>MFJN01000066.1 GCA_001779235.1 Candidatus Gottesmanbacteria bacterium RIFCSPHIGHO2_02_FULL_40_13 | reverse complement strand
GCAGAACAGCTTTACCCGGGTAATTTGTTCCTGTAGAAAGAACTGCTTTCAGATATGCCTCTTGTACAGTATCCCCAAATGAGGCCACCTCTCCAGTAGAAGCCATCTCCACACGAAGTATCGGATCTACTTTCCGAAGTCTCATAAAAGAAAATCTGGGTACTTTGATACAGTAAAAATCGAGTTTTTGATGCGGTTTTACTTGTGAATAATTACTTAGCATTACTTTTGTGGCAAGGGTGATAAAATTCATTCCATAAGTTTTAGATACGAATGGAAAGCTTCTTGAGGCACGGAGATTGGCTTCAATTACTAAAATATCAGGATAGTTTGTCGAATAATTATTGACAAGAAATTGGATATTGAACGGACCATGAATTTTTAGAGCCTTAGATATTTTAGCTGCGGTTAATGCAATTTTATCTTTAGCTGATGCAGATAGTGAAAATGTCGGCAGTACCAAGGTTGCGTCCCCGGAGTGAACACCTGCATTCTCCACATGTTCGGAAATCGCATAGGTTAATATTTTACCATATGAGGCAACCGCATCGAAATCAACTTCTCTAGCTCCTCTTATGAATTTAGATATAACTAAGGGATAGACACTGTTAATAATGTTATATTTTTTAAAATAAGATACCAAATCCTTTTTAGAATAAGCTTCAAACATAGCCTTGCCTGAAAGCACAAAAGAAGGCCTTAATAAAACTGGATATTTTATTTTATTGGCAAACATCAGGGTGTCTTTAACAGTAGTCAATTTTTGCCAGACCGGTTGTTTAATTTTCAGTTTATCGAGAAGCCCCGAAAATTTATTTCTGTCTTCAGCTTGTTCGATATGGCCGGAAGAAGTTCCGAGCAGTTTCACCTTGTACCTTCCAAGTTTAGGAACTAAAGTATTTGGAATCTGCCCTCCGACAGAAACAATCAGAGGACAATCTTCAAAATCGATTATATCCAGTATCCGCTCCAGCGTCAGTTCCTCAAAATAAAGTTTGTCCGATATATCATAATCTGTCGAAACAGTTTCAGGATTATTATTGATCATAACCGGACTATACCCGAGGCTTTTAGCGGACAGTGCACAATTGACCGCACACCAGTCAAATTCCACCGATGAACCAATCTGGTATGGCCCTCCGCCCAAGATGACGACTTGTTTTTTTACAGGTTTTGCGATGTCATGTTCCGTGCGGTGATAGCTCATATAAAGATAATTTGTTTTGGCAGGAAATTCCCCGCCCAGTGTATCTATCTGGCAAATTTTAGGCAGTATTTTCCAGCTTCTTCTTAAAGTTCTCACTCTGTCCTGTCTCAAGTTATAAATTTTTCCTATCTGAGCATCGGAAAAACCTAAGAGTTTGGCATTTCTTAAGGATTCTTTTTGCAAATCTGACTTATCAGATTCCTCCATCATTTTTTTATAATGCGAAACTATATTTTTGATCCGTTCCAGAAACCATATATCAATACCGGTATTCTTATAAATATCATTTAAAGTCTGACCGTAAAAAATATTGTGGGCAATCCTGTAAGGACGGTCAGGAGTGGGAAGAAGACTCTGAATTTTATTTTTTTTCAAAGCTGATTTTTTGATATTTTCCGGTGATATGCTATCTCCAATAATTCCTTCATATTCTATATCAAGTGAACGGATAGCCTTTTGAAAAGCTTCCTCAAAAGTACGTCCTATGGCCATAACTTCTCCAACACTCTGCATTTCACTGCCTAAATCTTCAGCCATATTTTTAAATTTGAAAAAATCCCAGCGCGGTATTTTGACAACTACATAATCCAGCGAGGGTTCAAAAAAAGCGGAGGTTGCCTGGGTAACTTTGTTTTTTATTTCAGATAAACTCAAGCCAAGAGCTAGTTTCGCTGCCACATAAGCTAACGGATATCCTGTGGCTTTCGAAGCTAAAGCGCTGGAACGGGATAATCTGGCGTTCACCTCAATAATTCTGTAATCCCCGTTTTTAGGGTTTAGAGCATACTGAATGTTGCATTCACCGACTATCGGTAAATTTTTGATAACTTTGATGGCGACTTCGCGTAGTAAATGATATTCATGATTATTTAAGGTCTGCGATGGAGCAACCACGATTGATTCCCCTGTGTGAATTCCCATAGGATCAAAATTTTCCATGTTACAGACCGTAATTACGTTGTCGAAATCATCTCTCACCACTTCGTATTCTATCTCCTGCCAATGCTCCAGATATTCTTCAACTAAAATTTGCGGGCTGACTGTTAAAGCCATCGCAGCAATATTAATTAATTCCTGATAATTTCTGGCGACTCCCGATCCAAGTCCTCCTAAAGAGAAACCTGATCTTATAAGCACCGGAAATTTTAAATTTTTCGCCCCTGTCTTGACAGCGGTAATATTGGTATAGGAAATACTCTGAGGAACTTTCAATCCCAGTTTCTGAATAAAATTTTTAAATAGTAAACGGTCTTCAGTCGTGATAATGCTGCTGACAGGTGTACCAAGTACTTTAACTTTATATTTTTCAAATACACGCTTTTTATGAAGCGCCATACCGCAGTTTAAAGCGGTCTGTCCGCCAAAACCGAGTAAGATACCATCAGGTTTTTCTTTGGCGATTATTTTTTCGACAAATATTGGCGTGACCGGCAAAAAATACACTTTGCTGACAAACTCTTCAGAGGTCTGGATAGTGGCAATGTTTGGATTAATTAAAATGGTATAAATACCTTCTTCTCTGAGAGCTTTGGCTGCTTGAGATCCGGAATAATCAAATTCACCCGCTTCTCCGATTTTTAAGGCTCCTGATCCCAAAAGGAGGACTTTTTTAAGTTTTATTCTTTCTTCAGCCATTTTTTCGCTATATCAATAAAATATTGAAACAACCACTCGGTATCCGTCGGGCCGGGCATTGATTCCGGATGAAATTGAACACTCATAAAAGGAAGATTTTTGTGTTTCATACCTTCGTTGGTATGATCATTAAGATTGGTAAACCAGGGTTCCCAACCCTTCAAAAGAGAATTTGCATCTACCGCAAACCCGTGGTTGTGGGTGGTAATGAAACATCTTTTAGTATTGTTTTCGATAACCGGTTGATTTTGTCCCCGATGACCGTATTTCAGTTTATAAGTATCTGCGCCTGATGCCAAAGCTAATATCTGATTACCCAAACAAATTCCAAAAATCGGTATTTGTCTTTTTATCGCCTCACGCACGTGTCTGATGGCAGCATCAGCCATTTTTGGGTCTCCAGGTCCGTTGCTGATGAAAATAGCGTCGAAGCTAAATTTTTGATCCTTGGAAAACATATTATAATTCCAGGGTACTCTGATGACTTTTATTCCCAAATTTAAAAACATTCGTATCTGATTAAATTTTAATCCGCAATCAATTAATAGAAGAGTAAATTTTCCATGTCCGTAAATCATTGGCATCCGGCACGACACCAAAGACACCAGGTTTATTTTATTGATATCCTCAAAAATTAATCCCGCCTTTTGGCGGGGTTTTTCAAATGTTATTATGCCTTTCATAACTCCAGTCTTACGAATAATTTTAGTGAGGGTACGGGTGTCAATACCGCTTAAAGCCGGTACTTTGTTCTTTTTCAGCCAGAAGGATAAGTCAGTGCCTGATTGCCAGTGAGTGTTATTGGCAATATACTCAGAAATTAATAATCCTTTAATCTGTATTTTTTCTGATTCGAAATTGGCATCCAGCCGGTTGACGATTTTGGAATGAGGCACCCCGTAGTTGCCGATAAGAGGATAGGTCAGCGTCAGGATTTGACCGTAATACGAGGGGTCGGTAAAAGCTTCGGGATAACCTACCATGCCTGTATTGAAAACTACTTCACCGCTGACTTGAGTGTCATCCCCAAAACTATCACCCCTAAAAAATTGGCCGTTCTCAAGTATTAAATATCCTTTCGACATAATCTTTCATACACGCCCGTTAATATTTTAAGCTAAACCTGCATGTTCCGTGAACTGCGATGGCGGTGTAATACTTTTAAGGCGATTTCTGACCGGCGGAAAATTGATTGCGCTTCTGATAGAGTCATCAGGTTTGATTTGTCCTGAATTGCTTCCTCAGCTCGTTTTCTGGCTTTGAGAATTTCCTGTTCATTTATTTCTTCCGCGCGGTAGGCTTCGGTAACTAAAATATAAGTTTTATCCTTGGTCACTTCGATAAAACCGCCGCCTATGGCCAAAAAAAAATCTTTATTATCCTTACTGATTTTGACCTCACCCTGAACCAGTTTGGAAAATAATGGAACATGTTGAGGAAGTATTCCGATAGTCCCCATCACGGAGGTCGCAGTCACCATTTCCACCTGATCGCTGAAAACTACCCGGTCAGGGGTGATAATCTCAAGAAGGAATGTAGACATAATGTTTACTTCACTTCGTCTATTGACCCAACCATATAAAAAGCCTGTTCGGGTTTGGAATCGTGAAGCCCGTCGAGTATTTCCTTAAAACCTCGAATAGTTTCCTCACGGGAGACATATTTACCGGCTTTAGAGGTAAAAGCTTCTGCCACAAACATAGGCTGGGAAAGAAATCTTTGGATTTTGCGGGCCCGTGAAACGATGAGTTTGTCTTCATCGGATAATTCTTCCATGCCTAAGATAGCAATAATATCCTGAAGATCCTTGTACCTTTGCAAAACCTTCTGCACTCCGCGGGCTGTCTGGTAATGCTCTTCACCCACAACTTCCGGTGTTAATATTCGTGATGTGGACGCCAACGGATCTACAGCCGGAAAAAGACCCTGCTCTGCGATTGATCTTTCCAGAGAAATGGAAGCATCCAGATGGGCAAATGTGGCAACCGGTGCCGGATCCGTATAATCATCAGCCGGTACATAAACCGCCTGAAGAGAGGTTATTGAACCTTTTTTGGTCGAAGTAATCCTTTCCTGCAAAGCGCCCATCTCGGAAGCCAAAGTTGGCTGGTAGCCTACAGCTGAAGGTATTCTTCCCAAAAGCGCTGAAACTTCGCTGCCTGCCTGAGCGAAACGGAAAATATTATCAATAAAAAGCAGAACATCCTGACCTTCTTCATCCCTAAAATATTCAGCCATCGTCAGTCCGGTGAGGGCGACACGAAGACGATTTCCGGGTGGCTCGGTCATCTGGCCGAAAACTAAAACAGTTTTAGGAAATACTCCTGAGGCTTTCATTTCAAGCAGAAGATCATTTCCTTCTCTTGATCTTTCACCGACTCCGGTAAAAACTGAAACTCCTCCGTGGACCGTAGCGACATTACGTATTAGTTCCTGTATAAGAACCGTCTTACCTACTCCTGCACCTCCAAAGGCTGCAACCTTACCCCCTTTTACAAAGGGGGCTATTAAGTCAATGACTTTAAGACCCGTCTCCAGAATTTCTGCCTTCACCTCCTGATTCATCAGTTTTGGAGCGGGACGGTGGATGGGATATCTTTTTTCTACCTTAAGCGCCGGCCCGTTATCCACCGGTTCACCGACAACATTTAATATTCGTCCCAAAGTCGATTTACCAACAGGTACCATTATAGGATTGCCTGTATCTGTCACCTCTTGTCCTCTTTTCAATCCGTCAGTCTGGCCAAGAGCGATCGTACGGACTTTATCATCACCAAGGTGAAGCGCTACCTCAAGAATAAGTTTTTTACCGTCCGGCAAATTAATTTCCAGGGCATTATATATTTCGGGAAGCTCGCCCTGTTCAAAAAGCACATCGATAACCGCTCCAATTATTTGGATGATTTTTCCTTTTTTCATTTTTCCATCCCCAATCGTGCCGTCACAATATCGGCAATTTCATAAGTAATTTTCTCCTGCCGGGCTTTATTGTACATCAGCGACAATCCGTCAATCAGATCGTTGGCCGCATCAGATGCATTTTTCATCGCTATCATGCGCGCTGAGTGTTCTGATGCTTCTGCTTCGTGTATTGCGGCTCTGATCTGGTTTTCCAGATAGTGGGGAAGCAGGCTGTCCAGCACTTCATCAATGCATGGCTCTATCAGAAATTCCGTGAGTTCCTCTTTTTCATCACCTTCAGATCTGTGCTTTAATCCGACAATCGGAAGTATAAGTTTCATGGTCGGATCCTGTTTAATAGCATTAATAAAAGTATTGTATACCAAATATACCTGACTGTATTTTCTGCTGATAAATCCTTCGACAAAAATTTTCGAAAGCGGTCCGACAGCCTGTGAAAAAGGTACGGTATCTGAAAAATCAGCTATCAGATTTTTGTTGTCCCGGACTACAAACCTTTCGCCTTTTCTTCCCAAGGTAACATATTCACCTGAAAATTTTGAGTCTGCATCCTTCAGGTAATTTAAAAGATAGCGGAATAAATTGGTATTCAAACCACCGCATAAACCTTTATTCGAAGTAATAATGATATATAAATTTTGGCCTGCGGGATTACCATGTGACAGTAACTGATGGAGTTTAGGATCTGTTCTTTTGGCCAGTTCAGCCACTATTACTTGAATTTTTTCGGCATAAGGCTTTCCCAATACAGCCGCTTCCTGCGCCTTTTTCATTTTAGAGGCTGCGACCATTTCCATGGCTTTGGTCATCTGGGAAATATTTTTTGCGGATTTTATCCTGCTTTTTATTAGTTTGATATTTGCCATTTTATTTAAAACTTTTTTTAAAAATTTCTACACTTTTCTTCATTTTTTCCAGAAGGTCCGGGGAAAGCTTGCCTTCTTTTTTAATCTCATGCATGATTTTTTGCTGTGAATCGTTCATAAATTCGAGATATTTTTTTTCAAAGTTGCCGATTTTTTCAACCGCAACATCATCAAGCATTCCTGAGGTACCGGCATTGATAAGTACAACCTGTTCTTCTACGCTCATCGGTTTAAAAAGTGTCTGCTTGAGAAGTTCCACCATCCTTCTTCCGCGTTCTATCTGGTTTTTAGTAGATTGATCAAGATCTGATGCAAATTGGGCAAAAGCAGCCAGTGACCTGTATTGGGCCAGGTCGAGCCGGAGTTGCCCTGCTACCTGCTTCATAGCTTTGATCTGAGCAGCTCCGCCCACCCTGGAAACCGACAATCCTACATTGATGGCCGGTCTGATTCCGGAATAAAACAGATCCGGCTCAAGATATATCTGGCCGTCTGTAATGGAAATAACATTGGTGGGAATATAGGCTGATAAATCCCCGGCCTGTGTTTCGATGATCGGCAGAGCGGTGAGTGAGCCCCCTTTATGTTTTTCATCCATTCGGCAGGCACGCTCAAGAAGGCGGCTGTGTAAATAAAATATATCTCCCGGATAAGCTTCACGACCGGAGGGACGTCTTAAAACCAAAGCAATCTGCCGATACGCCCAGGCATGCTTGGAAAGATCGTCATAAATTACAAGGGCATCCTGTCCTTTATCCATAAAGTATTCGCCGATGGCACACCCTGCGTACGGCGCAATAAACTGCAAGGAAGCAGGGTCGGACGCATTAGCGGCTACTATGATGGTATGGTCCATCGCCTTATGTTGTTTTAAAGTATCAATGATCTGAGCTATTCTGGAAGTCTTCTGCCCTATAGCCACATAAATGCAAATGACATTTTCATTTTTCTGGTTGATGATGGTATCTATGGCCAAAGAAGTTTTGCCAATTCCCCTGTCTCCGATAATAAGCTCTCTTTGACCGCGTCCTATCGGAATCATGCTGTCAATCGCTTTTATTCCGGTTTGTATGGGGGTGTTTACAGGATGCCGGTCAATCACGCCCGGAGCTATTTTTTCAATCGGATAAAACTTTTGGGTATCAATTGACCCTTTATCATCAAGAGGTTTACCTAATGGATCGATTACCCGGCCTATCAGTTTTTCTCCAACTCCGATAGAAAGAAGTCTTCCTGTACCCTTAACCTTATCTCCCTGTTTTATTTTCAAATAACCGCCAAGAACAATTGCTCCTACTTCATTTTCTTCAAGATTTACCGCTACGCCAAATATTTCGTTGGGAAATTCAATCATCTCGGAATAAGTGACATCCCTTAGACCTGTAATGCGTACTACTTCGTCTCCCACCTCGCGCACAGTACCGCTAAATCCTACCTCTAATGACTCGGAGGAGATATTTTTAAGTTTTTCGATTATTTTATTTTTGATATTTGAAGTTTTACTTTTGGGCATAATACTCATCTATTTAATCCAATAACCGGCTTTTCATCTGTATTAACTGGTATTTGACCGATGTGTCAAGAAACCAGTCCCCGAGTCTGATATTAAATCCCCCGATTAGGCTTTTATCCAATCGAAAATTTATGGGAACATTCACCTGCAAAAGATTCCGCAAAGATTGAGTTAATATTTGTTTTTGGTCAGCGGTTAACGGAATAACGCTATTTATTTCAATGAGATCTGTTTTTTTTAATTCTGAAACCATCCCCTGGAGTTCATCAGTCACGTCCGGCAGAAGTTTTTTCTCTCCGGCTTCTGTTAAAAAATCCATCAGTCCCCGTACAATATGGCTTGATTTGGAATTGGGTTTTTTCATTTGACTAAACCGGCGATTTGTTTAAGCTTCTTATCAATAATAGATCTTTGATCTTCCTGTGAAAGTACGTCTTTAAGAATTTTTTCGGCCATTTTCACTGATACGTCTACAGTTTCGCGGTGCAAGGCCTTCAGCATTTTTGCTTTTTCCGAATCAATTTCTTTATTTCCGGATTCAATTATATGTTTGGCTTCTTCATGTGCAGATTTTATAATATCGGCCTCGACGCTTTTACCTGCTTTTTTACCCTCTTCGATTATCTTTTTGACTTCTTCGCGCGCTTTGTCCAATACTTCTGTTTTTTTTATTTCCAGTTTTTCCATTTCCAGCTGCATTTTTTCCGTGTACTTTAATCCTTCTTCTATTTTTTTCTTTCTCTCGTCCAACATTTTCAGTATCGGCTTATAAAGAATTTTGCTGAGAATTAAAACCATCAGAAGAAAATTGATGATTTGAGTCAAAAGAGCCACTGGTTCAACACCAATTTTATCCATAGTAATTTTTTAAGAAATTTAGGTAAACTTAATAATAAGAGCTATAACCAGTGCGTAGATGGCAATAGCTTCGGCAAAAGCAATAGCTAAAATCATACTGGTTCTGATTTTTGACTCCGCTTCGGGATTACGGCCAATTGCCTCCATGGCTTTTGAGGCCAGCATTCCTATGGCTGTAGCCGGTGCTATAGAACCGATGGCTATGGTAAGAGCCGCCGCCAACATCTTAACTGCTTCATCTGACATATATTTACCTCCCTTTTAAAATTAAATAATAACTTGTTGATTCCTTATTTTAATGTTCATGGCTGGTTGTTGCAACAGACAAAAATACAGCCGTGAGCATGGAAAATACCAAAGCCTGGATAAATCCGACAAAAAGTTCGAGAGCCAGAAACGGCAAGGGGGCAAAAAGCGGCATGAGAAAAGCAACTACTGTCAGTAAAACCTCTCCGGCAAAAATATTACCGAATAGCCTGAAGGCAAAGGAGATAATTTTTGTACCTTCAGACATTATTTCCAATATGCCTACAAAAAAATTGATCGGGTTTTTAAGATTTATAAATCTGCCCAAATATTCCTTGCCTAGTGTGGTAAACCCATAGAATTGGATAAGTACTACCGAGACGATGGCAAAAGCAAGAGTGGTGTTGATATCAGCCGAACCTGCCCGGAGTAGTGGTATAAATTCCTTTTTTTCATGAACAATTTCGTATATTCCGATCGTTCCAACTCCCGGAATAAGCCCCATCCAGTTCAGAAAAATGATGAAAAAGAAAAGCGTTCCCACCAGCGGAAAAAATTTTTTTATCTTTTCTCCGGTGATTGTTTTGAATAAATCATATATTCCGCCAATCATCATTTCAAAAATTGACTGAATTCTTGAAGGAATAAGTGAAAGTTTAGAGGTTACCGCAAACGAAGCAAGGATTAATACTGCCATCACCAGCCAGGTAGCCAGAATGGAATTGGTAATTGAAAAACCAAATAAAGAAAAAATTTTTTCAGCCTTAAGTGAAATATGCACTTCACCCATATTTTAATTTTACCTGTTATTCTTAGTCAGTTTATAAATATTATATAAAGAGATAAAAAGCCCTAACATTATCAATGAAAGGGTAAGTTTGGGTGAAGTATTTAATTTACTGTCAAAAAACGAACCCAAAACCGCCCCCAGAACTATCGGAATAGCAATGGTGAATCCTAAATTTGATGCCAGTTCCAATCCTTCTAGAAATCTGCTTTTTTCCGAAATTTCTGCTTTCTCTTTTTTATAAGTTTCCGTGACTTCCAGATGCCCGTTTTTAATACTCATGACCGACTTCTTATTCATCGGGGTTGTAATTTAACAAATTATTAGGTAATTGTAATTTAGAGATTTTCTCAAGTCAAGAGTTAAGGCTTTGTGTAAGTGCTTTGGCGTCATCCACCACCACCGAAAGCCTTTCCTCCCGTTCGTTGACTCTGCCTTTAACCAGAATTATATTGTCGTTTATCCAGAGATACTTAGTTCTTTCGTAAACTGACGGAAATATCACCAGCTCAATGGATCCGGTAAAATCATCTATTTTCACAAATGCCATTTCACTGCCGCTTTTTTTAGTAATAATTTTCCTCACTTGGGTTACTAAACCGCCTATTACAACCGGAGTTGGAGAGACGGACAGGGAATTTATTCTATGGGTCACCTTTTTTTCCAGTATTTGTATTTTAGAGGTCAGCGGGTGTTCTGATAGAAAAAAACCCAGCAAATCCCGTTCGAAAGCCAGAAGTTCTTCTTTGGACAGTTCCTCCACTTCCGGCAAATTATCCTTGAAATCCGGTTTTTCTTCCAGGGAAAATAAGCTTTCCTGTCCGTCTATTTTACTATTTCTGGTTGAATTTACCCGGTCTACAATCTGGGAATAAGCAGTAAGCAGTGCCGCGCGCTTTCCAAACTGATCCACGGCTCCGGCTTTAATCATGCTTTCTAAAGTTTTTCTGTTGACTTTGGATAAATCGACTCTGGAAATAAATTCAGTAAATGTTTTAAAATTGCCTTCCCGACGGGCATTAAGAATCGACTCAATCGCCGCACTTCCGACATTTTTGATTGCTGACAGACCGAAACGAATTTCGTTTTTTTCGATGGTAAATTCGACATCCGATTTATTGATATCGGGAGGCAGGAGTCCTATCTTCATTCTCCGGCATTCCAGAACAGCCCGGGAAATTTTCTCATTTCTGATCGGGCCAGACGTACTGCGGCTTTCAGCAGTAAGAACTGCTGTCATAAATTCCACCGGAAAATTAGCTTTCATGTACGCAGTCTGATAAGCGATCATACCGTATGACGCAGAATGGGCTTTATTGAATCCGTAACCGACAAATTTTTCAATCAGGGAAAAAATATTTTCCGCGACTTTTTTGGTATATCCCTGTTTTACACACCCGTTGATAAACTTTACTTTTTCTTTTTTCATTGCTTCTCTTTTTTTCTTACCGATCGCCATTCGGAGTTTATCTGCTTCAACCATGGAATAACCCGCCATGGTGTTGGCAATCTGCATACATTGTTCCTGATAAACAGCTATTCCATATGTTTCTGCTAAAATGGGTTTGAGATCCGGATGAGGGTATTTGATTTTTTTCGGATTGGCTTTGGCCTCGATAAAAGTCGGAATCCACTCCATTGGTCCGGGCCGGAAAAGCGCCACCATGGCAGAAATATCGGAAAATTTATTGGGTTTCAGATCACGGGCAAGGCGTCGCATGCCGCCTGATTCCAGCTGAAAAATTCCGGTGGTTTCACCTGAAGTGATAAGCTCATATACTTTTTTTTCGTCAAGAGGAATCTTCAGGAGGTCTACTTCAATCCTCTGGGTTTCTTTGACAAACTTGATGCTGTTTTCCAGAATTGTCAGATTTCGAAGGCCCAAGAGGTCCATTTTCAAAAGTCCTACCGCTTTTCCGTCTGCAGCATTCAGGTCAAGACAATACATATCGTATTGGGTAATAATTTTTTCACCTCTGGTTTCCTTTTGGAGGGGCGTGTAATTAGTTAAAGGTTTATCGGAAATCACGACTCCGGCGGCATGGACCGAGGCATGTCTGGCTACTCCTTCGAGTTTCCTAGCTAAATCAAGCAGTTTTTTAGTTTCCGGCTCATTTTGATAGGCATAATTGAGTTCTGGCGTTGTCTGCAAGGCTTTATCAATCGTCATGGAAAAACCCTGCGCGCCGGCAGGTATAAGTTTGGAAATTCTGTCCGGCTGTGCATAAGGCATGCCGAGCGCCCGTCCGACGTCCCGGATTGCCTGACGCGCCTCCATAGTACCGAAAGTTATAATTTGGGCAACCTTATCATGCCCGTATTTTTCCGTGACATAAGCAATCACTTCATCCCGCCGGTCATCGGCAAAATCAAGATCTATATCCGGAGGAGAAGGCCGGTCCGGATTTAAAAATCTTTCAAAAGGAAGTTTATGCTCTAAAGGATCAAGATCTGTTATGCCTAGTGAATAGGCAACGAGTGATCCTGCCGCCGAACCTCTGCCGGGACCAACAGCTATACCTTTATTCTTAGCCCAGTTGACAAAATCCGCGACTATCAAAAAATAAGTGGCGTAACCTTTCTTGCAGATTATATCCAGTTCATAATCAAGTCTGTCAGTAATTATTGAAGTAATTTTAGAAAATCTTGCAGGCAGCCTTTCTTTGGCAAGTTTTCGGACAAAGCTTTCTCCGGTCTCCCCGGGTGGAACTTCAAATGACGGCAATATCCAGCGTCCGAGTTCTATTTCGACATTGCATCTGGCGGCAATTTTTACCGTATTTTCAATAGCTTCGGGATACTGGATAAAAAGCCCTTTCATCTCCTGGGGATTTCTCATGTAAAAATCCGGTGAGGAAATCATCGAGAGAGGACGTTTGGATTCCACAATAGTATGCTGGGTTTGGACGCAAAGCAGTATTTCCTGTGCCTCGGCGTCCTCGGCATTAATATAATGTATATCGTTGGTAGCCACAAGGGGAATTCCCAGTTTTCTTGACAGGGCGATTATTTTTTTATTGACTTTGGCCTGTTCCTCCACTTTGGGATGGTTTTGAATTTCCAGATAGTAACGTTCTTCACCAAATATTTCCAGAAATTCCCGAGCCCGGGTTTCGGCCTGGATTTCCTGATGATTAAGAAGGAGTTGTGAAATCTCGCCATTCAGACAGCCTGACAGGCAAATCAAACCTTCACTGTGTTCCTTGAGTATGGACATGTCAATTCTGGGCTTGTAATAAAATCCTTCGAGATTAGCAAGAGTGGTAAGCTTCATCAGGTTCTGGTAACCGGTGTTGTTTTCTGCCAGAAGCACCAGATGGTACGAATCGCTGTCTATTCCCTGCTGTTTGTCAAAACGGCTTCTTTTGGCCTGATAAGCCTCGATTCCGATAATCGGTTTTATGCCGTACTCGCGGGCTTTGAGGAAAAATTTGATCGCTCCGTACATGCTGCCGTGATCGGTGATTGCCAAGCTGTCCATCCCCAATTCTTTGGCGCGGGAAAGAAGATCGGGAATTTTTGCCAGTCCATCCAGAAGTGAAAATTCGCTGTGGCAATGAAGGTGTACAAAGTCAGACATATTAATCGAATTTTTTCTGTCAACACGATTTAGAAATGTCCGGTTTCTAACGATTTAGAAATGTCGTCTTTTTCATAATTTTATAACTTCTTTT
>MFJN01000065.1:4127-5794 GCA_001779235.1 Candidatus Gottesmanbacteria bacterium RIFCSPHIGHO2_02_FULL_40_13 | reverse complement strand
CAGACTGGTTTCCGCTTTTATCCTGAAACAGACAGGTTATGACTTCAGAAGTTTAGTTTCCCTGGAAGAGTATTTGGAAAATGAACGTGAAAGGTATTATTATTTTTTAAACATAAGTTCCCAGGATATCACCCCATTTGTGGAATTTTTTGTGGAAGGACTGCTTATCCAGGCGGAAAAAGCGGTGGGGAATCTGGGAAAAACAGAAAAGGAGCGGCCGGAAGACAGTCTCTTGCCCAGACGCCGGGAAATACTGGAGATTATCAGAGACCAGAAAATGGTTTCATTCGATGCCATCAAAAGGAGATTTTATAAGGTGCCTGTAAGTTCCATACACTATGATTTAAAGCAATTAATTAAACACGGCTTTATCAAAAAACTGGGCATCACCCGCGGTTCCCTTTATACCCCTGCTACTATATAAACAGGATGAATATCGCTTTTGTCACCTATGCCAAATCACCCCGGTTTACCCCCAGCGATAAATTACTGGTCAAACCATTAGAGTCGTTTGGACACAAACTATTTCCGGCTCCCTGGGACAATCCGGAAATTGACTGGCAGAAGTTTGATGTTTTGATTCTCCGCTCCTGCTGGAATTACCATCTACATATTGACGGATTTCTGTCCTGGTTAAAAAAGATAAAAAAGTTAGGTATCAGACTCTGGAATCCTTATCAAATCGTCCTTTGGAATATCGATAAAAGATATTTATTTGATTTGGAGAAAAAAGGCATTGGAATCATTCCGACAAAACTCATTAAAAAAAATGCAGTTTCTACCCTCAAGAAGTATTTTTCAGATTTCAATTGTCAGGAACTTATTGTCAAACCGACTATCGGTGCTTCGGCTTATAAAATAAACCGTTTTCTTGTATCCGAAGCTGAAATAAGACTAAAAGATTTTCAGCAGATGTTAACTCAAACCGATTGTCTAATCCAACCATTGATGAAAGAAATATTTGAGGGGGAAATATCGATGATTTTTTTGGGAAAAAAATTCAGTCATGCAATCTTAAAACAACCCCGGCAAGATGAATTTAGAGTGCAGATAGAATTAGGAGGGACGGAAGAATTAACTAATTTATCTCCGGAGTTGATAAAACAAGGCCAAAAAATTATTGATAGCATAAAAGGAAATTTGTTATATGCCAGGGTGGACGGTATTATTCATGATGGAAAGTTTATGCTGATGGAACTGGAATTGGTTGAACCGCACCTCTTTCTCGATTTATATCCGCCTTCAACCCTCCAATTTGCCCAAGCTTTTCAAAAACTGTCGGAAAGTTAAATCATTCTTGGTCTGCTACAATTGACATATGGAGATATGGCAGTCGGTCAAGTTTACTCTCAATGCCAGCTGGACAGTTGCCAGGAAACCCCTCTTTTATTATTTAAGCCTAAGCACAGTTCTTGCTCTTACTTTTATAATTGACCTTTTCAGCTACAAGGAGGTCATCGATACCATAAACGGCTCTCCGACTCTTCTGGGGCTGACTCTTTATGGTGTTCTGACGGTTCTCTTTCTTTATTTTCTTTTATATAAAGTTCTGGAAGGTTTGACCAGTTACGTCTGGAATCTTTTGGACGTACAGCTGGCCGTTTATTTAAACGGCATTTTTTTTGACAAGCTTTCAACACTTGACCTATCCCTCTTTGAAAATCCAC
>MFJN01000065.1:2718-4118 GCA_001779235.1 Candidatus Gottesmanbacteria bacterium RIFCSPHIGHO2_02_FULL_40_13 | reverse complement strand
GATTGGCCAATCGTGCTTTTAACCGCTTCCAATTCCAATTTAAATATTATTTGAAAGCCATCGTTGATGTTTATGTAGGTGTAATTAAACTCGTGATTAGCATCCTAATATTTTTTTATGTTTCGCCAATTATAGGTGCGTTAATCATCCTGGCCAATGTCCTTCATATCCTCATCAATTCCAGGATGTCTTATGGGGTTTTCTTGATCTACAGGGCAGACGATGAAATCAAGCGCAAGTTCGAATATGTGGTCAATACTCTATTTTCCAAAGATGCTTTGCCTGAAATCAAGCTGCTTCAGGCTTTCCCTTTTTTCAAGGAAAAACTTATCAGGATTTACCGCAAGTTTTCTTCTCACCAGCTGAAGGTTGAAAAGAAAAGGGCAAAAGTAAACACTTTGTTGGGCTTTTTACCGACGACCTCAGTCTTTATTTATAGTCTATATATAGCCGGAAAGGCAACCATGGGGCTTATTTCCTCTGGGCAATTCATTTTTCTCTTTTTCAATTCTTTGACTTTCAATGGCACGTTAGCCAACGTTAGCCAGAATTTCGGACACCTCCATGCTGATAGTCTGTTCATAAAAGATGCCATGGATTTTTTTAATCTTACTTCGGCGGTTACTTTCCCTAAAATCCCCCAGGCAAAAATAGCAGAACTGACAGAGAAATTAAGGGAACCTCATCTTAAAATAGAAAATGTTTCATTCAAATATGCCCAAGGCTCAGATTACGCCTTAAAAAATATAAATCTGGAAATACCGTTTGGCCAGAAAGTAGCCATAATCGGTGAAAACGGTGCCGGCAAAACTACCTTGGTTAAACTTCTGTTAAGGATGTATGATCCGACTGACGGCACAATAACCATTAACGGTCTTGACTTGAAATCCATACCTGAAAAAGAACTTTTTGCAGTTTATGCTACCCTCTTCCAGTCTTTCGGCAAATTCTATTTCACGGTTCGAGAGAACCTGGAAATGGCTGCCGGCAATAAATTAACGGAAGATGAACTGGTTAAGCTATTAAGTTTCTCCAATTCCTGGGAATTTATTAAAAAAACTGAAGGCCAACTTGAACAGCAGCTGGGCAGTGAATTTACTCACGGCATCGATTTATCAGGTGGCCAGTGGCAAAGATTGGCTATTGCCCGCGCCTTTGCCAAAAAAGCTCCCGTCTTAATTTTGGATGAGCCTACCTCAGCTGTTGACGCCAAAAGTGAAATGGAAATCTTCGACCGCTTAAACCGCGAAATGAAGGGTAATACCCTCATTTTTATCTCTCACAGATTTTCTACCATAAAAGATGCGGGAAGAATCGTCGTTATTGATAAAGGCAGGTTGATTGAAGACGGCAGCCATGAAAGTCTGGTAAAAGAAGGCGGCAAATATGCCAGATTATTC
>MFJN01000065.1:0-2513 GCA_001779235.1 Candidatus Gottesmanbacteria bacterium RIFCSPHIGHO2_02_FULL_40_13 | reverse complement strand
AAGTTTTTATATATTTCGGCAATCGAGACCGTTGAGATTGATAGAGCATCCTTGTCTTTAAGACTTATAAGTAAATCAGAATATTTTTTATTTCCCCTCAGAATCCATATAAGGACATCCGTATCAATCAAATACATGGTATTAAAGGTTTCTGTCTGCAGCTTTTCGTTCCCTTACCAACCAGCGGCTGATTTCCTTTCTAGACTGCCATTCGGGATGATTTTCGGAAGATATTACACCGCTGGCAGACTTTAGCGCTTTTTCAAATGTGGCAGGATCGAATTTCTTCCTGCCGGAAAGAACAGCTATCTGCTCGCCTTTTTTTTCGTCTCTCAGGATAATCGTATGACCGTCTTTGGCTTTGGATATATAATCAGCGATTTGCTGTCGGAATTGACTGACAGATGTACTTATGTTCATGCTCCTATATTAGTACATATTGTACATTTTGTCAACCTTTAATAAATAATTACCGGAGTGCCGACTGGAGCCCAGTTGAAGAGTTGTTCAGCCTCGGGTGTTTTCATGTTGACGCAGCCATGGGACATCGGCTGGCCGAAGTTGTTGTGCCAGTATGCTCCATGGAAGGAATAACCGCGGTACCATGGTATCTGGCTGTTTCCATAGAACATCACCCAAGGTACGTTGGGCAAATAATAATAGGTGTTTTTTTCGCGGCTGCCGCCTGACATTTTTTGCGCCCTGATTTTGCGTTCGATGGTGAAAGTGCCTTTGGGAGTCGGTGCCCATTTTCCGGTTGAGACCACAAAATCAAATAATTTGGAAGAACCGTCATAGGCGTAGACATGCTGAAGTTGCAGATTGACTTCAATCCGTTTAGCCCCGACCGATTCTCCCAAGACGTAAGCAAAAGAATCAAAAAGCGCAGGTACGGTCACTTTATAGCCCAGAAATTCACCGTAGATTTCCGCCGGATCATACTGTTCGGAAAGTTCCTGCCGGCTGTTGACAGGCATGCAGCCTAAACTCGTAGAGGATTTTTGATCATTAAGTGGCTGATTCAGCATCCAGACGACCGCAGACTCGATCAGTGTCAGAATAACCAAAAGATAAGTAATTTTCTTCACTAAATCCAGTATAAACTAAGGAAAATACAATTGACAATATTTTTTGATAAAGGTAAAAAGAGCAAAGTGGTTTTGGTATCCGAATCAGGGAGCGTGGGTCCAGTCAGTGTAGCTTATCAGCCGATTGGAAATCGAAGTTGAAGCAACAGTATAGTTGGTACCGTAGGCCCTGTTGACCACCCAAGTTGTCCAGGTAGTAGCATTTGATTGGGAAAAATTGACGATATCTTTTAAAAAACGGGTACCACGAAGAATTGCCTGACTTTCCCAATTATAAGAATCATATCCGGCCCTATGAAGCATTTCTGCTTGGGCGATAGCGGCTGAAAAACCTCCCCAAGCATAATCGGTAAAACCCGGCGGCCATTTATATGGACCGGCTCTTTGAATGTCATCAACCGGAGCACCGGAGAGATCATGTCCGTTTTTTATGCAGCCTGTTGGATTAACGGGTCTGGGATTTTGACTGTCACACATAAAACTAAAGGCATTGGTGGCAAACTTAAATCCGGAATATGAAGAGCGGTCTCCAAGATATCCTTTGAATACTTGAATGGCTTTTTGAAGTTCTAAATTATCTTTTAAATAGAGATCAGCGGCAATTCTACTTCCTCCGCACATCGTACCCCAATTATTAGGTCTGTCTTCATGGCAACTTATTAATGTCCGGCCGTCGAAATCACGGGTACGCATGGAATATAACCAAGAGCGGAACTGCAAATCATCAGATGGGCGATAATTTTTGAAATCAATCAGATCGGCAGCGATGACATAAGCGGCTAAATTGCGACCGATAGCCAGACTTCTGGCTCCAGTTTCAGTTCCGATGGCCGACATTATTGCATTTCCAGCTTTGCTGCGATAACTATCCTGTCCTGTACGGGCATAGACTAAAGCTGCAGCCATAGTTCTAATGTTGTGTCTGGTATCCTGATCGGCCAGATTAGGCGAACCAAAATTAGAATCAGCATCTGATTTAACATTATTCCATGCAGAACCTGACATAGGTAGTTGGTTGACTTCGTTTACCGAAATCCAAATGCCATTTCCTTGAGCAGACGGGGGAGTGACAGGGGAAGATGTCGGGGAAGGATTGTTAATTGGAGTGGAAGTGGCATTTCCAGGTTCTGTTGATCCGTAAGCATTCAACCATAAAACGTAGTCCTGACCGTCAACAAAACCACTCCCATCGAAATCACCGGAAAACTGGCCGTTTGAAGTTGACTTGTTGTAATTATTGAGCCAGATTACATAATCCTGACCGTCAACTTTACCGTCTCCGTTACCGTCAGCGGGAAGGACAGCAAAGACCTTATTTTTCTGCCAAAAAAGGGGAATTAAGAAAAAGACAAATATAACAATTATTAACTTTCTAACCATCGGAAATATAAGTATTTCAGATCGATAATAGTTTTTCAACGGATA
>MFJN01000064.1 GCA_001779235.1 Candidatus Gottesmanbacteria bacterium RIFCSPHIGHO2_02_FULL_40_13 | reverse complement strand
TCTGAGTTACGTGGGTATAGTTACCTTAAGGTGTTACACTAAGGACGGCTGAAACATCATAAAGCGCTGTGAGCCGCGGTGGATTCGAACCACCAACCTACTCCTTAAGAGGGAGTTGCTCTGCCATTGAGCTAGCGGCCCTTCGCTCCGCTTTGCGGAGCTCAGGAGCAGGTTCAAATTCATTTCGTTTCTTTGAAACTGCCCCAAAATAAATATTCTTTATCAGGATTATCAGGACAAATCTTTGTTAACTAATAGAAGTTTCTTATTACGAGACCAGCTTTTTATTTCCAATTCTCGTTTTAAAGCTAATCCCTTGTTCTCAATTACTTCCTTATATACTAATTTTACAGGTCTTCTTACGCGAATAAATTTTGAACCCAATTTATTATTGTAATTATGTTCAGTTAGTCTTCTCTGAATATTTTGTGTAATTCCGGTATATAAAGAACCATCCTTACACTTAACAACATATACCATCCAATTCATTTTCATTAATGCGCTTGTACCGAGAAACATTGTTTCGAGGTACTTGCGCTGAGAAACTCTGTTTCGAAGCGCGCCTGGCAGGACTTGAACCTGCAACCTGATGGTCCGAAGCCATCCGCTCTATCCAATTAAGCTACAGGCGCAGCGTACTGTTCACAACCAAATAAGTACCAATTGTTCTGTAATTATATCATTTATAGCTTATAATACGTAGTATGGACGATCAAAAATACATCCGCAACTTTGCCATTGTGGCCCATATTGATCACGGCAAATCAACATTAGCAGACCGATTACTCGAAGATACCGGAACCATAGATTCGAAAAATATCAATGAACAGGTATTGGATTACAATCCGATTGAAAAAGAGCGGGGCATCACTATCAAACTGGCTCCCGTCAAAATGAAATATATTTACGAAAATATTCCTTATACCCTTAATCTGATAGACACTCCCGGGCATGTAGATTTTGCTTATGAAGTATCAAGATCATTATCTGCCTGTGAGGGCGTAATTCTGGTGATCGACGCTACACAGGGCATACAGGCCCAAACCGTAGCCCATATGCAGCTAATCCTAAAAAATAAATTAAAAATAATTCCTGTGATCAATAAAATCGATCTGGATTCAGCAGAAGTAGAACTGGTAAAAGAATCTATAGTTACGGTTTTCGGATTACCAAAAGACAGAATACTGGAAATTTCCGCTAAAAAAGGCATAAATATTGATAAAGTTTTAAAAGCAGTAATTCAGGAAATCCCGCCGCCGGTTGGAAATAAAAACGCTCCGTTAAAAGCTCTAATTTTTTCATCAATCTACCATCCTCACAAAGGGGTTGTCATATATGTCCGAATGTTTGATGGAGAAATAAACATTAAAGATTACAGGCACGGGAAAATATATGGTAAATTACTGCATCTTTGTGCGACCGGAATTGATTTTGTGCCTCTTGAAGTCGGTTTTTTTAATCCCCAAATGATGACCGGAAACGTGATTACAGCCGGAGATGTTGGTTATATCGCTACAGGACTTAAAGACTTGAGCCTGGCCAGGGTCGGAGATACGGTTACGTTTAATAATACACAGGTCACGCCATTACCGGGTTATAAAGATCCTAAACCGATGGTTTTTTTAAGCCTTTATCCGATTGATAACGATAAATATATGGATCTGCGCCTTGGACTTGAAAAACTTCATCTTTCTGACAGCTCATATACCTTTAAACCTCATTCTTCTCTGGCTTTAGGCAAAGGTTTCTTATGCGGTTTTTTAGGGCTTCTCCACGGCGAAGTGATAAATGAAAGGCTCGAAGAAGAGTTTGATCTGAATGTAATCAGCACCACTCCGATTGTAGAATATATGATTACCACAATTGACGGGAAAATTAATTTCATCCATACGCCTGAAGAATTTCCCGGCCCGTCTCTGATCCGAAGCATAGAAGAGCCGATGATGCTCACGACGATCTACTCTCCTGCTGCATTTGTTGGTGTAATTATACAGCTTTGTGAAAATAGAAGGGCGCAGTATATAGATCTTGAATATGTTGCTGCTCAGGCTAAATTTACCTATGTTATACCTTTGTCGGAAATGATAATCGATTTTTTTGATCAGTTAAAGTCAGTCAGCGAAGGATACGCCAGCCTGGATTATGAATTTTATGAATACAGGAAAATTGAAGCAGTCAAGGTAGATATTTTATTGAACAAAATACCCGTTGATGCGTTTTCTCACATAGTGGTAAAAGAAAATGTATTGATACATGCCAATAAAATTGTTGAGAGGCTGAAAAATCTCATCCCCCGCCATCAGTTCGAGATACCTATTCAAGCAGTGATAGGCGGAAAAATTATTGCCCGAAGCGATGTGAAAGCCTTCAGGAAAGATGTCACCCAAAAATTATACGGAGGCGACCGAACGCGCAAAGATAAGCTTTTGGAGGCTCAGAAAAAAGGCAAAAAAAGGCTTAAACGGTTCGGCAAGGTAGAAATCCCCCAGGAAGTTTTTTTGAAGCTATATAAAGTATTTTAACCAGCCGATTTCAAATAATTTCTTCTTTTTTCAGTTTTACAAAATGAACCCATTCATCAAATACTTCAACAATTGCCTTAAACGGCATTTCTATAATAAAATCAAAAACAAAAATTAGAAAGTTAAATTTTACCAGTATTTCTCCGGACAACCATTGTCCCACTCTAATAATCGGTAAAAAGAAAAAATCAGCAATAGGAGAAAGAAATCCTTCACGGTTCACCACCTGAAATTCCTGTGTTATTTGGATAACCCTGAAAGCAAAAAATGATACCAGGGTCATAAAAAAGATAAATACTCCCTGGCTGACCATGCTGAATTTTAAAAGTGACAAGACATAAATAATTGATCCGAAACTGAAAACATATGTCAAAAGATATATTAGGCTGAATGTAGTTTGAAAAATTATACTTCTGGCTTTTCTTTTACCCATGACAAAAGCCGTTTTGGATATTTCGGTAACATCCGGATCTGTAGTCACAATGCCCTTGATAAGCTGGTAAATTCTTCGGGTGTTGTCATCTCCGGGTATCGTAACAGTCAATACGATTAAGGCCATGAAAGAAGGAGGAAATATGATATTAACGGCAATCGGCAAGTAAGAAATTTCCTTCAATATATAAATATCATATGGAATTTCAATCAGCAGGGCCAGGAAAACTTTTGTCAGGAGAATATAAATAAAGGATCTGACTGCTGTAGTGCGCAGCCTTGACTTGCTTTCATCATATCGTCTGCGGCAAGTCTCATCGACCTTAAACTTAAGTTTAACTTCATCTGAAATAATATTCGCTATGTTGTGGCTGTTATTTTCAAAAATATCACGTAAAATCAAAAAAGCCGGTATTTCCTTGCGGACGATATTTCTGATTTTATCACCATAAGGATGTGCTAAGGCAATTTCTATATCATCATATACATGATATAAATCCGGAAGTATTTTATCTGCGGTTTTCCAGGTAATTTTGGTAATTTCAGGAATCATTATTTTCAGAAGGTTATAACGGATGAGTGGGTTATCGCTATGGGCAAAGGTTCGTTCGACAGCTATATATACCTGCAGATCCCTTTCCAATTCCAGCTCTTTTCCGAAAGGGGCAATAAAATGTCGTATAATCTGGTAAACGTAATTAGTAAAGGCCTGCCGTTTATGATCAGGAGATAAATTCTCCTGGATTTCACAGGATAAGACCTCAAGAATAAATTTATTAATTTTTTCATGCTCTTTACCTTTTCTGCCGCTATTCAGCTCATTTCGCAGAAAAAAATATTTATCGATGATCGTTTGTATTTCAATAATTTTTTCTTCACCAATCGTATTGTTTTCATAATACCTTGCCCAGAGCATTTCCTTAATTAAAACCTCAGCAATACCCCGTCCATTTTCGTTCAGAATCATTCTTCTTTTTAATATGCGTTCCACAGCAGCTCTGCGAATAAGATTTTCTTCTCGAAATTCGACGGCATTACGCATTTTTTCATAAAGAAATGCCGCGAAAGATACGGTCTGGGATACGGATATTTTATTTGGGGACGACATAGAGCCATGCAAGGGAACATTCCAGCCTTTAATAAGAGCCTCTGTGTATTTCGACAAGGTGAGGCTTATACCGTTTTCAGATTTTACCTGAGCATGATTTTCACCAAAAGAAATGTGTTCTAATGAATGTTCCTGCTTTTCAATACTCTTGTCAGAATGAGAATTATCTTCTTCTTTATGGTTATCAGTATTATGCATAGTACAAAATAATTATACCACTTATGGGTGGATGACGGGTGCTGCCCCCGCTACCTCCTGCTCCACAGGCAGGCGCTCTACTGATGAGCTACACCCACCATATCTTAATATGAATTATATACTAAGGAGACTCTTCTAAACAACATGTCGATGTTATTTTGAGGTTCGCCTTAATATTTCTGAGAATTAAATTATTTGATATTAAAATAGTAAGAAACGAAGTAAGACGGAAAGAAGTGTGGATTTAATTTCGGGTTTTGGTGAGGATTTATCACCTAAATTAGGTTGAATATAGTTTACGAAGATATGAGTATCATTTAATACAGGCCGGCCGGCAATTTTTGGTATGGAGCGGTAGCTGTCAAACTGGGGGTAAAAATCAGCCTGATCCTTTATCTGCCAGGAAAAATTAGAAAATGGTTCTGAAAGATAATTCAATAAAAATGGTGTAATTGCAGTAATCCGTGAATCACTCCAGACAGATTGTGCAGTGCTGGTAATCAGATCGCCAACTTCATCTGCGCTATAATAAGAATGTACAGTTTGATCTCCTTCCCGATGAGGCCAGCCTGTTTCAGTTATAAAAACAGGCAGAAATTTATCTATACCCAAATCATTTAATAAACCCAGCTCCCAATCAAAAGTTTGCAGTGTGCCTCGCCCTGTATCCGTTATTTTACCTCTGAATCCGGGATTTGGATACGCATGTGATGTCCAGCCGTCGATATAATTACTCAAATCAGGATGATCTTTGATTAATATCTTCAGAAAATTAACTTCATCCATTGTGGCTGATGAATTCGGTGCCGAGGCATCAAGACCCGCAGGAAGAATAAAAAAGTCGGGATTTTTTTGCTTTAGAGATTGTGAATATTTAATAAGAAGACGTCCATATTCCTCCGGATTTACCGTTCCACCCCACTCTTTTGCGTGATTGGGTTCATTGAAAATGATTATATAACGGTTTTTTACCGGCCAGGATAATGAGTTTAAAAAATCCGCCCAGTATTCTATCTCTGTATCATTTGGTTTCATCCAATTACTGCCTGTTAACTTTGTGGCCAAACGGATGATTGGAATGAGCTTGTATTTTTTCATGCGATCAAATATAGCTTGCCATTTGTCTACCTTTCGATCATCTTCAGTAATAACCATAGTTACATAACCCCACGATCCATTGGATGAATTCACTAATGAGGCTGCATTTTCCAGGTCGTTTTCATCAATGATATGAATGCCGTATTTGTTATTGGGTACTTCCAAAGGATCGGTAATTGCAAAAGTTGGTGTTATAAATTCTGCCTTTAAAAAGATGACGATCGAGAGAAGTGCGGCAAGAAACAATTTATGACTAGATATTTTCATAATAATCGGAAGAATTTATATTGTAGCAATCTATCAACCCACTTGCAATAAACTTGTGAAATCAAATACAATATAAAAAGTATCTCGGGGATTAGTTTCGGCCATAGGCCGATCAGCCTCTGGCTGACAGTTGGCTAGAGTACTGTAAAATTTCGGAGAGTGGCGCAATTGGCTAGCGCGCGCGCTTTGGGAGCGCGAGGTTCCGAGTTCAAGTCTCGGCTCTCCGACTAGGTAGGACAGAAGGCATTTTCCCGTACTGTCCAAAGAAGGGGTTAAGTTGATGTGACGTGACAATTTGGTTCTTCACGACAAAGTTCAAAAACACCATCCTGATGATTTTATCTACCAAGTAAGCGTTATCACTGTTTCGTACTGTCAAACCAATGTTTTTGAAAAAGTTCAGAAAGTTTTCATAACTCATCAGCTCGGTTGTCAGGCTATGGTCAACTGAAGTAACAAGTTCTTCTGCCTCTTTCTTTCTCAGTTCAAGTGACTTCATTTCATTGTCTAAACTTGAAATCTGATTGTTTAATTCCTTAATAAGACTGTCGCTTTGGGCGTTAGCAAGAGCATTTGTCTTTTTCTCCTTTATCTCTTTGGTTTCGGAAATATGACGAGCAAGACTAATAATCATTTGCCTATAATCAGCTTCTTTTGTCGTCAAACTTTTAAACGCCTCTACTTTGTAGGCTTCATAGGCTGTCTTATCCACTTCTAACCCTTTACCCAACAGGCTAGTGATATACTCAAAAATCACTTTCCCTCTTACCCCCTTCTTTATAATTTTATCAAGTCGGCAAGAGCAATTTTTATTGTTGCATCTTAAACTCAAGTACCTTTGTCTGCTTTTACCTCCACTTCTGGGCTTGCCAGGCGTCATTAAATGACCGCAATAACCACAATGAACCATTTTACTGAAAAGAAATGTTTTTATTTCCTGTGTCCGCTTGAAACTGGTAGAAGTGCCTAAAATACGCCTTAGCTCAAGAAAATCTAGTGGGCTGACTAAAGGCTTAAAAGTAGGGTCCTCAGTTTTCATATCAATGACTTCACTTCCATAAACATACAAACCAGCACAAAATGGGTCTCTGAAAATATCTGACATTTTCTGCTTACTCATTGCTGTCACTTTTCCGCCATAGTGAAAACTGTTTTTATTGAGGTAGTCGGCTACCTCGTCAAGAGATTTATTATCCAGAGCCATCCTAAAACCCTGCTGAAGAAGGGTAAAGTTTTTACCGTCGGGCTTAAAGTGTCTGGTACTGTTGAGGATATAACCATATTTTGGCTTATTCGTGGGTGAGCGTCCCTCTTTGGCTATATTTATACTTCCCCTTTGCGATACCGCTGACAGATTGTCGGAGTATTGTTTAGCAAGTACAAACTGAATACCAAGCGTCATTACTCCGTTTGCGTCATTGACAAAGGTATATTGGCAGAACTTCAAATCTACAATTACGCCTCTATCCAGAAGGTCAATAATCTCTCCAGCGTCTTTCATATTCCTTGCAAGCCTGTCAGGATGCCAAGCGATAATTGAATTGAACGTACCATTTCGTATCCCTTGTATCATTTGAGTAAAAACATCCCTCTTGCCAGAAGTCTTAGCGCTTTCTTCTTCTCTGAAAATATGCAGTGGAGTTATACCTAGAGTTTTTGCGGTTATTTGGCAGTCTTTTATTTGGTCTGGTATGGAGCGTTCCTGCCTGTCTTTGCCTTTGGTAGATTTTCTGACGTAGATAACATATACCTTTTTCGTATCTGCTATGTACTTTCCTTTTTTCTTGAGGTACTCGGTACTAAGGCCTTTAGCATATTCCAACAATCTGTCTTTATAGTTATCTATCATAATTTTATCTATCTTTACCTCTAAAATTATCTTATTACTTCTCCTGTTATTGGATGGGGAGCATATCTGCCTACACGCTCCATAGCGTCTAACGTAAGCGTACGTCTTTGAATGTCCATTCGTTGCTTGGCAATCCACTCTTTCTTCTTCTCTTCTGTCATCTCAAAAGGACTGGGTTCATTCTTTTCTTCAAGTTGCTGGCTATCAGTATTTTCAGGTGCGACTGTGCGCCGCAGTCCAAAGTTCATCTCAACTTCAAGTAGACGCTCGGCTGACAGAAATAAAATCTGGAGAAGATTATTGAGTGATGGAGTTGTGGCATAAACGGATTTTGCTTGCTGGATTGAGCTGATGGCTAATTCCTTCATCATTTTTACTGCCTCAATCGCAAAAATATAACTGTCAAAGTCCTTACGTATCTGCTCCGCTTGTTTTTTCGTACTCTCGTCACCCTGTATGACCAATCTCGTGAAAGCAGGAGACCTTATCCAATACTTGTCACGATAATTTTGGATTGCGTGACTACTTATTGGTTTAAGTCCCAGCTTTTCTATTTGCTGACTATATTTTGCATATACCTGGTTGGCAATGTGATAGGCTGATTGTCCTCTTTCCAATAGCTCATCCACAAACTGTCTAACTTCAGGGGGTAAAGCGTGAATTACAGTAAGGAAACCTCGTGCTTTTAGCATAGTCGCATAAGTAAAATTAGCTTTACTGATTGCAGTATCTATCATATCCTTTTCCATCCTAATCCATCAAATATCCATCAATGATATGTTTTGATTATATCCCTTATGGTGATTTACAACCAGGTGAGATAGCAATTTTGTGATATTATATAAACATCTTTATGCTAGATGGTGTAGAAAATGTTCCACGGATACAAACTAAAAAACTCTCAAGAAGGGAATTTATTAAACTTAGTGGTGCTGCAGGAGCAGGATTTTTTGCCTGGCTATTAGGTGGATGTAAAGGTGGAGTACCCGACCAACCGCAAAGTGTACCCATTGTTAAACCTAACGCTTATGCCACCGCTACCCCTGTCCTAGGGGATGCGTTAGATAATTCTAAACTTGATGCAAAAAAACCTATTGCTACAACTGAACAAGTTGAGTATCTCAATAAAAATAAACGTGAACCAGTTGAAATGATACTTGAAAAGTTGCGTGGTCAAGTACGTGTTGTGGGATTAGGAGAAATGCACAACGAACTAGATATGGAATTATTCGCATCAGATGTAGTAAAGAAAGCCACTGAACAAAAGCTTATTCAATTTTTAGCATTAGAAATAGATAGTTTCAAACAAAGCGATATTGATACTTTTTTACAAACAGGTAATATCACGCCAGGACTTCAGGAAGAATTAACCAGGCATAATACGGGCTATAAAGCTATCCTGGAGGCTGCAAGGAGTGCTAACTTGAAAGTATTATGTGTTGATAATCACAATACGAGTGGTCGTGATGATTTTATGAGTAAATCCATATTACAGTTTCAGGAAGCTAATCCTAATAGCAAAGGTCTATTTTATGCAGGGAATGGACACATAATTGAACGATTTGACATATTAGCAGGAATGTTAGGCGATAAATACTATTCTGTATTACAAATAAACGAACAAAATATTGTGACAGGAGACACAGTATATAACGCTTTGGTTCAATCTGGTATACAAACACCTGTAGGAGTAGATAACATTCCGCAAACACCATTTAGCAAAGCTACTTACGGTCACCCCTATGAGTTATGGTCTGAATACGGAAAAATAACAGATGCTTTAGTTTTATTACCACCGAAAAAGTAATTTCAGTTTTTGATTATTCACATATTGATATAAGTTCATAGTAAAGATAGTAGATATTATTCTGCTATAGTTTCGCCTTTTTTCTTATCATCCATTTCCTTAAAAACTCCTGTTTTATCCTTTAACAGTCTGTCTTTGCCTTGTGGTTTTGAATAGGTGGAAAAGTCTGTATTCTTACCTGTTATGCTAAAAATCTCGTTCAAACTTTCCCCAAAACCAGGCGGTTTTACTTCAGAAATAATTTTACGTTTTGTATTAGCAGTTTTATTCACAATCCCATTATATTATAAAATCAAACCTGCTCCCATAGGTATCTTTTGTCAAAATTGCGTATTCGTGCAATTCTTTTTCCATCTCGTGCAACCTGTCAAAACTTCTGGTAAAATTGAGATAAAGTTCAAAGGCTGTATTGTCAGCCCGACAAGCATTTTACAGTATGAGGCCGCCCGTTTCCGCCAGAGGCGGATTAACTGACAGTAATCCCGATAATATCGGGACTGTCAGTTGAACAAATCGGGCATCCCCGACCAAGTCAAATTTTTGGCGGCGCCCGCCTCCGCCACCAAAAAATTATACGGCTCCTGCCTTCGCAGGCAGTAGCTTTGCTTCGGCAAGGCGGAGGCCTGCCAGCTGAAACGTACTTTTTTATCGTCTATTTTTTATTTTTCTTTTATTTCCTTGATTTTTAATGTACTGTCTATCGCTCTCGTAGTCATGTTGTTTTTCATCGGTTTACTGATCGCTACCATTGATCTTTAGGCGCTTCGACCTAGAGTTAGATCTTCTTGCTGCTTTTGGTGATGATGAGTAATTTCCCGTAACTTATCATATAAATTTTCTGGGTATGATCCTAACCCTATTGAATGAACAAGCGCAAAAGTATTTGAAAAATAAGCGACTAAAGGCGGGGGGCCATATTTATCGTTTTTAAATAATAATTGTCTATATTCATGTTCTGCTTCTTTTCCCTCACTTTCAAACACCCGTCTAAAAAGTTGACCTTCCGGTAAAGAAAATTGGACATTTTCAAAACCATATGATTTAGCCATATGATTAGCTGCCCAACAATCAACGCTAAAATAAATATCCGCTTGGCTGATATTTTCTAATAACCCTAGTTCTTTATCTCCTCTATGAACGCTCATCTCCATATAACTACCTTTATCTTCAGTTGGTAAAGAACAGTAATCAAACGAGATTACATATCCCCTTTTGAAAACTCTTGCGATTTCTTTATAGAAATTTCTAACTCCTACACCTATATATCCTTTTTTCCCAACTTCGATATTTATCGTCGGTGCAATTGTATTTGATTGTAATAATAGTAAGTCTGGATTTTCCACAACATAGGCTTTCACTGTATCTGATAATGGCATTTCTGTTTCTATCAGTTGACCGTCTTTTAATTGATAACCCACTTCGACAAAATCGTCAAGGCTTACTTGTTTTCCTAAGGTTTGTTTTGTTCTTTTAATACAGGCTGTTGGAAGATTGTCGAGCAATTCCGTATTTACTAAGATACCTTCCACACTTTTATCCGCAAAAGGTATATTTCTAGCATCAGCTTCTATCCACTCAACTCTACCATCATGATCACCAAGTCGCTCTTTTTGTGTTGAAACCAACTTTGAACTTGCATCGAGAATCCGGTATTTTACTTTTTTGTAGAGCTCTGGATTATATTTTTTCCAGTAATCGAGCATATCTTTTGCTAAGGTTGCACGACCTGCACCTATCTCATAGACTATTGGCTCAATGTTTCCTAATTCAAATAAAGCCTCCATTTCTCTCGCAACCCCGATCGCATAATACGGGCTATGTATTTCGACTGGGGTTTTGTAGGCGTCTGGATTATCTTTATGTAGTTCTTTGATTTTTTCTTTAAAGGCTGAATAGCCGTCAATTTCAGAATAGACGAGTGGTTTATCGCCTGCACCAAATAATTTAATTTCAGCATTTCTCCCAGAATAAAAACCTACTTCTTGGTCATAACTAGAAAAATTGACTAAATCAGTAAAAGAAAAAATATTACTACCAAAACGAGCTTCTAATCTTCTCGCAATTTCTGGAGATAAATTTGGTTTTTCTGTAATAACTTGTTCTGTAGTAATTTCCATATTATTCGCTTTTCTGTTAGAATTATATCAGTTTTTAGCTCGAACCGGAAAAGATTTTTCGAAAGCGCGAGGAGCAGATAGTTCGAACTTTTTTCAGGAGGGCCGACCAAGTGAGAAGAGTCCGCCGAAGTGTAGGTACTGCGTGCGTCACGCTTAATAGAAAGCGCCGTAAAGACTTTTTATGATACTTTTAAACTTTTCGAATATAAAAATCCCACGAGCTTACGCTCGGGGTTTTTTGATTCGCTTTGTGCAGGCCTTCGGCCTGATATTGTATGCGTTTCATCCACGACCTTACGGTCGTGGTTTTCACGCTCTTGAAATAATAGCACACGTCAATATTATATGTTAAACGACTTTAGAAATATTTATATCTTCTTAATAGTAATGGCTATAGCGATATTTATATTTGAAATCGGTCTACTACTTAATAAAATAAGCGGTAAATTCTCAAAAACTGAATTTACAGATGAAGAAAAAAACAAGTTAAAAATTGAGAATTTCCTATATTTTCTTGGCTTAATTCTATTTATTTTAACTATTAGGAGTAATCTTGCTTTTGCCTTCATTGAATTTGGGTTAATAGTTTGTTTAGTAAGCTTAGTTTTTATTAATTCCACGGTGGGATATATTTTTCAAAATTATCCAATCAGAGGTAACTTTATTCGTTTTCGGCATGCTTTGGGTACTATATTAGGAATAATACTTTTCATCATAGGTTTATGGCTATTTATGGTTAAATAAATTTGTTACTTTTTTGTTTTATGGGCTAATTAAAAAAATGACGAGCGTATTCAACTTTTAAATTCGGTTCTAACTTTTTCGTAAATCTCGACCAAAAGAGAGAAAGAGTCCGTCGAGTTAGAGACGCTCCGTGCGCTTAACTCAAAAGTGCTATGCCTTTTTTTTCCTGATAGCAAAAATCGCGCGCGATTGGGTCAAGCGGCACAGTCGTACCTGGCCAATAGTGATTACATCCGTAAAATAGCTTGATGCAGTGTTCGTGACAAAGGATTAAGTGTTAAACCCAGCGCTTCTAATGTAAATGCTCCAAGTAGTGGGCTGTCTCCTTTTTCGCCAAACAAAATCGGGGCCGCGGACTCTTTTCCTTCAAACTCATATATTGCGCTTCCTACTTTACGTTTAATTATCGAACCATCAGTTAATGAAAACTCCTCTTCTCGTTGCGGTTTGATACCTAATCGATTTAATATCTCCGCTGGAACTACTGTATATGTAGCTCCGCTATCAACTAAGAACCTTCCCTCATATTCTTGCTTCGGATCCTGCGGATTTTTAATTTTCAGCAGAACTTTTGTCATTCCCATATTATAAACATTGTAGCAGGGCTTATATTTAAGATCAAGTGATCGCCTTTCTTTACGAATATCGACCCTCACAACCCGTCGGATTGATTTCCATATGCAACCTGCCGCATCATCTGGTAATATTGAGGTAAAGTTCAAAAGCTGTATCATCAGTCCCGGCAACACAATGTTCAAGCGTAATTATATTATTTTCGGATTAATAATCTTATTATTTATAGTTGTAATTTTAATTTCCTTCCGTAACAATCAAACATTAAATAATCAAAAAATTATAAAAATCGGGACGAATGAATATACTGTGGAGATTGCAGATACAGAGGTCTTAAGATCGCAGGGGTTATCAGGACGAACTTCAATGGCTAAAAACCAGGGTATGCTTTTTGTCTTTACCCAGCCTTCCTACCAATATTTCTGGATGAAAGAGATGAATTTCCCCCTGGATTTTGTTTGGATAAATGATAATATAGTTGTTGATATAACCCAAAATGTGCTAATTCCAATAAACGGTGATTTAAATAGCCTCACTAGTTTTACCGCCAAATCTCCTTTTGATAAAGTTTTAGAATTAAACGCAGGTACGATTTCATCTGACAATATTAAAATTGGAGATATAATAAAGCTCTACAATTAAATATGAATGATTATAACGAATATAAAAACGAAAAACTTTCCACCAGGTTTTATAATTATTTGAAAGATTTATGGCCAAGTATCTATAAAGTTCTAAATGAATTTTTAGCAGGTCTTTGGGGATTTATAAAGGACACGATCAGCGGATTGTGGAGATAATAGATAGTTGATATAATAACGTTCATATTACACTGCGGGCGTAGTTTACCGGTAAAATGCTTCCTTGCCAAGGAAGAGACAGAGGGTTCAATTCCCTTCGCCCGCTCAATGTAAGTAGGAGGGCAGTAGTGATGCAGCGCCTGTAGCTCAATGGACAGAGCAACTCCCTTCTAAGGAGTAGGTTGTGGGTTCGATTCCCGCCAGGCGCGCTAAATAGAATATTACTATATGGTGCCGAGGGCGAGAGTTGAACTCGCACGCCCGAAGGCACAGCCTCCTCAAGACTGCGTGTATACCAATTTCACCACCTCGGCAACTTTCAATAGCACTACTACACTGTAGATTATAACAATATAAAAGTGCTCTGTTTACGAACAACTTCGAACTATTTTTAAACAGCAGGCTCGGTGCTAACGCCCCTCGCCACGCTTCCGCCTTCGCTTTCAGCTTCGGCGGACAGGCCGGCGCGGCTGACGCCGCGCCTCCGCTTTTTTTACGCGCGCGATTTTTACTTTTGCTTTCTCAAAAGTTA
>MFJN01000063.1:3302-6568 GCA_001779235.1 Candidatus Gottesmanbacteria bacterium RIFCSPHIGHO2_02_FULL_40_13 | reverse complement strand
TTTCGCATTACCAATGTTGACAGAAAATAACCGACGGCTGGCACAATGGCAGTAACGTACGGACGGTCATTGTCGATCAGTAACAGGTAAGCAAGCACTACAAGGTAAGTTAATAAAGCGATGCTCAAACGCCGCGTCAGGCTGGTTTCCCAGGCCTTATTCTTCTCCACTCTGGCGTTCCTGGCTTCTATGGCGGCCAGGCGTTCCTCGACGCTCCCCTTAGTCATTAATCTATATATTAACTGTAGAGCCGGTGTTCGGCAATATAGTGGTCAACTGCCGCAATACCGTCTTTGGCTCTATCTTCGCGGATTTGGCGAGACGAGATCGCTGATTCTGGTGCCAGCATAAAACTTAATCGAAGTTGCGGTAGTTTATCTAAGACTTCCTTTTTAATGATTACTCCGTCGTGGCCTGACCGAACAGCCACCAAAAAAGAAGCTTTTTGAGCATACCGATCAATATCGCTCCATTCAGTCAGATGATGGCCAACATCCGAACCAACCAAAAATACAAGGTCAGATTTAGGGTATTTGGATTGTAATTTAGGCAGCGACTTTACTAAAGTAAAGTACGGCTCATTTGTATCGTAAATTTCGAAGATAGGCTCACCGATAATTGCTAGTTTGAGCATGGCTAGCCGATCACTAAATTTACTCACGCCATTTTTGTGCCGCGGCCGACGCTCCGGCAAAAAAACGACTTTATCTAAATTAAATTGCTTGGCCGCAGCTCCAGCAAATGTAATGTGTCCAGCATGCACCGGATCAAACGTTCCCGCCAAAACTCCAATTTTCATTTCTTTAAGACTTTTCTGCGACCAATTATTACGGCAGCAGTTATAAGGTCGGCAATTGCAATATAAATCGGATTGGCTAAGGCGGTAATACTGACAGTTCTGGCAGCTAGAGTTGCGAATAGAGCACCGATTCCAGTCATTATAAATAGTTGGCCAGTTTCCTCATGCGGCTTCTCCCATGAGTGTTTTAACGTGGGCACCAAAGCAATAAAATCAATTACAATAACAGAGATTATGGCGATGGCTGGCGAATTAAAGGTCCACCACAAAACTAAAGCAATAACAATTCCCATCTGACAAAAAATATCCAAGCGATCAAAGCGTTTGTCCCCATTACGCCAGCCGAGCATAGCTATCGTCACGCACATTAGCGCCAAACTGTAAGACATTATTGCCGCAGCGTATTGACGGTCGCTCAATGATGCCGAAGCACTAATTATTGTCAACCAAGTCCAGTTAAACCAAGATACAACTTTGGGCTTAGTGGCACGTTTTATCACATTCCGGATGTATGGGGTAGGAGCCGCTAGAATCAGCAGCGTACTAAAAACAATGAAAAGATCTTTTATATCCATTATTCTTTCTTGGCTTTTGCCATACGTTTAATATACTCGCTCTGTGTTATGAATGAGGCTTTGTCTTTCACCCGATCTACAAACAACACGCCGTTAAGGTGGTCAATTTCGTGCTGGATAACATGAGCTAGCAAGCCATCAAAATTTTTTTCGTGGGTTTTGGCTTTCTCGTCAAAGTAGCGGACGCGAATTTTTTTGTAACGCGGCACTTTAGCAAAAGCTTCGGCAAAACTAATGCAACCTTCATAAAGCTGTTGCCGCTGGCCATAGAACCTAACTATTTTTGGATTGATGAGCGCTAGGCTGGCCCACTTGTGTTTTGGCAGCCTTGGCCGAGTTTTCGTCGATTTAATTTCAATGATGGCTAGTGCAATGCTTTGGCCAACCTGCGGCGCCGCCAATCCAACACCATATTTTTTCTTGGCCAATGTATAGCGCATATCGGCAATCAGCTGCTTGGTTTGTTTTGACAGAATATTTTGTCGAGATAGTTCCCTGGCCTCAGCTCGCAGAATCGGATCACCAAACTCCCTCCGTCTCAATATTTTCCGGGTACTCATTGAGTCCCATTCTACTCTATTCCCCCGTCTTACAATCTGTCTCTTTTTTTCATTCATTGAAACATTTAAATATTTAAATGTTTCAATGAATGATAGTTAATAATATAGTTAATAATTAAAGATAAGAGCGGAAATAATAGAAAGAATTAGCTTTGTCTAGTTATTGGCTGGTCTAATTTGGACGCACTCATCTTCTTTGAGAATGACTGAGCCATCCGGTAGACTTACTTCGGCCGTCATGCAAAGCTCTTCTTCACCTCTGACTAAGGCTAAGGCCGCAAATTCTGCTGGCTGCTCATCATTTAAGAATGTGTACTCCACTACTCTTTCAGGGGTATCATAGCCGGTTGAAAAGTCGCCCGTTATTTTCAGCGGAACGGCCAAAGCATCGGCAGCTTCTTCGGCAGGTGGAATCTCAGGAGAACTATGGTAGGCAAGCGTTCTTTCACTATTAATAATTCTGCCTTGATCACTCTTAGCTGATTTGTTGAAATCAGGGTTGGGAATAGTCTCTTCAGGAGGTGATTGAGGAATTGATAAATCACTTGGCTGCCCATCCTCTACCACACTAAAGCTAACGCTGGCTGAAGTCTTTGAATCACTTTCCACTAAGATTTCGAAACGCGCTCGTTGGCCTTCGACAACCGGGTTATTATGAGCAGTAATACTGAGACTGGCCGCCTCAGTTCCTCTCAGTGGCGAAAAAAGATCGTTTTTGTAAACTAACTGGGCCACACCCAGGCCTCCAGCTGCCACCGCAAAAGCTAAACCGGAAACCATCGAAACTTCCGATTTTCTCCGCCTTAGATAATCCATCCCATTCATAACAAAAAAATAAGTTCCCAGAACTAGCTTATTCCGAGAACATCATATTCTAACATGATGCATAAACTTAATCAATATCTACCGGGGGTGGGGGGTCGAGTTTAAAAATTCGTGATGGTTTGGTTTGGCGAGAAACACTAATGGGCTGCTTGCCTTTGATACGCGCCGTTTCCCAAGCATAATCAATCCAAGCGTCCGTCATTTTAACGTAAATGTCCGGTTTTTTATTCTTGATGCGGCTCTTGCCCGGTTTGTAATGCAGCACGGCAATAGTGATAGTTTTGCTGCCGCGATCTTTAAGATAGCGAACGACAAAATCGAGCGTCATACCGGTATCCCATACCTCGTCCACAATCAATATGTCCTGCCCTTTAATATCTGCCTCAGTGGGCATCGGTCCCAGAATCAAACTGCCGGTTTGTTTGCCGGCGCCTTGAACATAGGTTTGGACACAAGTATGTATCAATTGGTCGTTGTTAAAACCGAGCATTTCCGGCAGAAGCAAGC
>MFJN01000063.1:965-3234 GCA_001779235.1 Candidatus Gottesmanbacteria bacterium RIFCSPHIGHO2_02_FULL_40_13 | reverse complement strand
GCGCAATTCTAACTTGGCCGACACCTCTGCTCATGACTTAAGTATAAGGAAGTAAAGGTTTGAGCGCAAAATGCCCACTTACTTTGCCACCGACCTGTAATAGAAATGTGCGATAGCATAGTTCTGCTACGCTTATGGATACTTTTTGTATATTTATTTTGAAACTGATTTGTGGGATTTGTAACTAAGCTGGCGGCGGTATTTACCAAGTTGTTCGATGTCTTTGTCGAAGGGTTTAAACAGACTTGAATAATGGATGTTGGGTGTTAGCAGTTTGGCTAATTTTTTTTGCTCGATTAGGTATTCTACCAATGTAAAAAAGTCGCCGTCACCAGTGACAATTACGGCCTTGTCGTAATTGGGCATTTCTTTCATGGTCCATAAGACCATATCGGCATCAACGTTTCCCTTCACCGGTTTTTTCTCAACTGCTTCGGCTTTATCAGCCTTTTCTGCTTCAGGCAATTTAGGTCGGTTCATATCGACGGTCGGCTTTAAGACCACACCATAGCCCAGTCCGTATAAGAACTCATACATTTCCATCATCTCTGGCACATAGCCAATAAAAAGATAGGCTCGCGTCACGCCGTATTTATCTTTTAAGAACTTGCGGAATTTGCGCCAGTCCATCTTCCAGCCAAATTTTTGGGTACTGACATTCAGGTTCTGGCTGTCAATGAAGGCGTAAATCCGCTGTCTCCGCTTCTTTAGCATGCTTTAAGTATATTCTATCTATAAGATGTTTAGCATTATTATGCCGGCGACGGCAATGACCGCTCCGGCTCTTTTTATGATTGTTAGTCTTTCTTTGTCTATGACAGCACTTAGAAACGAAGCCACGAGTGGCGAAGCAGAAGCCACGACTGACGGTATTATTACGCTGCCGACTCTATTGGAGCCTGAATAAAACCCGAATGAGCCACTCGTTACTGACACTCCAGTAATTAGACCCTGCTTGTTGTTCACTGCCCGCTTTAACTTGGCCTTAAACTTCAGCCGGTTTGTAAATAGAATGATGAGTATGGCTGCTAGTCCCATCGAAATATTCACAAAGCCAAGAATGACTTGCCAAGGCTCCTTACCTATAACAATATTTTGAACAAAGTTACCTGTTCCCCACAAAAGTGCAGCTAGTAGTGCAAAAACAGCGGCCCGATGTTGAACGCGCAAAGGGATGTTCCTATGCCTCTTTTCGATTGCTAGCAGGATGACTCCGGCTACGATAATCATCATCGCCAAATACTGCCAACCGGTGAAATTTATGGTTAAAAAAAGTACCGACAAACCGATGGTTATCAAAGGAAAAATGCTAGCCAACGGAACCACCACACCGACTTCACCAATAGAAAGAGCTTTGATGAACGACACGTAAGCCCCTGTAAAGATGAGCCCGGCCAGTGTAATTATGAGACCGTGCGCCAAGCTGGGCATAGGCTGGCCTGTTAAAAACATAATAGCTAACATAATGAAAAGTCCTGGCAGCTGAATGGCCAAGTTAATTTCGAACGCACTGTAATTCTTCCGACTGTTCCTGGCTGCTAACCAGTCGCTGGTGCCCCACATCACCATGGCCAACAAACCGCCGAACGTGGCAATCAGCGTATCACTCATGCGTTAATTATAAATCTTTCAAACGAGCAATAACTAGCTCCGGGTCGTTCAAAGGATGGACACGAATTCCAAGCCGACTACCGGTGCCGCGGTAAGGCATCCAATTGGCTATCGCGGCCACGCTCAACGCTCCCACGAAATCACAAAGTTCTATTTCTTCCAAACGTTCGATTGGCGGCAATATAGCTGTTTGCGGATCTGTAGGATCGTGTTCCTCGGCCCTTAATTTCAAGGCCGGATAAAGACGAAATAGAGCCAGTAGTGTTGTTGGCTTAATCTCCCCGAGACGGGAATTTTTAAGATTCGAACCGGCCAAAACCTTGGCATGAGCAATGTTAAGCTCACCGATTACGGTTGTCGCTGATTGGGGGCTACGAGGATCAATTCCCGAATTTCGCTCCCGTATTTGGCCTACCCTATCCCAGAGAGCAACCACATCTGCTTTGATGGCCTTGGCATAATCAATATTGCCCTCAATGCCAGGCAACGGTTTTAGTTCAACACAATTACTCATAATTCTTATTTCAGATATTTTGCACTTTTATCGCAAAAATGCAAGCGCGAGCGTTTTCCATTAATTTATGATTTTGAAGCGTTTGAGGCGGGATTTGTGGCCGGAAATCAATTGGACGTGACTCTTTGGCACCTCAAAGTACTT
>MFJN01000063.1:0-930 GCA_001779235.1 Candidatus Gottesmanbacteria bacterium RIFCSPHIGHO2_02_FULL_40_13 | reverse complement strand
CATCCACCGCCGGTCCACGCACAAAGACCAACAATTCACCGCTCAGACTGGTTTGAACCAGCGGCCCTTTCTTGCTCCCCGGCTTCACTCTTACGGTAATTTTATTCATTTATCACAATCATAGGCCGGCTTTGGCATCGGAGATATTCGTCTACTGGCCGCGAAGTATCTGACGATATTCGGCGCGACATGGTAGATTCTGGCCATCAGCAGATGAAACTTGTTTTTATAAACTGGTGATTTAGTAGCTTCAATAATTTCATAGGAATAAGGACCGGCATAAAAATTAGTGCCCATTTCGGCCTTATCTTCAACAGCATCAGTCAATGAATACCAGCTCTCTGCCGCTACCTGTTTTGCTTCTTTGATGCCTTGTTGTTCCAGTTCGCAGTAAGTTCCTTTGTCATAATTCCTCAAGGCTTCTTTCATTCGCTGTTCGCGTTCTTGTCGGTTTATAAAGTATTCCTCAAATGGAATTACCTTGGTTTTATCGGAACCGTATATATCTTTGCCGTCATTGAGCGCCTCGTACTCGGGATCATTCTTCATCCCTTCAGGGCCGCATAACTTTGCGTCAACTAGATGGAACAGTTCATGTCTTATATCTTGCCCGCCTTCCCAATAGCCTGAGCCATTGCTTAGATTGACTACAACAGTATCATGTTGATGATCAGTAACAGCGTAAGCGTCCGGTTTTATACCGCTAGTCAGGACAACTTTTTTTAAGCCAGCTAAATGTATATATTCTGCTGGGAAACGCATTAGTCCCTCTATTAATTCCTTGACTGCCGATTGTGCCTCGATAGTCTGCAGCTCGGTGGAAGTCGGTGTAGTCCCTTCATACTCATCATCTGGTTTTTTTAGAATTACGCTGACTCCATAGCGATTCAAGAGTTCACGGGCTGAGCCCAAGTATCTCGAGAACTGCGG
>MFJN01000062.1:4143-6004 GCA_001779235.1 Candidatus Gottesmanbacteria bacterium RIFCSPHIGHO2_02_FULL_40_13 | reverse complement strand
TTGCGAGTACGTTATTCCTTTTTTCTCGTCCCATCCCCGTGTTTCCTGTACCGGAATTTCTTCCCTTTTAAGTATTTCAATATGCCGTGCTATTTCAAAATCTATTGCTTTCTTAGCAAAAGCAAACGAGTTGATATTTTTCACCTCAACTTTATATTTTGGTAAATTATCATCGCTCAATTGCTCTATTGCTCTATTGCTAACAGCTCTCACAGATATATTCGGTTCCAATCTCATGCTGCCTTTTTCCATATCCGCGTCACTTATCCCCAAGTACCGGATTATCTGATGCAACTTTTTTAGGAAAATTCTAGCTTCGTTACTGGATCTTATATCCGGCTCCGTAACTACTTCAACAAGCGGAACTCCGCTTCTGTTGAAATCAATCAGAGTAGACTTCTCACCATTGATTGTCTCATGCATCAGTTTCCCCGTATCCTCCTCCAAATGAACTCTCCGAATTCTAATTTTCTTTTTCATTGTTTCATTTATTGGTAGTATTGGGTTATTGGTATTTATTGGGTTATTTATATCGAGCCACCCGCTGGTGGCGAATGGTTTATCGTATTGTGAAATCTGGTATCCTTTCGGCAAATCCGGATAAAAATAATTTTTCCTGTCAAACTTGGAAAACTCAGGTATTTCGCATTTTAAAGCCAGTCCCAGCATTACGCACCATTCAACGGCTTTTTTATTGGGGACTGGCAAAGCTCCGGGAAGCCCCAAACAAACCGGACAGCAAAGAGAATTGGGTTCTTTCCCAAACCAATCCGCTCTACATCCGCAAAACATTTTGGACTTAGTCTTCAACTCCACATGTATCTCAAGTCCTATAACTGCTTCATAATTCGTCGTATCCATATAAATTCCTGGCTATCTGTATTAGTGATTCGAATCACTAAATCAAACCTATAATTTTTAGTCAGATATTGTAACTTCGCCCGCTAAATTCATATCAAAAAGTTTTTTTAACTCACTAATTTTTTTTATATTTGCCAAACCCCACATTAATTTTGTCACGGCTGCCTCTAAAGTCATATCCCGTCCGGCAATCGCTCCAGCCTCAAGAACCTGATAACCAACCTGATAAAGCTGCATCTGAGTAATTCCTTTGTTGCATTGACTGAGAACCACAACTGGGATATCTGATGATTTAGCTTCTCTTAAGAAAGTGATTATATCGTTCGGAATATTACCTGCTCCAAAAGCCTTTAATATAACGCCTTTACAACCAGTGTCAAGAATTTTCCTCAAAAAAGTAACTGGTAGGCTAGGTTGAAGGGTAATAACAATGACTTTGGGATTAAAATCAGATTGACAGATAAGTTGTTTTCCAAAATTTCTTCTCTTAATATGTTTCTTTAGTCTTGGCTCAAGGCTAATTTCTCCCAAAGGTTCTACCATCGGACTATCAAAGGCATCAAGACTTGACTCGCTAACTTTAGTAGATCTGTTACCTCTAAGAATTTTAGATCCGAAAACTATGCCAATCTCAGCTAATTCCATTTGGACCAGCAAACAAGAATTTATTAAATTGTTTCGTCCGTCTGAATTGATATCGTCAAACGGTTTCTGAGCACCTGTGAAAATAACAGGTTTATCAATATTTTTTAAGGCGAAAGATAAAGCGGAAGCTGTATATGCCAAAGTGTCTGTTCCATGAATAATGATAAATCCGTCATATTTTTTCCAATAACTGAATATTTTTCGGGCTAAAGTGGACCAGATTTCAACTTTCATGTTTGTACTGTCTATATTAGTGATATCTTCTACTCGACAATCGGCGATGGTTTTTAATTCCGGTATCATAGTCAATAACCTGTTTCCGTTGTAATACGGATATAAAGTTCCCTTACTATTC
>MFJN01000062.1:3858-4092 GCA_001779235.1 Candidatus Gottesmanbacteria bacterium RIFCSPHIGHO2_02_FULL_40_13 | reverse complement strand
GTAAAAAAGGTGGCTTCTTTTTATGCCAACCTGAGCTTTGCTGATATTGATGTCCTAACTGTAATAGAAGAGGTTCCGCAAACATTTTTCCAACCATCTGCATCCCGATGGGTAGTCCTGAATCTGTAAAACCGCAAGGCAACGCAAGAGACGGCACACCGACCGGATTTTGGCTGGTTGTAAAAATATCAGCCAGAAGATTTTTCACAGGATCACTGATTAATTCCCCGATTT
>MFJN01000062.1:3471-3783 GCA_001779235.1 Candidatus Gottesmanbacteria bacterium RIFCSPHIGHO2_02_FULL_40_13 | reverse complement strand
AAAGCGTTCTTACCTGTTGGGCTTTTTTATAATACGCGTCATAATAGCCTGCCGATAGAGCATAAGTACCAAGCATAATTCGCCTCATCGTCTCCCGGGTAAAATTATCTCGAGTATTACCATACCTGACTCCGTCGTAACGGGCGAGGTTTGAACTTGTTTCAGACGGTCCAATCAGATAATAAACCGGAATGCTCATTTCAAGCAAAGGCATGGAAATTTCTTTGATCTTAAACCCAAGTTTTTCAAATACTTTTACCGCCTCTTCAATCTTTATTTTAATTTCACCATCTAAACCTTCAGTATAAAATT
>MFJN01000062.1:3239-3452 GCA_001779235.1 Candidatus Gottesmanbacteria bacterium RIFCSPHIGHO2_02_FULL_40_13 | reverse complement strand
ATTAGGTACGGGATTTGGAAAAGAGGTCGCATCCATTGGATCAACTCCCGCAATGATTCGCAATACATATGCACAATCCTCAGCCGTCTTTGCCATCGGACCTACGGTATCAAATGAAGAGGCGTAAGCTATGCAGCCGTATCTGCTGACACGGCCGTAAGTCACTTTAAGCCCTGTTATATTACACCAGGCTGCGGGATTGCGGATAGAGCC
>MFJN01000062.1:2783-3148 GCA_001779235.1 Candidatus Gottesmanbacteria bacterium RIFCSPHIGHO2_02_FULL_40_13 | reverse complement strand
TCCCAGGGATTTTTAACCGGTCCGAAATCCGTATTCTCACTGCTTGCTCCGTTTCCCCAAGCATCCATATTCATCTTCCCTATCAAAATACACCCTTCATCCAACAATTTTTGATAGACAGTAGCATTATATTGGGCAACATGATTACCTAGTACTTTTGATGCGGCCGTAGTCAAAATACCGGAAGTAAGATAAGTATCTTTCAATACAAAAGGCAATCCGTATAAAGGGCTAACATCATTAGAAATTTTTTTATCGCGATCTTGGGCTAACTTTATCGCTTCATCTTTATCGATTACGGTAATAAATGCGTTGGTATCTTTATTTTGCTTTTCGATATTCTCGTAACATTCCAGTACGATCTC
>MFJN01000062.1:2009-2742 GCA_001779235.1 Candidatus Gottesmanbacteria bacterium RIFCSPHIGHO2_02_FULL_40_13 | reverse complement strand
CTTTAATACTTTTATCTAGAAGCATAGTTAATCAAAAATAGATTCAACTACGAAATAACCATTATATGTTTTCGGGGCATTGGATAAAACCGTTTTTTGAGTTAAAGAGGTTCTTACTTCATCTTCTCTGAAAACATTCTCAAGTCCGGTTAACTGACTGGTGGGAACTACACCTTTTGTATTTATTTCCTTTAACTTACTGAATAGGTCAAGAATCGCAGTAAGTTCTTTTTTGAATTCAGCCAAATCTTCTTCTTTTATCGGAAGTCTCGCAAGATTGGCTATGTGTCTAACTTGATCAAGAGTAATTTTTTTTGCCCTACTCATATCCCAATTTTACAGAGTCGGCAGATAGCGCGCAACCTCCCAATCAGTCACATGAGTCCTGAATTCATCCCATTCTTCCTTTTTGGCCTCGAGATATCTTCCCCATGTATATTCGCCGAAAACTTCCCTGACGATTTTTCCTTTTTCGATTTCAACGAGAGCTTCTCTTAAACTTGCAGGAAGCTTGGTTATATAGTATTTAGCAAGCTTCACATCGTCAAACTCAAAAAGATTCTCCTCGACCGGATTAGGCGCTTTTAGAACTTTTTTCATCCCTTCAAGCCCTGCTTTGAGAAGTACGGCAAATGTAAGATAGGGATTACTAGATGGATCAGGACAACGGATTTCGACTCTTGTCGCCTTGTCTTCATACCCTTTTGAAATTTTCGGAATCCGTATCAACGCC
>MFJN01000062.1:1214-1959 GCA_001779235.1 Candidatus Gottesmanbacteria bacterium RIFCSPHIGHO2_02_FULL_40_13 | reverse complement strand
AGTAAGCCTCTTATACGAATTGACGGTTGGGGCAAAAACTCCCGCAATCTCCCGCGCATGTACCAGTTGACCCGCCATAAACTGATAAGCAGACTTTGATAATCCGTATTTATCACTTCTGTCATAAAAAGCGTTTTTACCGTTTTTCCACAGGCTTTGATGCGTATGCATCCCGCTTCCGTTGATTCCGTAAAATGGCTTCGGCATAAAAGTCGCATAGTACCCACGCCTATGCGCTATAAATTTTGTTGCCATCTTCAACGTAATGGTATTGTCAGCGGTTTTGAGCGCTTTATCGTATCTTATATCGATTTCATGCTGATTATCGGCAACTTCATATGTGCTTGTTTCGGTAACAATACCCATACTGTCAAGTGCTTCCATAATCTCCCGCTTTATCGTATAACTTTCGTCCATAATCAGGTTAAAATAATATCCATTGCCTTTTGATTCTCGTTTGATCTCACCGTTCTCGCCTTTGGGAAACAGGAAAAATTCGCATTCGGGTCCTGTATAAAATTCGTAACCCATTTTTTTAGCTTCTTCCAGAACTCGTTTTAGAATGTTTCTGGGATCCCCTTCAAATGGCTCATGATTAGGTTTATATACATCGCAAATAAACCTACCGACTCTACCACCATTTTCATGATTTCTCCAGGGAAGAAGCGCATAAGTATAAGGATCAGGCATCAGGTACATATCAGACTCATGAATCCTGGCAAAACCCTCAATTGAAGATCCGTCT
>MFJN01000062.1:0-1208 GCA_001779235.1 Candidatus Gottesmanbacteria bacterium RIFCSPHIGHO2_02_FULL_40_13 | reverse complement strand
ACTCCCCGTTCGAGTGCATCAGCCAGGTTATAAACCGGTATAGTTGAATTTTTTATCGTGCCCATAAAATCACTGAATTGCAGATCAACAAACGCCACCTTATCTTTTTTTACGCGGGCAAGAACTTCTTTTATTGCATCTTTTGGCATAATTATTATCTCCTCAAATAAAATAAAAAATCTTCCTTGGCAATCGTTGCGTTGGAAGACTTCATTGTCTTTATATTATTTTAATGATTCTTCTTCGTTGAAGAATTTATAATATCCTACTTTATTTAGTAATGTGTGTCAACCCCGATTAAGCCCCGATTAAATCGGGGTAAATCGGAGTCAATCCCCTAATTTTAATTTCTCGGCGAGGATTATTGCTTCGGCGATCTCTTTGAGGGTTTTTCTGCTATCCATGCTTTCTTTCTGAATTAACTTATAGGCCTCATCTTCGTCAATGCTTCGTCTTTTCATCATAATACCTTTTGCTTTCTCAATCAGCTTACGCATTTCCAATGCTTCTTTTAACGCTAAAGTTTCCTCGACCAAAAGAGCGTTTTCCAAAGCTCCTCCTACCAGTTTTCCTATAGCTGTCAATAAATTTATTTCCATTTCCGAATGCTTATGTTTTTTTCTATGTTGGATATTTATTACTCCAACTGTTCCGTGTTTATTTACAATAGGTACTGATAGAAAAGCCTCATATTTATCTTCAGGAAGATTACTGAAAAATTTAAATCTTGGATCTTTATAAGCTGATATTTCGATCACCACTGCCTTTTTTTCCTTGGCGACCCAACCCGTAATTCCTTCACCCATTCTCATGGTAACTTTTTGGAGCAAATTTTGATGGGGATTTTTTGATGCTCTTAAAACCAACTCCTGTTTTTTTGAATCCAGTACATAAATCAGGCAGGAATCTGCATTTGTAACAACGCTTGCAATTTTAACTATTTCCGAAAGAAGTTCCTGAATCTCCAAACTATGGACACTTTTAGCAATCTTATAGAGAAAATTCAGCTCCTTTTTTAATTCACGTATTTTATCTTGATTTGACATTTAGGAGCACATTATACACTAAGCTAACTTAGCATGAAATTATGGGCCTGATTTTCGAGAATATCGTCAAGAGGTTGTAAATCAATTTCTTTATTGTATTTTACTTCCAACGCACGTTTTATCAGCCAGTCACTAACGTAAGGATTCTTCGGCAAAATCGGC
>MFJN01000061.1 GCA_001779235.1 Candidatus Gottesmanbacteria bacterium RIFCSPHIGHO2_02_FULL_40_13 | reverse complement strand
TCTTCCCTCAAATCGAATAAACGGGAAGCCCTGTTTTGGGAAATTAAATACCAGAAAACCGATGCTGCCGATTTTTAAATTTATCCAATCGGCAAATATTTCAATGATTGTCCTTCTGGCATCAGCCTTGGCTTTGAGCGCCCTTACTGCCAGGCGGGATGTAAGGATTTTATATTTAATATGTCCAGGCAAAAATTCTGATTTATTTCCCATCAACCTTTAATGTAGCGAAAAAAGACCGGCAATTCAAGGAAAGGAGAAAGTTACCACCGGAAGCGCTTTTCCTCTGCCAATGTTGATTCTTCTCCGTGGCCGGGTCTGATAATAGTTTCCTCCGGTAACGAAAAAATCAGCTTTAAAGATTTTTGTAATTCTGCCGGTTTGCTGTAAGAGAAATCAGTCCGTCCTTGACCCCCCTGGGCAAACAGGTTGTCACCAGTGAACAGGGTTTTTTCTTGAGGTATATAGAGGCAGATACTGCCGGGAGTATGTCCGGGAGTTGCTATTATCCTAATCTCATGACCACCGGCTTTTATGATTTCCTTGTCTTTAAGATATGCATTTGGAATCGGAGGCGGATCTGTTTTAATTCCCAGGAAATGTGCGGCTGACTGAACCATATTCTTCACCAAAAAATCATCTTTTTGATTGATGAGAAAAGGAATATTATATGCCAGCTTAAGTTCAGTCACTGCCATAATATGGTCAAAATGTCCGTGAGTGGCAATTATCTTTAATGGTCTGGCATTATTATCCGCTATGATTCTTTCGATATAATCTGCGTCATCACCGGGGTCGATAATCAGGCATTCATTGTTTTCGGCAATGATGAGGTAGCAGTTTGTCGTCATCTGGCCGATCGGCAGTGTCAGAATTTTCATTTTTCTTGACTATTAAAGTTAATTCAAATATTATAATAACATTCCTTCGGGGGTAGGGTGAAAATCCCAATCGGTAGATATTCTCTACGAGTCCCGATTATATCGGGACATGAGCCGGCGAAACTCCGGCAGCGACCGTAAAGTCGGGATGAAAGAAGGAAAACTAACGGCATTTTTCCCGTGTAGTTATCAATATTAATATCCCCGAAGAGGGGATTTTTATTTTTTGCGCCGAAGTTTCGACAAAGGAGGATTATAATGGAAAAATTTTCTGATCGAACTGTTTCTGAAGTTAGGGTTATCGCCCTGTCGGCTGCTTTAGCCAGCTTGTCTGCCTTTTTACAGCTATATCATTTAGGTTACCAATCTCCGCAATGGGGCATGTGGCTGGATTTGGTGGCTGTTACCTGGATTATCGCTTATTTCCTTTTTAGCCTTCGTTCAGCCTTGATTGTCTCAATTTTGGGTTTTATTATCATTACTTTATTCGCTCCTGATACTTGGCTGGGTGCATCAATGAAATTCGTAGCCACTGCTCCGATTTGGCTAAGTTTAGCCATTTGGGCACGTGATTACCGGAATCCAAAAAATCTGATTACCCCGTTTATTTTAGGGAATATTCTTAGGCTATTATTGGTTCTTCCCTTAAATTATTACTATGCCATACCTATCTGGACGGGTATGACTCCGGCTCAGGCGATGACGGCAATTCCCTGGACCATTATTGCTGTCTTTAACATTATCCAAACAGCTATTGACCTCTTGCTGGCCTGGGTTCTAGTTTACCGCTTCCGGCTCGACCGTTTTTCTACACGGAAATCGCAACATGATCAAACTCTTAAAACTTGAAAATGTTTCATTCAGTTACCAGTCAGAACGTCCGACTCTTTCCAATCTAAATCTGGAAATACCTGCCGGATCTTTTATTGGCGTGACCGGCAGCAACGGTTCGGGTAAAAGTACATTCCTTTATTTACTTAACGGCTTAATTCCGCATCTTATCCCTGGTCATCTTCAGGGAGATATCATAATTGACGGACTAAATACCAGAAAAACAAAAGTGGCAGAGCTTTCTCAAAAAGTCGGTTTGGTTTTCCAAAATCCGGATTTAGCTATCTTTAATTTGACGGTTGCTGAAGAAATCGCTTTCGGACTGAAAAATTTAGGCAGAAAAAATCTTGAGCAAAAAATCAGTCGGGCTTTAACATTAGTCGGTTTGAATGGATTTGAAAACAGGGATCCGCAAAGCCTTTCATTGGGAGAAAAACAAAGAGTCAGTTTGGCTGCCATTCTGGCTTTAGATACCGCATGTTTGCTTTTGGATGAACCTACGGCCATGCTCGACTATCAAAGTTCGCTTATCTTATACAAATTATTGTCCAGTTTAAACCGTCAGGGGAAAACAATCATTGTTGTTGAACATGACACTGATTTTCTGCGGCAATTCGCTAAAGAGACATTGGTCTTCCATCAGGGAAAAATCGCAGGTTTTGGTCAGGTAAAAAAAATCTTAACTGATAAATTATTATTATCAAAAACAGGCATTAAAGATCCGTATAAATGACTAAAATAAAACTTTTGCTTCTTCTCAGTTTGACTACCTGGCTTTTGTCAATCAGGCATCCGTTTTTGCTATTTTCATTTTTGCTTATAGTTTTAATATTAACTTTATTTACAGTTCAATTCCGTAAATTAGGTGACAGGTTGAAACCTCTTCTGGCCATTGTTGTCTTAATTATTTTTTTTCAATTATTGTTTAATCAATCATTATCTCCAGTTGAACGAATACAAGCTGGACTTTTCTCCTCTACCAAAATCCTGACTATTTCATTGTTGGTCTTTTATTTCACCTCAATCATTTCCCTCGGATCGATAGTTGAAGCTTTATCTTTTCTGCCGGAATCCTTTCGTTTAGCCTTAACTATCACTTTCAGTTTCATTCCGGCAGTGATAGAGGAAGGCAAACAGATTTCACTGGTTCAATCATCCAGAGGTTTAAGAAGTTCTTTGTGGCATCCGTTAGCCGGCATTACTCCCATTATCGTACCTCTCATTCATCGGGTTCTAAATCGGGCTGAAAAAATAACACTAACTTTATATACCAAAGGATATGGACGATAAAGTTTACCGCTCAAAAGTCATCCACGGCCGGAATATGGGCAAAAAATTCGGTTTCCCGACCGTCAACCTTGAAAATCCGCATATTTTGTCCGCATATAAAGAAGGGATTTATGCGGCAGAAGTTTCAATAGAGGGAAAAAATCATGCCGGACTTCTCTACAAAGGACCGAGACTGATTTTGGGAGAGACAGAAACCATTTTGGAGATTTATCTTCTTGATTTTGACCGGGACATCTACGGGCAGATTGTTTCCTTTAAATTATTGGATTTCATCAGGGGAGTCATTTCTTTTCCGAATATAGAAGACTTTAAAATACAGTTGAAAAAGGATGTCAAAGCAGCCGAAAAAATCTTCCGAACTTCTAAAGACTAGCTTTCTTTGTTAAAATCAAGGGGTAGCCGACGTAGCTCAGCTGGTAGAGCAACGCTTTCGTAAAGCGTGGGTCATCGGTTCGAATCCGATCGTCGGCTCAAGAGACTGGTATAATACTAGTATAATAAAAGTATATGCAGTATACTTCGCGCCGCTTGCGTTCGCAGGAGAAAAAGCTCAACAAAAAGCTCGTCAAAACTGTCGTTCTGATAATAGTCGGCATCATTGCCGCATTCCAGATCGGTTTGCCGCTTCTGGCTAAAATTGTCGTCGGGCTGTCATTTCTGCGAAAAGACAGGGGGATCACCGAAAAATCAGCTGACAGCCTATTGTTTCCTCCCTCCTTAAATTCCCTGCCGGAGGCTACCAATTCAGCCATGATCATCGTCTCCGGAATCACTGATAAAAACAGTTCTGTGGTCATGGCTGTTAACGGCAAAGAAGAAAAGAGCGAATCGGATAATAAAGGACAATTTGAATTCAGGGGAGTCAGACTTCAGGAAGGTGAAAATACCATCGAAGCCTATCTTGAAAAAGAGGGCAAAAGAAGCTCCCCTGCCGGTTTAAATATTATTTATAAAAAAGAGCCGCCGGAAATTACCGTCAATGAACCGGAAAACGGCCGTAAATTTTTCGGGGAAGATAAAACCGTAATTATCCGGGGGGAAACGGAAAATAATGCCCGCTTGAGTGTTAATGACCGCTTTATTATTGTCGAACCGGACGGCGATTTTGAATACAGCGTTTCCTTAAATGAGGGCGAGAATAATTTTATTTTTAAAGCAACTGACATCGCCGGCAACAGCCATGAAGTTGAATTTAAGCTGGAGTACTCTCCTTAAATTTTTGCTGCATCCCTAATAAAAGATAAAACCAGACCAGGAAATAAGTAAAGAACAGGGAATTTAAAAACAGGCTGTGCACCGCCGCAGCAATCATCAGACTTTTGCCGGTTGCATCCAACCGTAAAAACAAGGCTGTTAGGAAGACCAGATAAACGGCCAATCCCAAAAGGCCGCTTGAGGCTGCCACAAACAGAAAACTGTTGTCAATACCGGCGGCCGAATGGCTGGTCAGCCAGTCTTCCCGCAGATATTGGCTGTTGCGGAAATTGAATCTGAGAGTATTAAAACCTACTCCCAGAAACGGCTTATTTTTGACAATGGTCACGGCCGTCTGCCAGTTTGACAGCCTCTCCCTGATGGAAAAAAGGCGTTCCAGTTCGACCCCGGCCCCTCCCGGCCTGGGCAGCAAAAATAAGGTCAGGATCAAGACTGTTCCGGCCAGAAAATATTTCAAAAACTTGCCAGATCTGAAAGCCCAATATAAGGCTCCGGATACCAAAGAGACATATGAACTTCTGGAATAGGTAAAAGCAAGGGTAAAAAGGAAGGTTATTTTATAAATTATTTCCTGCTTCAAAGAGGGATTCGACAACCGGAACAGAAAAAGGACAACCAGAATCAGTCCGAAGTAATTGGGATCAAGGACTGTTGAAAATATCCGGCGGTAATGGGGATCCCAACCCAGATAATAAAGATTTCTTAAATCCGGATAAAGGAAATATTGCAGCCAACCGGCAATTACCAGAAAAATTCCGAACAGGGAGATTATTTTGAGCAAGAATTGTCTATCCAAATATTGTTTCTCCAAAACAATTAAAACCAGCGGATATATTTGAAAATAAGCCATAAATCTCACCAGATACAAAAGTGAAATAATTTTATCC
>MFJN01000060.1:37677-40821 GCA_001779235.1 Candidatus Gottesmanbacteria bacterium RIFCSPHIGHO2_02_FULL_40_13 | reverse complement strand
GCCTGTTCTATAAGAGAAGGATCAATGTTAAAGGTGGAAGGATCAATATCGACAAGTTTGGGGATGGCTCCTATTGCGGTAACCGCAAAAGCGGTAGGATAAGCATTGGCAGGCATAATCACTTCATCTCCCGGGTTTATGCCAATTGCCAGAAGCGCTAAAGATAATGCATCGGTCCCTGAGGCTACTCCGACAGTATATTTTACTCCGAGATATGAGGCAAACTTTGCTTCAAATTCATCTACCTTCTTTCCTAAAATATAGACACCCTTTGTCAGCACTTCTTTAATTACCCTGTTTAACTCTCTGTAGAGCGTTGTATTTTGCCTTTTAATATCAAAACTTGGGATCATATAGTTTGCGTGTTAGAATGAGAATATCTTACAATATTTCCAAAAATGCCAAAAGAGGCGAAATTCACCGGACATCTTTTAATCATTATTTTAGCTTCTTTCATAATCCGTTTGCCATTGTTCTTCTCAAATAATGCCTTCACTACTCCCGATTCTGACGGATATTATAAGCTGGAAAGAAAACTCTCCGGAGGAAAAATATTAAATCTGGTATTTAATGACGAGAGAACCCCTTTTTATCTTGCTTTTTTACATCTCGGAATGATCTTAACGGGAAATCATAATCCCAATTATCAGTCTTCAGAATTCTATAAAGGTGCTTATCTCATCACCTCTCTCCAAACTATTTTCGGCATTTTGGGTATCTCATTAATCTATCTTACTTTAAAAAAGATAAGAGTTAATCCTCAAAAAGCTTTGCTTTTCTCTCTTTTCTTATCTTTGAATATCATGATTTTTTCCTGGGAAAAAATACTACTGACGGAATCTTTGACGATTTTCTTGCTGATCTTAATTTTTTATATAGCGGTTAATCTGCTGATTTATAATACCAAACCGTACAAATTACTGCTGATTCTTTGTTCAATGGCGCTCTTTCTCTTGAAACCCATTTACTTGGGCTTACCAATTCTATTTTTGATTATTTATCTCTCTCACAACTATCAACGGGAAAAAATTAGTTTCGTTATCATTTTTCTGATTATTTATTCTACCTTACCTGTCTCTTATATCGGATATAACTTTCTGGAGCGAAAATATCTGGGGATAAATCATATCACTGATATCAATATGCTCGGAAAGATAATGCAGTTTAATTTATCCATAACAAACGCCCAAAAATTCCCATACTTTTACGAAACTCTTTCCGATTACCGGCAAAAAAAGCTTCCACAGATGCCATACAGATTTTTGGAGTACTATGATCCGGAAATCTATGACCACACTGAAAAATTAAATACTCTTGCCGGATTTAATTCAAAAGTTATTTCCTCTAATTTAAGAGAATTTCTCACCCGTTCAGCCTTACAGATTCCTTCGGCCATGCTGGAAAACAGTGAAATAATAAATACCGTAATTCCCCCGTCCGGAGTGACCAATTTAATCTATCTGAATTTGTTTAAATTGTATTCGGCGATTCAATATCTGACTCTAATCTCAATTCCCTTCCTCTTCATTAGTGTCTTTTTATTCTTCAGGAAAAGAAATAATCTTAAGCTCGCAGTTATTTTCCTTGCCGGACTGATCTCCTTTTATCAAATAGTCTTGTCGGTTTTCTTTTCTTATGGAGAATTTGGCAGACTTATCGTAGTAGTACAACCTTTTCTGTATTTATTTACTTTCTATTGGTGTGGACAACTTTGGTTATTCTTAAAAAAAACCTCTAAATTAGCTCAATAGTAAAATTCTTTGTATTTTGCGTAATAATTAATCGTCCTCCTGATGCCTTCTTCAAGAGATACTTTAGGCCTCCAGCCGAAAACTTTCTTTATCTTTTCATACGAGGCAACATAATCCCCAATCTCAATATTTTTCCGGTCAACCGGAAACGGCTTCATCACAATCCCCTTACGAGGTCGCACCTCGTTTTGGAGCGATTTAACAATATCAATAGTTTTTTTCACAAAATCCAAAAGAGAGACCGGCGTCCCGCCCAAATTATAGGCCTCTCCCCACCCTTTGCTGCTTTGACCGACGAGTAATAATGCTGAAACTACATCGTCCACGTAATTTACATCCCTTATCTGTTTGCCTTTGCCATATAGCACCACTTCTTCTCCATCTATAATTTTACGGATAAACCAATTGAGTACCCCCTGACGTGAATGTTTCATCTGATGGCGAGGCCCAAATGTGTTAGTCATGCGCAGAGAAATTGTTTTAACGGCGTAAACTTTGGTATACATAAGATGATACTTCTCAGCGGCAATGCAGTTTATTCCGTTAATATCTGTAGGCTCCTGCGGATGATTTTCATCAACAGGTAAATATTTTGCTTTCCCGTATTGATTGCGTGTCCCGGCAAAAATAATTTTCGCACTTGGATTATATTTGCGGACAGACTCAAGAAGTGACAGTTGTGCACGGCAATTGATATCAAGATCAGTGAGGGGATCTTTCATGCTGTCGACATGAGATAAAGTTCCTGCCAGATTAAAAATAATATCCTGATTACAAACTAATTTATCCATCTTTGCCGTATCTCTAATATCAACTATTTCTAGCCTCAGATTCTTTTTTACCGGTTCGATGTTGAATAAATTACCTCCGTATCCATCTATTAATGCATCAACTATCATGACGTTGGCTTTTTTAGCCGCGAGTGTAATTGCCAGGTTGCTGCCGATAAATCCCGCTCCTCCGGTAATCAGGATATTTTTATTTTGGTAATATGATGTCATATTATTTACGAGTTTCGCACTTAATGTCATTCCGAGCGATCCCGACTCAGTCGGGAGAGCGTGGGAATCTTTTTATTAGATTGCCACGTCCCCCGACGACGTAACGTCGGGGTCCTCGCAATGACAACTGCGAAACTTGTAATAGATCAAAAAGGCCCGGTAAAACTTTTATCGGGAACATCAGAATAAACTTCTTCCTTTGATTTTAAACTACTGATGATTTTTTTGATATATACATCGCTTTTGCCGGCCATAGCCATTATTTTTTCTACCAAAGTTTTATAGGTAGGATAATAATTTTCCGCCAGCCGAAAACTGGTCGGGGTCGGCAAATCAGGTAAAGATAGTCTAAATGGCCTCGCCTTTAAGATATTCCTATCATACTCCAGAAT
>MFJN01000060.1:20469-37632 GCA_001779235.1 Candidatus Gottesmanbacteria bacterium RIFCSPHIGHO2_02_FULL_40_13 | reverse complement strand
ATCGGCAATCACAACTCTGCCTGTTTTTTTTAGAGATTTAATGATGGTTTTCATATCAATCGGTTTCAGTGAACGCAAATCTATGATTTCCGCATTGATATTTTCTTTTTTTAAAATCCGGGCAGCTTTCAAAGCCTCAATCGTCATGTAAGATATGCCGATTATTGTCACATCGCTGCCTCTTTTTACGACTGCTGCCTGATTTAAATTTGCCTCAAAATAATTCTTGGGTACAAGGCCTGTTATTTGATGCAGCCATCTGTGTTCGATAAAAATCACCGGATTTTTATCTTTAACTGCAGAAATCAGCATACCCTTGGCGTCAGATGGAGATGCCGGCATGACCACTTTAAGTCCCGGAATATGGGCATATAATGATTGCAGGCTTTGTGAGTGTTGCGCTCCCTGTCCCCATCCGCGGCCTATAATCATCCGGATTACCAGAGGCACAGATCTTTTTCCCCCAAACATATAAAACCATTTAGCGGCGCAATTGACAATTTGATCAAATGAAAGTAAAGAAAAATCGATTCTCTGATGGGTCATTATCGGCCTTAATCCCGATATGGCCGCGCCTATACAGATTCCGGTCAAGCCGTTCTCTGACACCGGCATATCCATCACCCGTTCTCTGCCGTATTTATCCTGAAGACCAAGTGTCGTACCAAAAATTCCGCTCGGATCCGGCACTCCCTCACCCACTAAAAAAACTTCCGGATATTTATCAAGACATTGTCGAAGCGCTTCGTTTATCGCTTCCGCGTATGTGATGGATCTCTCCGACCTATGATTAAGCATAAGCCTGTCTCTCCTCTAAATTCCTCTCCGGATATGGACTTTCTTTGGCGAAGAGAAAAGCATCTTGGATTTCTTTTTTTATCCTGGAAATGATTTTAGCCTTTATTTCTAAATTAAGTATTTTTTTCCCCAATAAATATTTTTCAAATTGTTTCACCGGACATTTTTTTCGCCAATAGTTCTTTTCCTTGTCAGGACGGGATCCGGCAGGATCAGGATTTGGACCGACATGCTCCAAAAATCTGTAGGTCATAAATTCGATAAAAACCGGTTTTTTATTCTTTCGTATGTAGCTCAGAGATTTTTTGGTTAACTCCAATACTTGTAATATATCCATACCGTCACCCGAATAAGCTTTAATTCCTGAGGAGAGGGCAATTTTATAAATATTACGTTTGGGTTGACGTTCCCGGATGTGGGTAGAGATTGAATAAAGATTATTTTCACAAATAAATAACACAGGTAAATTTTTTAAGGAAGCGTAATTCAAACTTTCATAGGTCACTCCTTCTTCAGTCGCCGCGTCGCCAAAGTAGACAGCGACGATATTTCCTGTCTTTTGGTATATTTGCGCTAAGCCGGTTCCTACCGCCACAGGTATAGTTTCAGCCACAATCGGATTTGCTCCGTAAAAGTTTACCTCAAGATCAATAAGATGTTGAGAACCGCCCCGGCCCAAAGAACAACCTGTAGATTTACCGTAAATTTCTGCGATCATTTTTGCAAGATCCCCCCCTTTACCCAGATAATGGCCGTGCGATCTGTGTCCGGAAAAAACTATATCCTCTTTGTGGAGCAGAGAACTTATTCCAGCCGCTATTGCTTCCTGACCAATACATAAATGTACTGGACAGCGCATTTCCTGCTCTTTGTATTTTTGGGCAATTTCTTCTTCGACTAAGCGGATTCTCAGAAGGTTATGATAAAGATCTAATAAATTTTTTTTGGTCTTCATAAATTTTTCATAAATCTCACGGTAACTGTCACCCTGAACTGACAGTTACTGTCACCCTGAACTTGTTTCAGGGTCCCATGGGGATTCCGAAACAAGTTCGGAATGACAATTAATTATAAGTTCAGCATGACAATAACAGAGATTATTATTAATCGGCGTGACGTGAAAGCCGTATTTTAATCATTTTTTTCCGTCTTTTACTAATGCCATCCAGGAGATGATAATGTGGTTTAGAATAAGCTGGATATCTTCACAGATTCCGTATTTATTACTTTTGATGATGATTGGCAGGTCTACCAGTTTGGCTGCCTTTCCCCCATTCATAAATCCAAGTATTCCGATTGTTTTTACCTGTTGCTTTTTTGCGTACTGCAGGGCTTTAATAATATTCCTGCTGTTTCCGCTTCCGGATAAAGCTATAACCACATCACCCTTTTCCACCAAATTCTGCAGTTGCTGGAAAAAAATATCATCATAATTAAGGTCATTAGCAAAGGCTGTTATTTGAGCTACATTATCGGTGAGCGAATACACTTTAAAACGTTTTTCTTTTCTGTCATAAACCCTCTTCAGGGTACCTTTTCCGATATCACAGGCAAAATGAGAAGCATTGCTGGCGCTTCCTCCATTTCCCATTATGAATACTTTTCTTCCACTATGATATGCACCAAGTAATATTTCTAATACTTTTCGTACTTGGGCGATATCCAGCAAACTCAAAGCTTCATTCAACTCTGTACGATAATCCGCAATGAATCGGCTTAGATCTTGATTATTTTTTCTCTGTTTTGACATAGGTAAATTTTGGAGTATGAGTTTTCATCGTCTGTATGTTGTAAAATTTTTTGTCGGTCAATGGATTCAGAATCTTTCCGGCAAAATAGGCTTTTTTTAAATCTAAAATAGCATCTTTTATACTCTTTTTTGGTATAAAACCAAGCGCCTCTCTAATTTTTTTACTGGAAATATGATAACTCCTCAAATCGTCAGTTTTGGTAACCTCAATTTCTATCTTACTGTCATTTAAAGTACTCTTTACTAATTCTGCAATCCCTAAAACAGACATATTGTCATATCCTGCATTGAAGATTTCTCCGTTTATTTTTTCAGCCGGATATCTCAAAGATTGCACATATAAATCAGTAATATCTTCTATGTGAATATTTGGCCGTTTCTGCCCTCCGCCATATACTGTGATCTTTTTATTCACTAATGCCTGTATGGTCAGCATATTCACCGTCAAATCAAGCCTCAGACGAGGAGAATAACCGCAAATCGTAGCCGGACGAAGCACACAAACCGTAAACTCATCAGATCTTTGCGCCAGGGCAAACTTTTCCCCCTGGAGTTTATACCGGGAGTAGTCTGTCAAAGGATCACAAATTAAATCTTCTGATACATTCCGCTCGCTTTTGACGCCATAAACACTGGAGGTGGAAACATAAATATATCTTTTAACTTTTTTTCTCTTGGATAATTTCACAAGAGAAATGCTGGCGTCATAATTGATCTCTTTGGATAATTTTCTGTCCAGTTCGAAACTTGGATCGTTGGAAATGGCTGCCAGATGAATTACCGCGTCAACTCCTATTAATTGCCTGGCCAGCAATTTATCATCTCTGATATCCCCTTTTATTTCAATAAGATTTGACCTGTCTAGAACTTTATTAAATACGTCTTTTCCATAGATATACCAATCAAGTACTTTTACCTGAAAGCCTTTTTGCAACAATTTAGGGACTAACACCGCCCCGACATACCCTGCCCCGCCGGTGATCAGTACTTTTTTTATAGTCATTCAATTAAATCAGCAATCTGTTAATAAATTTGACCATTGTTGCAAACTCTATGGATTTGCGGTGTCCTACGATCTGAATCTGTAAAGCTCCGGCGACATTACCGATAAAAGGAATTATCTCTGTTTCAAGCGTTTTATATGCGCAGGGAGAAGCAATGGAAAAAAGCGCGTCCCCTGCTCCGACCCTGTCAACAACTTTGTCAGTCAAGGCAGGAGTTTCATAGAATCCTCCTTTTTCAGTATAGCTTAGAGATCCGTTCGATCCACGGGTTATGATCATCAGGGTACTTTTCATTTTTTTATAAATCTTTTTAATGAGGAATCTCAAATCGCTGTATTTATCATGAGCGGCCAGTCGAATTTCATGTTCATCGATACAGACGAAGTCAGCTCTTGGGTATTTGGTAATCACATTAAATCCGTAGTTGGCGCTGTTGGACTGGACGTTCAATGCGAGATATTTCGCCTCATGACAAATAGTCCGGATGAGTTTCTCCGTCAAAAGCCCGTGGCCAAAATCATTAACGATGACAAAATCAAACTTTTTAATCTCAGCTTTCAGATATTTATTGATCTTTTTTTCGAGGATTGGTTCAATTGGATCATCATTAAGATAACTTATCTGAAATAGTTTCTGTCGGGTAAATCTGTCAAGATACCTTCTTTTGACCGTTGTGCTCGTATCCGTCCGGTAAAAAAATTTAGGCGTGATATTTGTTTTCAGATGTTTGAGTATAAACTTCTCAAAGGATTTTTTGGTTCCAAGTAGTGATACCAGGTGTATATTTTTAGTGAGTGATGCCAGATGATTAGCTGTAGCCAACACTCCTCCCGCGAAATTTTCATCAATCATAAACTGGTGTACGATGAGTGGCTCCTTCGAAGATTTCCCGACCGGAAAACAGTAGTGATATTGATCAATTATGGAATCGCCTATGACAATAATTTTCAAATTTTCGAGTGTCGACAACCGGTCGGTAATATAATCTGCGGAATATCTGTTTTTCAAATCATCAAGATACTCTTTTGTTTTTTTCGGGTAGACGCTCAAGTATTCACTTATCAGTTTAGATGAACTGAAAACTATATCATCAGTAAAAACTGTCTTTCCGCCAAACACCTGCAATGCTTGGGTTTCATCGATTAGTTTTTGAGGAATTTTGGATCTTTTCTTGCGGCTTTTATAATCAGGTCCCTTCACGTAATAATCAGGTTTTAATGCTTTAATTGCCTCGACAGCAGATTCTGAATTGAGAATAGCTACGAAATCCACCATATTCAGGGAAGATAGAACCTCCGCCCGAAGAGCTTCCTGGAAAATAGGCCTTCCCGGGCCTTTTTTAATATATTTATCGGCGGTAACGGTGATCACTAAAATATCCCCGTATTTTTTTGCTGAAGTCAGATGCCTGATATGGCCCGGATGAATAAGGTCAAAAACTCCGTGGCAAAGTACGATTTTTTTACCCTCTTTTTTCAACTTTCTTATGGTCTGCCGGAGTTGTGATAGGGTTTTTACCTTTTGGAAAAGGGCCGATTTCATTGAGGAAATATTACCACGCCTTGACTTAATTTCAAGTGGTCGGGGGTATTGCTTATCTTTTGAAATCGTGATACCATTATAAATACTGAAAATAGTCTTGTACAAATTGATCTGTTTTAATTAGATTTAGACACTCATCTTTTCCGCTCTAAGTCCACTTCTCATTTGAGCAGGTTTATTTGTTTAAATAATATTGCTTGTTATCAAGCATCTCAAGGAGTTAATAATGGTAAAAAATCTATTTGTAGGCAGTCTTCCCTTCACAGTCGGAGATGATGCCCTCGGACAACTTTTTGCCGGAGTCGGACAAGTCCAATCAGTAAATATTATCAAGGATAAATTTTCCGGATCCAGCCGTGGTTTTGCCTTTGTAGAAATGGCTACAGAAGAAGATGCTAAAAATGCTATTGAAAAGTTGAACGGTTATGAATTCGAAGGCCGAAAAATCATCGTTAAAGAAGCTCTTCCCAAACCCACCTATACTGACGGTCGTAGCGGGGGCATGGGCCGGGGTCGTGGTGGATTTGGCGGCGGGGGGGGGCGCGGCGGCGGGGGGGGCGGCCGAAGATATTAAACCAAACGTTAAAAGGAAGGATTACAGGCTATGACACAGTCAAATCCGTGTATACGTTGCGGCAAGGAACGGATAATTGCCAAAAGCTGGAAAGAACAGGTCGGCAAATCTCTCCTTACCTATACTACTAATATTTGTCCTGATCCTGCCTGTCAAAAACTCATAGATAGAGAATTGAAAAACAGAAATGATCATCTTGATGCTATCCACGCCAGCTCACTTCTTCGAAAAGAGGAAAATAAAAGAAACCGCAGGAAAAGTCAGTCAACTACCCAATTTCCATAATTAAAAGTATTATCTCACTTCAAATACAGCCGCATCTCCGCGGCTGTACAGATTTTTGAGAAAACTATACTTTTCGATCACGGACTTGTTTGGAGTCAGAATATACTGAATACCGTTTCGTTTCAAATCTTCTTGGACTTTTTTTTCATCGAGAGTTCCGCTGAAAAATTGAGCAGAAAGAGTATATTTCTTATCTGCATCTATTGTCATGTGTGAAAGCGGATGGCCGGTAAAAGATTTTTGTCCGGTAAAAGCCGGAAAGGAAAAGTCATATGGCCATGGAAGAAGAAAAACGCTTGGTCTTTTTATTGTCCTTGACGCAAATTGGTAAATGTCATAAATAGTATTCGGCAGGTAATAAATGTTACTTATTATGATTTCTGACTTTTCATTAAACTCTGCGATAAACGTCGGTATGGTTGTCCCAAGATATAATAACAAAATAATGGTTAGTACAAAATACTTAGCTTTTTTTGCCAATCTAGCAAGAAAGAATACTCCATAAGAAGCTAAAACAGCGATGAAAACATATATTCCTTCAGGCCAGTAACGGACATTGGAAGTTCCCAGTTGCCACGGCAGATCGGTGAAAAAAAAGGCTAAACTTATGGTGAGAAAAAATAAAGTTACCAGTCTTTCAGGGTTAAAAAATTTATGCCGGAAATAAGAGTAGCATCCTAATGAGGCAAAAAGTATAACTATTCCGCTTGCGAAAAAAAGATTAGGAAAATCCATAAATACCTGCTTAGTCGCTTCCCACGAAATACCGGAATTATAAGGAAAGACTTTTGAGACTGACAGCATGTAGAGTATCGCCGGGAGCCCTCCGGCAATCGAAAATAATATAGGTTGGAGATATTTGAGTATAGATTCGAGTTTCGCACCTCTGTCATTCCGAGCGATCCCGCACAGTGCGGGAGAGCGTGGGAATCTTTCATCAGATTGCCACGTCCCCCGACGTAACGTCGGGGTCCTCGCAATGACAACTGCGAAATTCGTGATAGAAAAAAAAGTTTTTTTAGCAATAATTAAATCCCTTAAGGCTAAAATTACCATTAATCCTGTTAAACTACCCAAAAACAAAATCCAATGCATCGGCGATATACTGGCTAGAGTGAGTCCAATAAAAACAAAGGCAAAATTGTATAAGAGGTATGGTATTTTTCGTATGGTATGAATTTTCTTACACCAGCGTAAAACCAGAATAAAACCTGATGTTAGAAGTATGCTTCCCAGTAAATGATTTGGTGTCGGACTGAAACGGGTGAAAAAATTCCCTGTATTAAACCAATAATAGTGGTATGAAAAACTCAGTCTGCCATCAACGATTTTAACCAATGGCCAGGCTGTTGAACTGACAAAAAAAACAAACGCCAATATTCTTTCCTCGTATTTTTCCAGTAAAAGTGAAATTAATTTATATCCGCTTACCATAAAACCAATGGTGAAAATTACCACGGCTATCTGATACATCTGGCCTGTATTAAGCGGAAAAAAAGACAATAATTTACCCCATAGAACATACTGCCATCTCACCAAAACAAGTGGTGTTTTTTCGGAGGTATAAAGTATAGTTGATGAAAGCAGATGATCTTTTCCCTGTACCATATATGACAGGTATGAAAAATAATCAGGCGGATAATGAACTGTACCCAGATATATTGAGTCCTTCGGAGTGTGGAAAGCCTGATTAAAATACTGAAATTCCAGTATTGAAAGACTGATGAGGCCGATGAATATAATCAATAATCTTTTTTTAAGCATCATGATTTACGCACCTTGTCATCGCGAGTCCCGACGTCACGTCGGGACGTGACGATCTCTATCAATAAAGATTGCTTCGTCGTAAGACTCCTCGCAATGACGGGATATACGATACGTAACTGTGTAAGTCCTGTAAACACATTAGACAGTCAAATATTTAAACCATTCCTTAGTTGATTTCTCAATCGTTCGTGGCGTCCAAACAGGTGCTTTTTTCCAGTAATCGATATTTCGGAGAAGTATTTTAACGCCTGTCTCAAAACTGACTCTTGGCTTCCAGCCGAGCTTATTTTTGATTTTGGAAGTATCAGCCCAAGTGCAGTCAGGTTCTCCGGGCCGATTGGGAATGTAAGTTACAGATCCTCCTAACAATTTAACTAACCTATTGACACTTTGCGGTTTTCCCGATCCCACATTGAATACTTCGCCAACTACCTTAGAATTCGCGGCTTTTACTAATGCCTCGACCACGTCAGACACAAAAGTAAAATCCCGGCTCTGTCTACCATCCCCCACTACTGTCAACGGTTTGCCTGCCAGCTTTTGAGCCAAAAATACGCCAAAGACTGCGCCATATGTGCCGGATGTTCTGGATCGGGGTCCAAACACATTGAATAAACGAAGGCTGACAACCGGCAGTTTATAGATCTTCCCCCAATGCAGCACATATTGTTCTGCTAAATACTTTGTCAGCGCATAGGGGTATCGGGGGTCAATTTTAGCTGATTCAAGCGTGGGATAGCTCTCTGGGATTCCATAACATGAAGATGAGGCGGTATATATGAATTTTTTCACGCCTCTACGCCGCGCCGCTTCCAGAACCCGAACCGTACCGTTCACGTTCACATTGTGATACTCGAAAGGCTTCTCTATCGATGGCACTACATTCGCACGGGCTGCCAGATGAAATACCAAATCAACCCCTTTGAAATAGTTGTCTAAATGAATTTTCGGATCAGTTATGTCTATCTTCTGGAGTGTTAATGACGAATTATTCTTCACAGTTAGCAAGTTCTCCAGGCAGCCCGTTGATAGATCGTCTAATACTATGACCTCGTGCTGATCTTTTAATAAGCTTTCCACCAAATGACTGCCGATAAAGCCAAGTCCCCCTGTCACCAGAGATCTCATGATTTAATATCTTTCCACATTATAAAAGTTACAATTAATGCATTGACTATGGACCGGACGGTCAAAGCTTTAGATTTTCCGTATAATCGGCCAATGTGCACAAAGGGAATCTCTTTATAAGAAAAACCTTTTTTTATGAGTCTGATTTTCAATTCCGCACAAATGGTAAAGCCAGTTGATATTAAGCGGAGTTTTTTTAAAAGTTTTGTCCTGCAGATAAATGACCCGTTATAGTACTCCAGTTTAAGTTTAAAAAGCGTACTGAGAAGTGCGATATAGATGAGGGAAGCGATGCGTCTCCAAAGCCTCCTCGTATCGCTTTTACCAAGGTATGATATTACCAAGTCCTCGCTCCCCATGGCTTTAAGAAGATCAGAGAGAGAATTAAAATCCATATCATTATCTCCCGGAAAAACTGTCAAATATTCCATTTTCGCCTCTTGAATACCCTTTTTTAAAGCTTCTCCATAGCCTTGGTGATGTGCTAAATTTATCACTCTGACCGATTTATTGGAAGTAGTTTCAAGTTCAGCTTTTTGGCCGGTTCTATCCATGCTCCCGTCATTAATGACTATAATCTCATATTTCGAACATATTCCTCTGATTGCCTTATCTGCGCTTATTATTGCCGACTGGATATTCTTTTCTTCATCAAAGGCCGGGATAATGATACTGACGCTTCTACTCTTCATAGTTTCTCTCCCGTGTATAACTTCCAGATTGATTTAATAGCCAGATCCGGTAAAGTATAAGCAGTAAACTTATTTTCGAGCATATATTTTCCCTCATAAAAGCTTATTTCTCCTGCAGACAAAAATCTTTGCAGCCTTTTGTGTAATATAACATCCTTATTATATTTTTTTAATATTTGCTTCAGACTTATACCCCTGATTCCAGCATCATAAATTTCTTTTAACAGCCTTATTCTTATTGACGATTCCATAACACCAAGTATAGCCAACACATATATTAAAACTAAAAAAGTATAAAAAATCCATGAGACAAATGACCCGAAAATGAAACCTCCCCGCCAACCGATTAAAAATGGGGAAAAACCTGCCATAAGATACAGGTAAACTAACCATTTAAAAATTTCATTTTGCTTATTTTTCCGCAGAATAATTATATGTAAAATAAAGTATACCGTTATCGAGATTAAAGTATTGATAATGATAAATTTATCCATCATCCCCCGACGCTCCAGCCGAATAACTTTCTATAAAAGTCAATTGTTTTCACAATCCTGTTGCCCTTTGGGGTTACTTTGAATTTATCCTTCTCCAAAAAGATCAATCCATCCTGATGAAGATCTTTCAATCGGAGGTTAATCAACGACTCATCAGAAAAATATCCCGATAATTTCTGGTAAGACATCTTCCCGTTCTTTTTCAGCAGCCTTAAAATCATAGTTGACGGGCTGATATTTGAAAAAGATGGGGTGGTATAAAATATGATAAGTACACCAACCATCAGAATATAAAAAATTATCCCTGAATAAGGAATTGAAACGTTCCACGTCATCCCGACCGAGTCCGATGTCACATCGGACGAGTGGAGGTCGCCGCCATCAGGCGGGATCCCGCTGAGGCGGGAGATCTTCCACCATAGAACCCTGGATGATTCCTCGACTGCTCCGCCAGCTGGCGGATCCGCTCGGAATGACATGCTGTTGGTTAACGTTAAACTCGTGGTAATATAAATACTTACAATTAACCCAAGTATAAATATGAATGCCGTTTTGAGAGTAAATATCCCTCTTTTGGCGAAAAAGCGGTGAATACCGATATGCAAAATGCTACAGACAACAAAAATAAATAGATTTAGTGCCAAATATAGCATTGCTTTACGGCGTATGTTTATAATCTGAAGGCATGTTCTTGATCACCTGCCAATTTTTATCAATCCAGGATATTACGTCTCTAAGCCCTTTATCCAAAGATGTTTGCTCGCTCCAGCCGAGGCGCCGTATTTTTGAGGAATCAATGACATAGGCTTTATCCTGACCCAGCCTTTCACCAACGGTGATCATGGCTTTGGTAAAATCCACCTTCATTTTATCGCAGATTAATTTCACTGCATTTTTGACGCTAATCCCTTTGGCGGGCGATAAATGGTAGATTTCGCCGATTTTCCCTTTTTTTAAAGCCAGAAGTTCTCCCCGGGAAATATCCCGGATATGGATATACGACTTTACAGCCCTGCCTCCCCCATGAAGCCGGATTTTTATTCCTTTACGGATATTAATGATCGACCGGGGAATGATTTTAAACAACTGCTGGTGAGCTCCATAAACGTTAGTTGAACGGATGGTAATTAGAGGAAAGTTAAAATTTTTGACGAATGTCATGAGCAATAAATCGGCAGCAGCTTTGGAAGCTGCATAGGGAGTACTTGGATTAAGCGGCGCTTTCTCTGTCACAGTTCCCTCACAACTGCCATAGACTTCAGGACTGGAAATATGTAAATACTTCTTTAAATACTTTGCGCTTCTTAAATGGTTGATAAGACCGGCCAAAGCCACGGTATTTGTCTGGAACCAATGCTCAGGATGTTCCCAGGAAGGAGCAACTTCACTTTGGGCTGCAAAATTAACTACATATTGGGGTTTGAAATCATTAAGGAACCTGCATATTTTTTTTAGATCTTGGTTGAGATCCATCTGAAAAAAGCTGAACCGGGAAGAGCCGTGTCTTTTATAGGGAAGAAAGATATCACTCTTTTCCGGCGATCTGCTGATTCCAATGACCTTAAAACGTTTTTTTTCGAGGATTAGATCAATAAAATCACTTCCTGAAAACGAATTACTGCCGATAACTGCAATTTTTGTTAACATATTTTGTCAGGACTTACTCAGTCTGGTTTCAAATGGGATCCTGAAATAAATTCAGGATGACACCTGGTTTAGTATGTCTTGTCATGCTGAACTTGTTTCAGCATCTTTTGTAAGTGCGTATACCCATCTTACTCCGGTTTGCAACCCGAAGGGGCAGCAAAGCGGATTAGAGGGGTATATACTGAGTAACTCAGTTGCAAAACTGAGTTACGTGGGTATAAGTACATTTTACGTAAAATCAACCACTGCCCTTCCTAATATTTTATTTTTTTCCATCATGTTTAATGCTTCGTTAATTTTTTCCAGTTTAATTCTTTTGGACAATAAGGCGTCAATCTTCATTTTACCGCCAAGATAAGCCTTCGCATACAAAGGGATATCGCGGTCAATATCTGCTTCCCCACCCCAGGTGCCCATAATCCGTTTGCCTTTTATAAGTTCAAATGGATCAAGGCTGATTTTTTCACCCTTTTTTAGATTTCCCGCAATTACCGCCTGTCCGTGATCGCTTACTGCCTCAATGGCTTTTTCCATAGCTTTCTTATTTCCGCTTGCCTCAATACTGTAATCTACAGAAAAAGGCTTCAGATTATCAAACAATGAAGTGTGGGTGGCTCCAAGGGTTCTGGCAAATTGTAATTTTTCCTCTGATATATCGACAGCTAAGATGATTTTACAGCCTCTCATCTTTGCCGCCAAAATTGCACTTGCCCCCACTCCTCCTGCTCCAAAAATTGCAATCGACGAACCTTTCTTTACCTTTAGAGTGTGAAAAATAATCCCCGCTCCGGTTGGAACCGCACAACCAAGAAGAGCAGCAATGTGCGGTGGAACTTCAGAAGGCACTTTTACCAGGCGGTTTTCCGAGATGACGCTTTTCTTGCCAAACGTTGTGATTGGACCGGCATTAACTGTAATTTCACCTAATTTATATTGAGCTCCTCCCCCATCATGTCCTTTTCCTTTTATCCATGAGGTAACAACATAATCCCCCTGTTTAACTTTGGTGACCCCTGTTCCAATCTCCTCCACGACTCCTGCTCCTTCGTGACCCAATAAATGAGGAAGAAACTTGTCTTCGCCTTTCCATCCCCGGACTTCATTTAACTGTGCTCTGCATATCCCGCTGGCCAGCATGCGCACTAAAACTTGACCGGTCTTTAACTTGGGGATTTCTATTTCTTCTATGCGAAGTGGATTCCCGGGGTGAAATAATACTGCAGCTTTTGTCTTCATACTAGAAAATCATTTTTATATCTTCTTAATTTATACATATTCTGGTCTTTGACAAGTTCCTGCACTAATAAATTACGCTTTTTTCCTTTAAAAGGATCGCCTTTCAGCGAAAAATTTCGCCCGCCGACTGCTTCTTTAGGTTGCTGGCATAACCACTTTAAACTTTCATAAAGGTATGCCATTTTGATGCCTTTTTTTGTCTTCAAGTAATTCTCTGTTTCTATAATTTTTTTCCTCGAGACGTTTTTACCCTGATATACCTGCTTATGAATTTTGGTTTTGAGAAAACCAGGTCCGATTGAAAAAAAACTAACATCTTTATTTTCAGTATCCAAAAACTCGCACATTTTAATTAACATTATTTTTGCCGCGGTATAGGCAGAAGCGTCGACCACGGTATTATTTACTCCTCCCCCGGCGAAAAATACCACTTTTGCGCCTTCTGTATTTCTGAATGGATAAAGTCCATGAACTACCCGGAGCTGATCGATGGAATTCACCTGCATCGAGGCGTTCCAACTTTCAAAATTACATTCAAAAAAGCTATTCAGAGGCAGAAGATCACCGACACAGGACAGAAGAATATCCCACTTTAAATTGAGTTTTTTGAATTGCTGTAAAAAATTATTTACACTCTTTTTTTGTGAGATATCGCACTTTAATAAACGGCATTTGGCGTTTTTATCAAGATCGTCCATCTGACCGAATTTTCTATAAGTGCCTATGAGGTTAATGCCATCCCGAAGAAATCTTTTACCTAAATCTTTGCCAATATCACTACTAACTGAGAGAATAATTACTGTTTTTCTTTTTGAGTTGAAATCTTCACTTATCTTCCTTATCATATTACAAGTTTCGCATCATCAGAAAGAGAATGGGTGACACGAGTCAGGTACCCTTCTGTTGTCGGCGTTTAACCCGACGCAACAGAAGGGTGACGAGTGGCAGGACCCTCTGAGAATATCTTCCGTTTGATAACGCGAAAGTCGTACATGTAATCATTGTAAAGCACCTATTAGTGACGCCAGCTCTTCTCTTGGGAGTGGCGGATCCATATTCTCAAGTCCGGCGCCAAATTTCAGCATAGGTATGATTCTCGCGTCAGGATCAATCTCCACGTTTACGAGTACCGGACCTTTCATGGATAAAATCCGTAATAGTTTTTCACTCAGATCTTTATGACGGGATAGTGTTAATGTGGGTATTCCGAAAGCCTTTCCGACTTTCTGAAAATCCGGGAAAGCTAAACCGCTTGGTACGTCTACAGCCTCAAACCGACCTTTGAGCCAGGTTTCAAGTGTCTGCTTTTGAATGCTATGGCCGTGATTATTGAAAATAAATATTTTAATCGGGATATTATAGCGGGTTACTGTAGCCAATTCCTGAATACACATCATAAGCCCGCCGTCTCCAATAAGACAAAGAATGTTTTTGTGCGTGGTAAAAGCTGCCCCAATCGCTGCCGGAAGTGCATAACCCATTGGAGTATGACTCCAGGCTGAAATGATTCTCTGGTTCCTTTTTGTCTCCCAAGCTTGAAGAAGCCAGCATAAATTAGCTCCGGTATCGCCTACTATCACCGTGCCGGGTTTAGCCAGTTTGGCAAGTTCTTTTATAAAAACTAGGGGCTGTATCTGTTTTTTATTTTGATAATAAGAGGAAGGACAAATTGGATATTTATCCTCCCATTGTTTTATTTTGCCTAACCACTTATCAAATAATCTGCTCTTAGTTTGATTTAACTGTTTTTCCCAGACATCAAAAAAATTCTTTGCGTCGGTACAGATTGTCAGATCCAGGGTAAATTCCTGCCTGGTAAATTTAATAAACTCTTCGCGATCAATATCTATCATGACTTTTTTGGCGTGCGGCGCAAATAAATTTTGCTTTCCGCCTGTCACCATCGGCGAAAGTCTGGTCCCGATTGCAATAACTAAATCTGAAGTCTGCAGGGCAAAATTTCCCGATCTTGGCCCGCAAACCCCGATTGTACCTATATTTAATTGGTGTGCAGAGGGCATGACATCTGCTCCCCCGAAAGTATGGGCACAAGGCAAATGGTAAAACTGTGCGAAGCGGATAGCTTCCCTGCGGGAATCAGCAATCCCAACACCGGCTCCAACGATCAAAACAGGACGAGAAGACGTTTGAATTAACCGGTCTAAAACTCTTATTTGGGTAATTAAATTACTCTTTTTAATTTGCTTAGTTTTAGGGGGATAAAAATGTCTAATTTTTTTAGGATCAATCTCGCTGCGGAATAAATCGTCGGGAATATCCAAAACCACAGGTCCAGGTCTTCCCTCACGGGCAAGATATGTTGCTTTCTCCAATTCGAATCTTATATCGGAAGCAACCGATAATCGGGACGCATATTTTGTAATAGGTTTAAACATGCCCGTAATATCAGTCTCCTGAAATCCTTTTTGGCGAAGTCCCGGGTTTTTCTTCAACCTAAATGTGGCCACCTGACCGCACAAAAAAAATATGGGGATAGAGTCATAGTATGCGTTTGCGATGCTCGTTGCGAGGTTGGTTCCTCCCGGACCGCTGGTTACCATCACCGCACCTAAATTGTTGCTTATACGGCTATATCCGTCAGCTTCCGCGCCCGCGTGCTGTTCGTGCTGAGCGCAAATATAGTCAATTTTTGGGTTTCGGGCAACAGAATCAATCATGTGTATCGCGGCTCCGCCCGAAACTACAAATACGTGTTTTATGCCCTGTGAAACTAAATATTCAGCTGCATAATCTGCAAGTTTCATTTTACCCCGACACCCATTCCGAATAGATAATGCGCCATATTCCCATAGCCGGTATGAACTACTTCATCGTTCATCGAAAACATGAAGACATTATTAAAGTAACGGGCAAGGTGGTCATGTAAAGACTTATGGCTGAATAGGTTAATATGCTGTACTCTGCTTCTTTCAGAGGCATATTTATTGGCTTTAATATTAGGCGTGCCAACGATGCAAATTCCATGCTTTTGCAGGCTTTTAACGGAATTTTCCATAAAAGGAATATTCAGTTTCTTGTCAAGATGTTCGATGACGTCTATGGAATAAACCGCATCAAATTTCTCTATGGGGGCATCTTTACAGATATCATGCACCCTGAATTCTATATTTTTGATGTCCCTCAGCCGTTTTTTATCTGAATCAATTAGCCTTTTTTCGACATCAACTGCAATAACTTTACCGGTAAATTCAGCCACAATTGGAGTTCCGGGAGCGTCTCCGCAGCCTACCTCCAAAACCATTTGTTTCCCCCTCAGCATCCTGGCACAGAATTTATAACGGGCTAGGACAAAAGACATATGGATAGGGTCATGCAGAAGACTGTATGAAGTCCATGGTCCCATCGGTATAGGATTTATAAATTGATATTCTGTTCCTAAACGGTAGGCATCGGTCTGTTTTAATTTTTTTTTCATAAGAATTCCTGACCCTGCATCCAATTTTTAAAGTAGTCACAAATTTCACAGTTGTCATTGCGAGGACCCCGACGTTACGTCGGGGGACGTGGCAATCTGATGAAAGATTCCCACGCTCCTCCGATGGTCATCGGAGTCACTCGGAATGACAGAGGTGCGAAACTCGTAGTAGTATATCATACGCAATAATTCATGGAATAAACCACCAATAGTCGCCGGTATATCCGACTTCATTAAATAGCTTTACCCACTCTCTGACTGACATATATGTTAAGGCGGTCAAATTCCATGCTTCAAGTCTTTGCAGTTCTTCTTTGTTACGGTAGCTGTCAACCGTGATAAAAGCGTGCTTTTTTTTCACTCTTTGAATCTCGCGAAGTGCTTGTTTACATTCGCGAAGGGAAAGATTATGTATTGTATTTATGGAGATGACCAGATCAAATGATTTATCTTTGTAAGGTAAATTTTTAGCGTTACCTACCTTTATTCTGGATTTCATATCTTCAAGCGCATGACTTACTGCATACTCTGAAATATCTATGCCTGTAACGTTGATACCCGGAAGTAAACATGCAAAATCATGCATCATAAAGCCTTTGGCGCAACCTACATCCAAAATACTGCTTTTTGAAGTTAAATGATAATATTTTTGAAAATCCTGCGCCACAATCTGCCAGAAACGCGGGTGATAATGAAATCCTCCGTAGCCATAAATCCTGTCTCCGTCAAAATATTCTTTATCGAATTTCCGGGCAATTTGCCGGATTTTTTCAGTTTTGCTTATCGCACGCCGGGTAATATTTCTTTTAA
>MFJN01000060.1:0-20391 GCA_001779235.1 Candidatus Gottesmanbacteria bacterium RIFCSPHIGHO2_02_FULL_40_13 | reverse complement strand
CCGACGTAACGTCGGGGTCCTCGCAATGACAACTGCGAAATTCGTAATTTATTATATCTACCCAACAACCGATTTTGCAATGTATAGATTCCAAAACCCGCGAACATAAAAACAAAAGGGTAAGCCGGCAGTGAAAATCTTTCTTCCCCGGTGCTAAACATATGGGCTAGTGTGATATAAATAAATAAGAAAATAATAATATATATAAACTGCTTTTCCGCCCAAGATTTTTCATTTTTTCTCTTCCTGGCAAACATTATAAGTCCAAATAGAGCCATAACTAAAAAGCCTGCATTAGTCCAATATACAAGAAAATTAATAATGGCGTTTGTAGATTCCAGTCTATATGGAAAGAGATAGTGCTTCTCCCAGACGTAGCGCATTTTTCTTACCCGCGAAACTATAAATTTTAAAGGATCTTTCTTTATTATTGTCATTCCCAGTTGAAAATATTTATCTGCCATATCTTTTCTCTCAATTGCAGTTTTTGGTGTTGAATACACACCCCAGACGTATAATGCTTCACCCGGCCAGAAATAGTAAGGATCGCGGGATGTGCGTGGAACCTTATCAACAATTAAACTGACATATACATCCCGAAAGAAAAACTTGTCAACCGACAATATCGCAAATTGATGAAAAGTTTTGTAGTTCGCAGCGATATTGTATGAGAAAGGAATAAAATAAATTATGGGCAATATTATACACAGAATTACCTTGTCACGAATTTCGCAGTAGTCATTGCGAGGAGCGTAGTGACGTGGCAATCTGATGAAAGATTCCCACGCTCTCCCGCACTGTGCGGGATCACTCGGAATGACAGCGGTGCGAAGCTCGACCTTGCGTTTATTAGGTTTGCAGGTTTTACATACCAGAAATAACAGCCAGACAAGAAAAAGTAATGTAAAATACAAAAAACTTGGCCTCACTTGGACAAAATATCCAAGTATGAAACCGAGGAGCAAAAGCAGGGATATCTTTCTGGTTTCTAAAAAGTGTAAATAAATAAAAAATACCAGTACCATGAAAAATATTGCCGCGATTTCTGTAAGCATTACTCCCACATAGGCAGAAGTGAAAGGATTAAAAAGATAGAGTATAAATCCCCAAAAAGCTGCTCTTTCAGTCTTGAAAATCTTCTTGCCGATAAAATACACCAAAAAAGCACTGGATGTATCAAGAATCGCCTGAAGTAGCTGCCAGGGAAACGGGTTGGACAAACCGAATAATTTGATGAAAGGCGCAATCAACAGTCCATAACCATAAAGCCTTGAATAATCCGCGTATAATCCGTGCTGTAAAATGCCCCAGGCAACTGATAAATATTGATTCTGATCATAGACAAACGGCTGAGGAACGAGATGAATTAACCATAACCGGTATAAAACCCCGGCAATGAAGAAAATTATAATGTATTTAATTTTCATGTATATACTCATCGTACTTCAATTTGCAAAGCGTTAACCATCCCAGGGGTGGCCGGATGGACTCCCCTGGGGTGTGGGATCTGTAAAACGGTTGACGACGGGTATAGAATATATTTTATGAGCAAGTTTTTCTTCTGCTATCTTCGATTTTTTTACAGTTTTCTCATCGCGGTAGTTTTTACAATACTAATTTTTAGTCTATTACAAATTAAACCCTCTCCCGTCTCCAATCTTACAGATATCATACCGGAGTACAGAACATCCTTTGTCCCGCAAAACTATAAACTTGTTTACTACGGCGTAGCAGTCGTCAGCATACCTCTGATCACAGTCATTCTATATATTATTTCAGGTATCTTGATGCAGAAATATAGCAAATTAAAACGTTTTATATTTGCTCCTCTTTCTCTACTTAGCATAACTATCCTTTTGACGGGTTTCTACCTTATTCTATATTACGGTCTTGCTACAATAAAAGGGTATTACTACATCTTCAAGCTTGATCCGGTAATCTACCATCCGCTTCATATTTTTGCATTTTTATTTGGCATTTTCCTCTTTTTTTTAATATATTTCAGTCGCCGGAAGATGCCCTTTATATCATCAACCTTGCACGCTGTCTATAACTATCTTCCGCTTATAGCTATCATTCTGATAATCATCACTCTATTTGATAGATTTATCGATGAAAAATACTTTTATGTCGGATATCTGGAAGCGTATTTACATACTGCCCCTTTCTTAGGACCTATTAACGACATCCTTATGGGAAAAGTTATTTTGGTAGACGCAAATTCACAATATGGTTTATTTCTCCCTTATTTTTCTGCCTTGGTTTTCAGATTTATTCCTCTTTCAATTGCCAATTTCTTCTACCTGATGGTAATTTATGGAATTATTTACTATATTTTTGCGTACCTTATACTTAAACTTTCAACAAAAAGTAATCTCTGGGCGTTAGTAGGTCTTATGGTCATGTTTACGCTTCATTTTTACTCAACATTTGACCGCTTTACCCGTCCGCAGGTTTTCCCCCTGAGATACCTTATGGATCTTCCCTTCTTTTTTCTGCTTCTGCGTTATGATATTAAAGAAAGAAAATGGCTTGAGTATTTTCTGCCTTTTTTCGCAGGATTAGCTTTTTTTTATAATTTTGAAGCCGGAACATCGATAATTATAAGCTATCTGGCTTATAAATCATTACGCAGTCTTTTTTACCATAAAGACAAAAGCCTGAATTTCAAAGTTTTATATATAATCAAGTCCTTCTTTTCTTTAATTTTCTATATTTTAACCCTTGGTCTTCTTTATAGCTTATATGCTCTGCTTAAATCCGGCCAATTTCCGGATTGGACCGCTCTCTTGTTCTATATTCGCATTTTCAGCAAAGGCTTTGGCGGCGACGGTTCTCCGCCTTTAATCGGACTGCACTTATTAACTTTAGCAATCTACCTTATCGTTTTGATTAAATCATATCTTTCATATATTAATGAAGCTCCTCTTCTCGCTTCTTGTGACATGGTATCATCGGATTCGACGGAACTGAAATCCGCCGAAGCCCCGACGTACGTCGGGGAGAAGGTGGATAAATGGAAGGAGAGAAATAATTTGTGGCAAATAAGTTTTGCTGTCTATGGTCTGCTGATATACATTTACTACATTAAAAGTCCTTATATTCTCAGTTTAGCCATTGTCTCGATTCCGGCCATCATATTAATGGTCAATCTTTTCCGGGAATTGTTTAATTTCTCTATAAAAAACAGGGATTCGCATGCATTTTCATTATCCAGACTAACTATCTTCACTCCCTACTTAATTTTAAGCAGTATTGTAACGTTTAGTTTCACTGTCTATTTTGCGAGATTAATTGTAAATCACAATCATCCCTACTGGGGAAGAAGTGAAGCTGATCGAATCCCTTCGGAAAAAATATATAACGGTATAATCACTGCTTCTTCATACATTCAGAATCGAGATAAATCTTATGGTAAAATTGTGATTTTATCTTATTATGATGCCATAATTCTTATAAAATCCGGTAAAACAAATGCCTTACCCATCAGTAATTCCCAGTTAATTCTAACCATATCTCAGGATGTTAAACTTCTAGAATACTTAAAGAAACTTGATCCTCCGGTCGTATATGCCGACACGGATACTGTATCTTTTTCTTATTATGCAGACAGAGTAGTTCAAGACAGACTCTTTCCGTTGATGTTTGATTATCTCAGGGAAAACTATAGAAGAACAGGTACCTACGGCTTTATAGATGTCTGGGAGAAAAACAGTATTTAATTTTATAAAAAATGCGTTTTCTTATTAACAAATTATTTAAATTAATAAGCGGTTATTTCCTTGTATATTTTTTCATCGCTCAACTCTATTTCTTTCTGGCTAACCTTCCGTTATTAATTAATATTATCCGTACATCTAAAGATACTTTTTTTCCTTTATTTCATTCAGCAAACCACTATGACTACAATATGTACCTATCCGTAATAACTCAAGGCGCCAAAGGGCTCTGGTTAGCCCAGGATCCCTATACTTCAGAAATTACCAATCCGTCACTTTTTTACTTTTTTTATATTCTTATTGGCAAAATGGCCGCACTTTTCAACCTGCCAAGTTATATTGCCTATCATATAATTAGAATTATCTCGACCGAATTGTTTATCATGCTTCTGTATGTAATGAACAAAACGGTTTTGGGTGTGAAGATTGGCTTCTGGGCTTCACTCTTTGGTATTATTGCCACCATCTCTCCTGTTTTCCTCTTTAACCAAACAGGGGCCTTTGAGACTTTTTTCCTCTGGTGGGGTGGGTATGAAGCGTTGAAACGACTTGATAATATGCCTCATTATCTTTTCTCTTTTGCCTGTCTGTTTTTAATAATTACCCTTCTGGTAAAATATTTAAACAGTAAGTCTGTCAAATACTTCTTAATCTCACTCCCCATAATATTTTTGAGCGGAATTATTCTTCCTCCTAGTATTCTTCCGATTTTACTAACAATACCGGCTGCTTGTTATTATCTTTTTATGCTTAATACTCGTGATAGAAAAAGAATTATATTTAGCAGTAACGATCTGCTGGCTTTTTTAATTTTGATTAGTGTCACACTTTCCCCGCTTCTTCTGATTTGGAGAGAAAATTATAATGGTTTTCCCTGGGACACCTGGAATAAATGGGAAATTGCCACATGGAATCTTAACGAACCTAATTTTAATCGCGCTCTTGTCTTATTATTTGGATTTCTTCCCGTTCTGTCAATCCCGGCAATTATTAAAATTATTAAAAGCAGAGATTTTACGAACATTTTTATTATTTTCTGGGCTCTCATGCCTTATCTTTTTCTCCCTTTTGTCAATCTTTTGGGATTTTCTAAAATGCGTCTGGTGTCATCATCTCCTTTCACGCCTTTTGCGATGATTGCTGCTTATTCGCTTTTTGGTACGGAATTTTTTGTCAAAAAAAGATTTCTGCAGATTACAACTTTGACTTTTTTCCTTTTATACTCTTTTTATATTTCTGGAATGCAATTATATTTACAATTAAAAAATGAAGTTGTCTCCCCTATGTACACTAGTATTTTTATACCCAATACAAGCTGGTACGGTATATATTTTCTGGCTAAAACAGCTCCAAAAAATTCTATTGTATTAAGTAATGAGTTTATAGGAAGCCTTATTCCGGCATATTCTTTCACTAAAACTTATTTTGCTCACAGTGTGCATACCAAGGATTTCCAAATTAAGCAAGGTTTGGTCGCCAAATTTTACTCGAATCATATGCCGGAAAAAGAGGCTTATAACTTTATCAAAAACAACAACATAAATTATATATATTATGGTCCGGATGAAATGTCTCTTGGAGATCCTCCGCTAAGCTATACTTTTTTAGAAAAAGCGTATGAAAATAAGGATGTGACTGTATTTAAAGTTAAAAATAATATATGACGACTGCTTTTATTATTCCGGCAAGAAACGAAGAACAGGTTATCGGTAAAATGCTGCGTTTTATTTTGGCGATATATGATAAATATATAAACCAGATAATAGTTGTTGATGACGGAAGTTCTGATAAGACAGCAGAAATAATAGAAAAGATCTACAAATCAGATAAAAGAGTTTTTTTAATCAAAAAAAAATCCCCACACGGAGTTGGTTTGGCAATTAGAGAAGGGTTAAAGTATGTCTCTCCAGATTGTGAATATGTTTTTCTTCTGGATGCTGATTTTATTAGAAATATTCCGGATCTAGAAGATTTTTTTATAAAAATCAAAGATTATGACGGATTGATCGGATCAAGGTATCTGGAAAAAAACTCACTTGTTCACTATCCCACCCTAAAAAAGATTTTCAACCGGCTCTTTCATCTCTGTGTTAGAGTATTTCTCGGAATAAATAGATCAGATTTGACCAACAACTTTAAATTTTACAGACGAAAAATTTTTAATTCAATCACTTTAACCGCCCGTGATTATGCAGTAAATGCCGAAACAGGTCTCTATCCGATCCTCAAGGGTTTTAAAATCGGTGAAATTCCAGTCACCTGGTATGCCCGCTCCAGAAATATGGGCAGTTCCAAATTTAAAATGCTTCAAGTCACCCCGGGCTACCTCAAAGTACTGTTACACGCCTCTCTCATGTCCAAATCGCCCGGATCCGGATTTCTCAGGGCTTTTCAAAAGTTAATAAAATAAACGGACAAAATATTTGGTTAACAACTGGCACTGATTCTATGACTTTGTCAATTATAGTTATCGGGGGATAAATATTAATTAAAGGGGGCGGTACAAATCCGAATTTCGTACTTTTAATCTGCCTTAATCCCAACCCTCTGCAGGCTTTTTTAAAACAGGATATGTAATTGGAATAAATCCCTTTCTCTACCTCCCATTTCATTTCCTTCTCTATCATCATCTCAACTATATGAAAAGGGTAAACGTTATTTGGTTCAATAAAAACCAATCTTCCCCCTGGTTTTAAAAAATACTGCAATTTTCCCGCTATCTTAGAGAACTTTTCTTTAGGCAGATGATGCAATATGAAAAATCCCACAATATGATCATATTTTCGGGGCAACGAATGTTTTTTTAAAGTAACTAAGTCTTTGATGTAGCTTTTAATATTGGTTATTTTTAGTCTTTTAGCAAGCTCTGAAAGAATTCTAATCTCTTTTTGGGAAATATCGCAGACAGTAAGTTTTTTGACAAACTTAGCCAGTTCAAAAGTAAACCTGCCCTGACCTGCTCCAACTTCTAAAACATCCCCTCTTTCACCCGGTATATTCTCCAATATTTTGGATACCAAATACTTAGCATAAGGCATGTTTTTAGAGTATGTTAAATAACCAGGCTGAAATGTGTTATAAAACTTTTTTTGGACATCTATTTTCATTTCATTTTTCATATTTATTAAAATTACAGAATTTGGACTTGAAATATTGTCACATTTGAATCCTGATAAACGGGTATTAGAAAATTATAAGATAGCGGTTTAGAGCTTAATTTTTTCTCTTCTGGACCCCAATATACATAATGTATCCGATTATTGAAGAGTAATTTTTTGGCTTCGGTTTCAGGCATTTGATTACTAAAAAAAAGCCTGCTATTTTCTTGTTTTAAAGAAAAATTTTTTGTAAGAGCCATATGACCCCAATAACTAATAACCGGAGCATAGGCAGGAAATATGTATGATGTTTGACTAAGGATAATAGAATTTGCTGGAATCGCTTCTTCTATATATTTGATTCCAGATAATTCGGCTATTTGAAAATAAAATAGTCCAGGAGCAAAATTATCGGTTATAAAAGATATTTTCCATAAAAATATATTAACCTCTACCTGAATAGTAATAATTAATAAGAAAATGATAATGATATTTTTAATGAATTTTAAGTTTAATTTGGAATTTATAATAGATAAGGATTGAGAAGCTAATATTGCATATGAGATAAAATGCGAATCTTCAAGCAGTCTAAGTTTTGGAATTTGTAAAATATTTACAAATGGCAGTAGGATTAATGGGAGGATAGACCAAATACTGATAAAAATAAATTCCGTGTTACCTGACTGAAGATTTTTAAGTATTGCCGGAATAGATAAAATAGGCAGAATACCAAGAACAAAAAAGGCATTATAGTTAAAATTCGGCTCGCTATAATTCCATCTATTGACTTGCCAAGAAGTAAATGTTTCGTTCCAGGGGAATCCTTGTTTTTCCTGATACTTACATGCAAGTAGCGAAAGAAAAGAAAATATGAAAATTATATAAAGACCGATGAATATTTTCTTGTTTTGTCTTATTTTTGGTTTTATAAATAAATTCCGTAAGAAAATAAAAAATATAGATAGAGGCAGAGCTATTCCTATGGGTGATAATACAGCCGGAAAAAATATTCCACCGATAAAAATTAATATTCCTGCTAGAACCGCATATTTTACTTGATCATTTTTAAAAAATAATAATATCAGAATAACAGACGCTATTAATAAATCATTGGCGAAGATATAATGCGGTAAAGAATTTAATCTTTCTAAGGCGCCAAAATTTGTCCACCATGGTACTCCAAAACCTACCTCTAACTTTTCCTTAAAAATAAACAGGGGTGAAACCGTACTAATAAGCGCAATGAAAGCAGCCCATAATCCATAGTAATTACCAAGTAAAATTTTAGTAAGAAAATACAATAAGATAAAAAAAAGCTCTACTGAAATTATCCGTGCAAGATGATAAGCTATTACAGAAGAGAGGTTAAATAACCAGGCAAATTTTCCAACAATAACATAGAAAATATAAAATATTCCAGGAGTAGTCTTTTCTGAAGTTACCGCATCATGGTATAGCCAAAAACCAGATTTTCCCTGAATAATCGCAGAACGATAGAGTCCGTAATCATGATCCCATAATGTGTGACTGAAATTGAAACTCATGCCTTCGGGTGTACGCAAAAAGCGAAGTAATAATGGAATATTCGAGAAAATAAGAAGCAGATTCGCTATTAAGAAATAAATAATCAAATTAGGTGTAATATGAGATAAAATACGCTTGACAAATTTCATTATCACGTTGCTTATGTTCCTTTATTAAATAAATAGTTAATTATTATTTATATACGATGCATTTCACGTTCTAGCTCTGAATTTGAAACTCAGCAAATCCAACCGGCATGGAGAAGATTATTCCAGTTTGAGATGATTTTAATAGTCTCTTTTAATCATCAACTTCCACCACAGTTTGAATAAATTTGTTCCTGTTTTATAAAGCCTTGGGAAATTAAAAAACTGGCTTTTGCCGGAAGTCCGCCAAAAGTGATGCACGGGAACTTCTTTAATTTTATAGCCGAAATGATGTATTTTTTTGACAAGCTCCACGCAAATCGTACCTGAATTTTCATAGAGCCGCACACCGGTGCGTCCCGATGCTGCATCGGGGTCAAATACCTCTCTTTTGATTAGCCGAAAATCACAGTCAGTATCGCGGATAGGCAATCGGAAGGCAAACTTGACTAAATAATGATAAACGCGGCCGGCAATAATTCTAAACCACGGATCATTTCTTTTAATCTTGTATCCATTTACCATTCCGACCTCTTTATCCAAGCTCTTCAACAATAATGACAGCTCTCTGGGATCGTATTGAGCGTCGCAGTCGGTATAGAAAATAAGATCTTTTTTTGCTTCCTTAAATCCGCTGATTAAGGCCCCGCCATAGCCTCTGTTTGTTTCATGATCTATAATTCTAATCCTATTTTTTATTGTTACATTGTTGCCTTGTTTCATTGTTTCATTAATAATCATCCCCAGCGCCTCCCGATCTGCTTTCCTGCTTCCATCATTGATAATCAGGATCTCGAAGTCATCGGTTAATTTGGCTGCCGTTGCCGCCGCCAGCCCGATCAGGCTGCCCACAGTTCCCCAGTCGTTCAGAAATGGGAAAAAAATAGTCAGTGATTGTTTTTTTGGCATAATTTATAATGGATGATAGCAAATTTAGAAAAGTATTGTAATATATTACTTGTCTAATTATATTAATTCTGTGAAACAATTGAAACTCTTACTAGTATCGAAGGTTACTTTCTTTATATTAACGACTTCCGTAATATTAGCATTGAATCTCACCCCTTTAATCTTGCAGTATAAACATGCCCCTCCCGGCCGGACTTTTAATCTTATCCATAACAACGTTCAGGATTTCTATTTCTACCAGTCGCTGATGAATGAAGGAGCCGGTGGAGCCTGGTTAACCAGTAATCCCTACACCTCGGAACCCCATCCTCCAACCGTCATCTTCTCTTATTTTGTCTGGCTCGGCTACCTAAGTAAACTGCTCGGGCTTTCTTTTGCTTTAACCTATCACCTCTTACGAATAACTTTCAGTTTAGTATTTTTTATCGCCGTATTTAAACTTATTTTCTTTCTTAAAACCCCTTATCCCAGGCTTGCTTATTTCTTTTTTCTATTCGCTGCGCCTGTCATGCATAAAATACCGGACGGGGCTAAATTCGTTACTGTACCTTATATGTACTGGTGGACAGCTGTCGACCCGATAAGAAGAGCCGCGTATCTTCCCCACCATATGTTGGCCGGAATACTTTTAATCGTGACAGTTATCATGCTACTCAGTTTTATCAAAAACCGTAAACCATATCTGATTATTTTAGCCATTCTTTTATCTCTGCCGCTTGCGCTGGTTCATCCGCCAAGCATCTTGATTCTTTTAATTACTCTGCCTTCATCAGGAGTTGTATATTTACTGCAAAACTTTAAAAAAGTCACCGGTAGCTTTCTCAAGCCTCATTATCAAATGTTTCTATATCTCCTGCTGTTTTGGGTAATTAATATTATTCTGGTTTTTATCATCGCTTCACAGGGAAACAGTTCGCTGATTTGGAGCAAGCTCTTTAACTGGGAAAAGGGCCAGCAGTTTCCGCTTATACAAGAACTGCCATTTGCTTTTGGCATACTTCTGCCTTTGGCGCTACTGGGTGTATTGAAGGCGTTAAGTAATTATAAGTATAAAGATACGTTTCTTGTTTCCTGGTTTCTTTTTCCCCTGCTTTCAATTCCCTTTGCCCCGCAAATTGGCATTTCTAATGTCAGGCTGATTCAGGGAGTACCGTATTTGCCACTCTCAATACTGGCAGTTTTAGGAATAGATTTCTTCGCGAAGCAATATGAAATTTTCGCAGATCGCATACGGATAAAATTTCATACGCGAGCGAAAATTACAGGATTCTTCTTAATTTTATTCATAATTTTTACCTACCCTACTCTTTCCTGGAGCGTTAAATCCCAAATTCAGGAATACTGGCCCATCTTTGGCAACGTCTATCTTGATAACAGGCTTAATAATGTATTTACATACATCAATAATAACTTTCCTGATAAAACAGTTGTTCTCTCCACCTTTTATACCGGAAATTATTTGCCGGCATTTACCCATACTACCAGTTTTATAGGCCATGACGGCTATACTTATAATATGGAGGATAAAAGAAAACTTACTGATAAATTCTTTGCCGGGCAAATGACGACCGAAGAAGTTAAAAACTTGATAAAGAACAATAATATTACTCTGATTTTTCAGGGTCCTGAAGAAAAGCCTATATATTCTAAATATCTCTATCCCAACATCATCCAACCGATTTATGACCAGAACGATTTCACGCTCTATGTTTTAAAGCTCCCTTAAGCTTAATTTGATTTATTGTAGTAAAATAAAAAATATATTTAAACTTACGATGAATTTTGTAAAGAGGTTAAAACCGCATTATAAAGAGATAGTATTGGTTATAACGCTTTCTTTTTTAGTAACAACTATATCCTCAACAAAACTCATATCTCAATATTTAAGGCGTCCTCCCGATCATGTATTTATAGGGATCAGCCATTATTGGGAAGATTTTTATTATTATTTAGACCAATTCTATCAGGGAGCACACGGCAGATGGACGATAGTAAACAATTTTACCTCAGAGAATTTTTCACCTACTATCGTATATTTCGATCATCTGCTTCTTGGCAAGATAGGCGGTATCTTAGGGTTGTCGCCATTTGCGGCTTATAATATTTCGGTTTTCGTGTTCAAATTCTTATTCATCAGCAGCAGCTATCTGATATTACTCATGGCTCTGCCAAAACAAGGAAGAATGAGGGTGTTTGCATTTGTTATTTTTTTGTTTTCAACCAGTTTCCCTTTTTTTGGGAACACGGAAGGTCATGTCACTTTGACGTCAATGCGTATATTCAGAACTGCAAACACTGTATTTACGCGGTTTGGTAATATTCCGGATCAGTTAGTCCGTAATCTGTTGGTAGTTTTTTGTTTTATTTTATTAGTCAAAATTCTTAAAAGTTTGTTTGATAACAAATTTCCCGTAAATCTAACAATAAATAAACTGGGTAAAGTCCATTTTTTTACACTTTTACTGCTGGGTTTCCTGTTTGTTTTTATCAGTATTTCAAACAGTATCAGAACTATTGTCATGCTTGCTGCAGCCGGATTAATTGTTATTTTACGCATGCCGAAAACAGACAGAGTCCGATATTTCATCAACTGGATCTTGATTGGTTTACCGATAGTACTGCCTTCTTTACTTTTGATGCTCTATCTGTTTATTTACTTAAAAAACGACCCGCTTTTTTCATATGCGCTTGATTGGGATGTAAAAGAGAATCTGGGACAGTTACAACTTTTATACGAGGATCCTGTTTTATTTGTAATGTCGTTTGGCACTCTAGGCATAACAACAATTATAGGTTTATTTCACTATTTACGAAAGAAAAGGAATATCGCAGAAACGCTAAGCGTGAATATATTGATAATCAGCCTGGCGGGATACTTGCTCCCCATTCATCGTTTATTACCCGTTGCTGGATTTCGCTTTTTTTCCTCGCTTATGTATATTTTCGCGGCAATTATTGTGGCCTATACATTGGAATGGTTGAGGTCTAAGCTTCATATAAAAAACGGGATTATAATTTTATTTATTTATCTGATCCCGAATCTGGCGACTTTAAGTTCATCAATATATAAGAATAGCCGGCCTGTCAACAAACTATCATCCCATCTTTTTTATATTCCGAATAAATTATACGACGGCTTCAAAGTGTTGGAAGCGCTGCCGCCTGAAGATGCTCTGGTTATTGCCAATCCTAATCAAAGTATAGATATTATGATTCCCGGCCTTACGGGTAAACGGACATATTCCGGCCATATATTGATGACATACAATAACGATAAAAAGGATACTGCTATTGATAAATTTCTTTATAAGTGGACAGATCAAAAAAAGGCGCTCAATTTTTTATTAGAAAATAAAATCGAATATGTGGTATGGACTATATATGATGGCGATGTTAAACAAATAAAACGCGACTATACATTTCTGCAGCCGGTTTATGAAAATGATATGATAAGCATCTTTACTATAAGTAAATCATAAAATAAAACCCCGGATGTGAAAAACTTATTAATCTCTTCCAACCGATTTATGACCAGAATGATGTCACTTTGTACGTTTTAAAGTAAAGAACTTAAGCTTCGGGATGCCTTTGAAGTGGTCTTTGTTTCTGGTGGCCAATTCTGCTCCAAAATATACGGAGGTCATACCGATAATATAATCAGCAAAGGGAACCGTAAGCTTCTTATCTCTCTTACTTTCTCCCACAAATTGCGCCAACTCCCGATCAAATGAAACTACTTTGAAATATTCCAGTAGACCATAAAGCATCTTTAATTCAGAAGCATTCATTTTTCCGGCAAAAAGTTCCATTATGGAAATACTCGAGACGTAGACTTCACAAAGTCCATTCTTCTGAAGTTCAGTAATCCGGGGCAACAGTCCAGCATTTATACGCAGAAAATCTATCACGACATCCGTATCTACAATCACTTTATCCATAGTTACCAGTTTCCCAGTGATTTCATATATTCTATTTCTTTCTTTCCTCTAAAAAATGCCCTGTCGAATTTTACGTGTTTGAATTTTCCGCCTATTTTCTTCATTACCTCTAAAGCTCTCTTCGCTCTTTCTCTCGGATCGTCTTCTATTTTTACCAGCTTGACTATCCTTCTTCCCTCTTTTTCCACTTCCACCTCAATCCCCTTATACGCTACCATATCAGCAATCTTAAAGAGGTCTTTTCTGAGATCAGTAATAGAAATTATCTGTATCATAACGTACATCAGTGTACGCTAAAATTAAGGATATGTCAATATTCGATTTAGTAATTATTATAAAACCACCCTTCGGGTGATATACAGAAGCAGGTGACCGGAGTTTTGAAAGATATATGTCAATTATCCAAACCGCCCACAAACAAAATCTGAATATCTTTGATACTTTGCATGGACTAATTACTAAAACCCTTGAATCCTTTATCCTTACCGGGAAAACACTTCCAATCCTCACTTCATAAATTTCATAAATTCCACGGAGTTATCAAGTGGGTACGTTTATTCTTACCTTATACACCTTGACCTGTGAATTCTGATAAATTAATTCCATAAAAGGATATTCTTTTGCCAGATCTTTGATGTTAGCAAATTCCTTTTCCTGCGGGCCATAATAAACATAGGAGATATTTTCGCGTTTTAGAAATTGTATTGCGTCTTTATAATCCATCTTTCCCGAATAAAACTCTTCCGCCTGCTGCTTTTTCACCGCTTCATTGGGTGTATTGGCATGACCGATATAAACAAAGTTTCCGGCATAGGCCGGAATAAAGTTCCCGGCAGTCTCACCCGCCAGTACCACATCACGAACATTTGAGTTGGATTTCAGGTAAAAAATCGCGTCCATGAAATCTTTCAGAGGATAAATAAGTTGGGCTCCTGTTGGCACTCTGAACGTTCCCAGTCTTTTAGAATCTACTTGATCTTTCAACCATAAACTCATTGAAATCATTACTCCAAGTTCCATTAAAATCGACAATCCTACAACGCTTATAATTACAGCACGAGCAATTAATCTCCGATTGTCAATAAGTTTTCTGGAATACTTCCAAGCTTCCATGATGAAATATGCCCCCAGAATACCAATCGGTATATGAATTGCCCCCTCGGTGAAGCGAAGTGCAGACTGCTGAGGAATAAACTCAAAGACGGCAAAGAGGATGATTAAGGCTATAATCCAGGCGACAACCCCAAAAAGCTTTCTCTCAACTTTTCTGATTACCTGAATCAGTCCGAATAAGGCAAATACCAGGAATGGACCGTAGGCCAAAATATATTCGAAATAGGGCATGATAAATCTGTGGTTTATATCAAACTCTGCCAGAGCTTTCCAGGGATAGTCTCTAAGCTGCCAACTCATGATAATTAAAGATAAAGCAGATAGAAAAAGAATAACCGTTTTGGGAAGGATTTCGCCCTGAAACCACTTTTTGACGGCTTGCGAACTGAAATTCGAGGAAAAAAATTCCAATAGGCAGTAAACTACAAAAAAGGTAAAAAGAATCAGTAAGGCGGGAGGAAAAACTATCCCGACTGAAAATCCAGCTACCCCCCACATTAGTAACTTAAGTGATCTAAGCGGCCTGCCTGCGCAGGCAGGCTTAAATGACCTCTCCGTTTCTCCGCTAAACTTCCAAATAAAAAGCAGCAGGAATATCTGACCATATAAGATATGCGGGATGAAAGTAATCCTCTGCAGACTATCAATTGCAGACCACCAACCCATGTAGGTGGCAAACCGCCAAAAATTACCGGCACGAACAAGCACCGGCCAGCTTCCGGCAGTAACAGTAAAGATAAAACTTAAAATAGACCATTTTGAAGGAAATAATCTATAACAGTAAAAGGCAGTAAGTAATAAAAATGACAAACCAAAGATAATTCTGGCAGTATGATAAACAGTAGAAGGATCAACTTGCAAAAGATTACCAAATTTGCCCAGATACAGATATATAATCTGGATTAAAGATCCTGCGTGGGGCTGATTATAGTATTTCTCCGTTACCAGCCATCTGTTTTCATATCCTTCTCTGATTCTCGACAGATAAAAGTTGTAATCAAACATGTAATTATGCACCAGTTCAAAATATCTTTCCGGAGGAAGCAAAGATTTTTGTTCGATTTCGTAAATGGTTGGTGAAAAAGAAAAGAGGACAAAAAGAAAGCTTAAAAAAATCAAGATAAACTTTGTTTTTTTAGGATTATGATTCATGCAGGCTGTTTTACTACAATCTGAATAGTGATACAATTCTATCATAGAACACGAGTTTCGCGTTATCATATAATCGTATTTTGTCATGCTGAATTTATTTCAGCATCTAACATATATTGAACCAAGAGATCCTGAAACAAGTTCAGGATGACAGTTAATGCGAAACTCGTAATAGAATAAACATATGTTAGTTAATAAAGGAAACCTGCTGAAGTTAATATTTTTCATCTTCGCCGTACTTCTATCGGTCGGGGCACTTTACATTGCTTACAGGTATTCCCTTCTTCAATCAAACAACATTATTTTGCCCGGTGGTATTACCTATCTGGGTCCTTCTTCTACTGCAAAGCCAATCTTGCCAACCTTAACCCTTAAACCCCACAAAGTTTTTACAGCTCCCTCAGATGAAAAATGGGTAACTTACCACGGAGTAATCTATCCTTACTCCTTCAATCACCCTCAAAGCCTGAGTCTGGCAGTTTTTCCCAAAGACAAGACAGATAGTGTCGCTTTCAGTTTTGACAACGTTGATCCCAGAGTGAATATACTTCTCAATATTGATAAAATTTCCGACCGTGATCCGCGCTTTTCAGGAAAACCGATTATTGATTATGTTAAAAATTGGTACAGGTATTTTTCCGGATTAAAAGGAGTCGACAAAATTGACGCCTTTCAAAATGTTAATAACCTTAAAGGATACCGGGCAGTTTTTATCAATGACATTAACCAAACCCCCAATGTCGATATTTTTTTTGAGGTTCCCGGAAATAACGATCTCGTCATCCATCTGGCGAACGGAAATCTTGATCCTTCAATCTTTGACAGAATTGTAGACAGCGTCAAATGGACTCCTAAAAAATAACCATTACATCTAGCGTGCTTTTTTGCTAAAATGACCCCAGACTTATGTCTGCCTTTTCCATTCTGATTGTAGTTGGGCTAGTCATCAGACTTATGCTTATCGGCAATACCGGTTTTTTGGCTGATGTCTCTTTCTGGAAGTCCTGGGGACTGGCTGCAATTGATCATGGAATCGTCTGGACCTCGTTTAACACAAATATCAATTATCCGCCCGGATTTATTTATGTCTTGTGGATTATGGGCAAACTTTACTCGCTGTTTGGCAATCCGCATGACTTTAATTCTTACTGGCGGGAGAATAACTTTGCTTTTTTGTTGGTCTCTAAATCAATTGCTATCGCTGCTGATGTTTTTATCGCCTGGCTGATCTATTTTTTTTTCTCGCAAAAAGACCGTCTGAAAAAACTTGGAGTTACTTTTCCCCTGTCTCCTAACTTCCCTCTTATTCTCTCGGCTGTCTTTTTTCTAAACCCCGTAGTTATCATCGACTCGGCTTTATGGGGACAGGTGGAATCATTTGGGATCATGTTTACTCTTCTGGCTATTCTACTTCTTTTCTATAAAAGACCATACCTGGCAACATTCATTTTTATTACGGGCACGCTCATGAAACTGCAGAATATTATTTATCTGCCAATCTACTTTATCTTCATCTACCGCAGTTTTGGCTTGAAAACACTGATTAAATCTTTATCTGTCTCGGCTATAACATTTGTGCTGGTTTGTCTGCCGTTTGTTTTGGCTGGTGATCTAAGTCAGGTTTTATTTTTGATGACTATAAACAGCGATTACTTTCCCTGGCTGAGTTTGAATGCCCATAACCTGTGGTGGATTGTCTCGGGAGCTAAAGGACTTAATGTGACCGATAAAATCACGGTTTTGGGTATGACCAATGCCAAGACTGCTGGTTTAATTATTTTTTCCTCTTTCTATTTTTTAAGCTGTCTTCTGCTATATCTCAAAACAAATGTCCGGAATTTTTTCCTGTCCTTAATTCTTGGCATCTTCGCTTTTTTCCTCTTTACCACTCAAAGCCACGAAAGGTACAGTTACCCTTTGGTTGTTCTCATGCTGTTTTTATATCCTTTTTTAAATCTGGAATACGGAAAGTTTGCGACCCGGTTTGTCAATTTAAAAAGCTATCTGAAAAATTTTTTTGGAAGCGCCGACTATTTCTGGCTTTTGTACATTTTGGCAAGCATCCTCATCTTTTTTAATATCCATTTCGGACTGGTTTATAATTACCCTCAAAACGGTTGGGGGTTCCTCTCTCAAATCACGACACCTCAACTGACAATCGTCAGCGCTTATTTTCACATCGTGCTGTTTTTTGCTTTTTTTGTGTTTGTCTGCTCACAGATCTCTCCTCTTTTTTTAATTATTCCTTTTGCTTTGACTGCCATCGGTTTAACGCTGACTAATTCTTCCCTGCTTCTTCGCCAAAATGTCTCTTTAACTGCATTCAAACCTATTATTGCCAATCAGGATTTTAGCATTCTTCAGGTAAATAAAAGCGTCAATTCCTACTCCGGCTGGAAATCCTGGAACAGGCTTTCTAATAATTATTTTTATTACAGATTTGGTTTCGGCGCCCATGCCAAATCAAATCTGACCTTTGACATCAATAAGAAATTCAAAAGATTTACCGCAGATATCGGAATTGATACCGAAGCAGGCACACAGGCTTCAGTCGTCTTTCAAATATTTGGCGATGAAAAAAAGCTTTTTGAAAGCGAAAAAATGGGTAAATTTGATTTCCCTAAACATGTTGAGATTGACATCAGCGGTGTAAAATATCTGGAGCTGATTTTGGATGACGGAGGCGACGGAATCAATAATGATCATGCCGATTGGCTAAATCCTGTACTGTATCCATAATAATGTAGCAAGTAGAATGTAGTAAGTAGCAAGCGGGTGACGCGAGCTAGAAGAAACAGTTGCGGGAAGATCATGCTTTTTGAGCACGCCTCCTGAAAAATTCTTGGCGGAATTTTTTAGGACGCAAAAAAGTCATGACCGACCTCAGTAACTGAAGTAGAATCGATAGAAATGATTTTATGAAAAAAATTTCGTCCATTTTGGCTTATATCATCCTGATACTTACTATCGGGTTTAACTTCTGGCTGAATTTTCCGGAGACGAAAGTTCTGGCTGATCCCAACGACAATATTTTCCAGTATTCTCTGGTCTACCGTACGAACTGGGTCTGGGAAAATTACGGATGCCCGCGGTCTTTAAATTGCCTTCCCAACCTGACAGACCATCTGGTAACAGCTTGGGCTGAAGGATATTCCCTGCCCTTGTATTACACCCATCTGCCGCAAATAGTAATCGTATCCTCATATCATATTATTATTCAACCTGTTACTGCTCTTTTCCAAATCAATTACACGCTTTACCAGTATTACAACCTGACTAAATTCCTGCTGCTTATTCTTTTCCCCCTGCCGATATTCCTCTCCCTTCGCCTGCTCGGTTTCTCATCTTTAACCGCTGCTCTTGCAGCCTTTACCGCCGCCAATTATTCTACAGACGGACTTTACGGCATTGACCCTCCCAGTTTCCTCTGGCGCGGATACGGACTGACTTCCCAGCTCTACGCCATATTTTTTATGCCGTTAGGACTGTCTTTCTTATATTTATCCTTAAAAAAACTTACAAAACCGCTGCATATTTTTCTGGCGATACTGTTTCTGGTTTTAACCATCAGCGGACATCTGGGAATCGGCATGATTTCCCTTATTTCCGGTGGCGTATTTGTTTTTTTGGATCTGGATCCTAAACTTATTCTTTCAAGGCTGAAAAGACTCGTTTTAATTTACCTTGGCATTATCCTCATACTGTCATACTGGATCGTTCCAATTCTCCTGTACACCAATTACCACATGATTTCTTTCTGGGACCCCATCTGGAAGTTTGATTCCTACGGTTGGTATGAGGTGGTGCGGCAATTTTTTCAGGGTGAAATTTTTGACTGGAAAAGACCAGCAGTGACGACCTATCTTGTCGCCGTTGGTTTTTTCACCCTTCTTCTTGATGAAAAACTGTTTATTTTTGCGGTCATGTTTTTACTGTGGGTTCTCATGTATTTTGGCAGAACTACCTGGGGAGGTTTGATAAATCTTATTCCGGGGTTATCAGACTTTCACCTGCACAGATTTATCGTGGGAATTCAGATTGCATCTCTGTTTCTTTTGCCTGCAGCTTTTTCTACGGTTTTTAGATCCATCAGAAAACTGATTGAATTAACCTGGGATAAAACAATCAATTTATTACAGTTATTATTCAAAAAATATATCAGGAGTCCGGGCGAAGGAATTACCAGGTTATTATCGTCTGACGATAAAATAAAATCACTGTATCAAAATATAATTTATTATATCTTAACATTATCTTTTGTTGCAATAATTTCTATAACCATGGTCAGACAAACCATAGATTATGCTAAGTTTAACAACCGCTGGATCGGTGAGGCTAATACAGCTTATCAATACGACTATCATAATTTTCTTGATCTGGTGGGTTATCTTAAATCCCAACCCAATGCCAGAATCTATGCGGGACGGCCCGGCAACTGGGGAAAACAAATGAGACTGGGTTCCACAGAAATGTATATGCTGCTGGGAGTCAACGGCTTTGACATGAGCCAGTTTCTGCCGGAAACCTGGTCTCCTTTATCTGAAATTGAACAGAATTTCGACGAAAGAGTCGAAGCTGATTATGATCTTTTTAATATCCGCTACATCGTCGCCTCCAAAGACGAGGGGTTTACTCCTCAGGCTGTGCTTACTAAAACTTTCGGTCCGTTTAAGGTTTATGAAGTACCGACAAGCGGCTGGTTTGATGTCGTCACAAGTGATATGTTCGTCAAATCAGACAAAACGAATTTTCTCAATATAGTCCATGTCTGGCAGAAATCTTACCCACGGGT
>MFJN01000059.1:6829-7780 GCA_001779235.1 Candidatus Gottesmanbacteria bacterium RIFCSPHIGHO2_02_FULL_40_13 | reverse complement strand
GGGACATTTCTAAATTGGAAAATTGGGGACGTTTCTATATTGGCTTGACAGTTTTAAAAAGGTTTTATTTTGTCATGCCTGCTTTGCCATAAGGCCTTTTTGGAACGGCTCCAATTTTGACCACGGGTTGAGGCAATGAACTCTTCGATGATATCCTGAATTTCACTAATAACTTCCCGCGTAAAATCCTTTTGTTTTAACCGGTCAACCACTTCCCGAAAGCCATCACCCTTCTCTTTCAGCCAGTTTGATACTTTGCCGATTGTAGCCCTGCTGACTTTTAATATTTGAGAGATTGTATTGTAGTCGTATTTTTCAAGCAGCATAAAAGCGATACTGAATCTTTTGGAAAGCATCACTTTTTCCGTCGGAGTCAACAAATCATTGATGAATGAGACGGATTTTTCCCTGGTATCACAAAGTAAAATAGAATCAGTAAAAAGAGTAATTATTCTGTCCTCTGTTTTCTGCTGCAAAAATCTCCTGGAAATCTGTGACATAAAAAAAGTTTAATGATTTAAATCAATATACTATTTTATAGTTTATAGCAATAAAAAATTATATTCAAGCCGTTAGATTTTAATTGTTCGATTTTAATAACAGAGGTTTTTTATCACTCTTGATTCTTATATGTTTTTACCCGATACTTGAGTTATGTCCATGAAAGATAAAGTTATCCTGGAACTGCGCACACCCAAGACCGCAGAGGAAACTCCCGAAAGTATGGCACAGGTGTTTGCAGCACTCTATTCCGGAGGACATATCCCCCACTGGAAAAGACTGTGGATCAAAGTACATACCCTTGCCTTCGAAATAGCTAGTTTTAACCAGACAATTCATTTTTATACTGTCGTACCGCAAATTTTCCAGTCTTTCCTTGAAAGCCAGCTTACCAGCCAGTATCCCAAAATCGTTATCACTAAAGTGCCTGAATATCTGCAAAATATCATC
>MFJN01000059.1:0-6811 GCA_001779235.1 Candidatus Gottesmanbacteria bacterium RIFCSPHIGHO2_02_FULL_40_13 | reverse complement strand
GATTCAAATAATTATCGAGCCACCGCACTTCAACTGGCAGGAAGGAGTGCAAAGGATGCTCTCCCGAGGAATTCCTGACCCCACCCCCAGAGCGCCGGACAAAACCAAACCATTCCCGCAGGCCAGGCTGATTGAAGATAAAATAAACCAGACCGGTTTCCGCTGCTATATACGCCTGATGATAGGAGCAGAAGATAAATCAAAAGCCAACAGTTTACTCTATAATTTAGCCGGAGCTTACGGCGCTTTTGCTTTTGGTGAAGGTAACAGATTAGTCTTTAAAAAACCCCGCCTGTTTTTTAAAGATTTTGCCTATGACAAAATTATTGACCGCAGTAAAAGTCATTTTCCCCGCAAGCAAATTTTAAACACCATGGAACTGGCCACACTTTGGCATCCTCCGACCATTCTTTTGGCCGGAATAAAAAATATCAGTTGGGGCAGATCTCTGGTTGGCGAACCTCCCCCAAATCTTCCCGTTGCCCAGGATATGACTGATGAAGAAAAGGGAGAGATTAATTTTTTTGCCAAAGCAGAGTACAGAAATGCCCAAACTACCTTTGGCATCAAAAGAAAAGACCGCCGGAAACATACCTATATCATCGGTAAAACCGGCACCGGAAAAACGACACTTATTGCCAATATGGCTATAAACGATATGAGAAACCGAGAGGGTATGGCTGTCATTGATCCGCATGGAGATTTATCTGAAATTATGCTTAATTACGTCCCGTCCTTCAGGATTAACGATATGGTTTATCTTGAACCTTTCAATCAGGAATATCCTTTCTGGTTAAATCCTCTGGAGGTAAAAAATCCCGTTCATAAAGAGCTGGTAGCTTCAGGCATCGTCTCGATATTTTCCAAACTTTATTCTTATTCCTGGGGACCGCGCCTCGAATATATTCTCAGAAACGTCATCTTGACACTTCTCGAATATCCCGACTCCACTCTTGTCATGGTACCTGACCTTTTGGCCGACCAGAATTTCCGCCAGGGAGTGCTGACCAAAGTACAGGATAAAGTACTCCAGAACTTCTGGCATAATGAATACGACAAAATGCATCCCCGGCTGAAAAGTGAGGCAATTTCCCCTATCCAAAACAAAGTCGGACAGTTTGTCGCTTCCCCTACCATCCGGGAGATAATCGGCCACCCGAAATCAACTATTGACCTTGAAGACATCATGGATCAGGGCAAAATACTTATTTTAAACCTGTCGCAGGGAAAGTTGGGAGAAGATAATGCAGCGCTGCTTGGCGCTATGTTTATCACCAAAATGCAGCTGGCGGCCATGAACAGGGTAAATGTCGCAGAAGAGGCAAGAAGAGATTTTTATTTATACGTTGATGAATTTCAGAATTTTGCGACAACTTCTTTTATCAAAATTCTCTCGGAAGCGCGCAAATACCGGCTGGATTTGATCTTGGCCAACCAGTACATAGGCCAGGTGGAGGAAGATGTCCAGAAAGCGATCTTCGGCAATGCCGGATCCCTAATCTCCTTTGTCATCGGCGCGCAGGATGCACACGCGCTTTCACGCGAATTCGGCCAGTGGTATAAAGAAGAGGATCTCGTCAATTTAGGCAGTTTTCAGATTGTCATTAAACTCGCCATCGACAATCTCACATCACTCCCTTTCCATGCCCTTACCCTGCCTCTGCCGAAATCCATCAATCAAAACAAAGAAAAAGTTCTGCAGGTTTCACGGGAAAGGTATACCAAAAAGAGGTGAGGACTCCCCGCGTCAGACGCGGGGCTTCTTTAAGGTAAAGTCCGAAACCCCGTACCGAAAACCCTAAATAACCATATATCTTAACCATAACAAGAGAGGGTTTTCTGGTACTGGGGTAAGGTTAATTTTCTCCAAGTTCCATGCGTTCAAAACGGGTGAGGCTGATATTTTCGCCGAGTATGGAGATCGTCTGCTTTATCAGTTCTTCGATGGTGATTTTGGGATCTCTGATGTATTCCTGTTTAAGAAGCACATCAATGCTTTGTGGTTTCATCGAGGCTACCTGCAGGGAAATTTCATGGACAAGTTTTTTAAAGTCATCGGTTTTGGCAACAAAATCAGTTTCACAGCGAAGTTCGACCAGTACTCCAATTTTTCCTCCGAGGTGAATGTAAGAATCAATTAATCCTGATTTTGTTTCGCGGCCTATTTTTTTGACAGAATTTTCCACTCCCCATTTTTTTAGAAGTGCCTCCGCTTTTTTCATATCTCCCTGCGCATCCTCAAGAGCTCTCCGGCAATCCATGACGCCGGCACTGGTCAAATCTCGCAGTTTCCTAATATTATCTATGCTTATCATAAGTTACCTAAGTAATTTAAGTCATTTAAGAAGAAGTTTTCTTCAGGTTGCCGAGTTTCTTGGATTTTTCGGCGGGTTTTTCTTCCTTTTTCTTTTCGATCTTAATCTCCGGCTTTTTAATTTCAACCTCTTTTTCACTTTTTCCGTCTTTAACCGCCCCTTTATTCTCTTCTTTTTCAGCTTTTTTCTCAAAAATCTTTTTTCCTTCAAGATATGAGTCGGCTAAATAATTGACGATAAACTGGATGCTTCCGACAGCATCATCATTGGCGGGAATAGGATAAAGAACATGAGTAGGATCAGAGTTGGTATCGACGATTGCCAAAATCGGCAGATTAAATCTCACTGCCTCCCTCACACAGCTGTTTTCTTTTCGGATATCGACGATAAATACCGCATCAGGAATTTTTTTCAGTAAAGTTACTCCTGCGTATACCATTTCGAGCTTACGCATTTCCTTCTGTAATTTGCCGATCTCGTGTTTAGGTCGGGAGCTCCATGCTCCGGTTTTTGAATCTTCCCTCATGGTGTTAAGCTTGCCGATGTTTTTGTAAACTTCATCCCAGTTGGTAATAAATCCGCCAATCCAGCGGTTCGTCAAATAAGCAACCCCTGCACGGATAGCCGCTTCCTTCACAGCACCTTTGGCTTGTCTTTTCGTTGCAACAAAAATGATGGTTTTACCTGTTTCACCGAAACTTTTTATCAACTCCCCCGCATTCATCAGTCCCTCACGGGTTTTGCCAAGATCAATTATATGTATACCCTCTCGGGATTGATAAATGAAACTTGCGGCTTTGGGGTGCCATTTTTCTGCACGATGCCCGAAATGGCAACCGGCTTCTAGCAATTCTTTTAAAGAAATATCTTTCATATTTCAAATAACAGATAATAAAAAATAAAACGGAAGATAATTCTTCCGCTTAGAGAAAAATTATCTCCTTCTTCATCCTCCGCAGTCCCGACTTTATATCGTGGACGAAGGAGGACACCGCCATCTGATTTATTGAATATTATTCAACAGGAGAAATTTCAGATGTGTGTGATATCTGTATTATAATAAATATCTGAAAATTTACAAGCATGAATATTCTCTCTCGAATCACTAGTCTATTCATCCTGGTCAGTTGACTTTCTCTACTGCCAAGAGAATTCAATACATTCATGTGAAAACATAAAAGTTCAATGATTTAAATCATTGAACTATTTATTAACCGGATTATTTAAATAAGAATATATTGGACTATTTCACGAATTTCGCAGTTGTCATTGCGAGGACCCCGACGTTACGTCGGGGGACGTGGCAATCTGATGAAAGATTCCCACGCTCGGTCTTCGACCTCGCTCGGAATGACAGAGGTGCGAAACTCGAATATTTTAAAGAAGAATGCTAGACAAGCTTCTTGAGTTTTTTATCGAAGGTTAGAAGTTGTTTGCCTGTTTGCCTGGCTTCGACCAGTAATACAGAGTCAACGAAACTGATATTCGTCTTTGAAAAAAATGATAATGCCTGAAGAAGTATGTTCCTTTTTTCTATATCCAGATATGATAGTCCTGCTAAAACCGTTAGTTTTTCCACTACATCTCTTTTTTCCATTTTGTAAAGCTTCATCAACATAAACACACTCTCAAAGAACACTAAAAAAGGTACGGTAATATAAATCTTTTTCTGTTTTGCATCAGTAAAATACCTTTGAACTTGATCTGCCTGTTTAGTATTATCACTCAACAGGTAACGAAGAATACAGTTAGTATCAATTATACAATCTATCATACTTCACCGCGTGCCATTGCTTCTTCAAAAGCTTTTCTGGCTTTCCAAAAAGGAATTCGTTTCTTAGTCTTAAAAACTCCGCGAAGTGCAAGAATATCCGGCTCTTTCTCTGCGATAAGTTTCTGATCTTCAACTTTTAGAATAAGCCGTTTTGTCTTATCCAAATCCAATTCCCTGCGCAGTTTTGCCGGAATCGTGATCTGTCCTTGAGATGTAATGGTAACGGGATAAAACATTTGCATTAATTATCCTCTTTTGCATTACTTTTGTCAAATCGCATTAGATTTATAAAAAGTTAATGTATTAGAGGAAACATGAATCCAGAAGGATTTTTTGCGATCGAATTGAACAAATCCGTGCCGGTTATCGAAGAAGATTTTATGATTTAATTTTTCCATATTGTTCACCCGCGCCCGCACCTGTTACTCTTTCAAATGTCCCTTTTAGTCTCATGTCAGGAATCGTGTGAGCACCAATATAACTCGCGCCTGACCTTAAACCACCTTCAATCAATCTATAAATATCACCAGCAGGGCCTTTTAACAATACTTCTTTTTCTCTTCCCTCAGGTGCATCCTGAAGTTCTACATTATCACTACCACGAGCATTGTTCCTAGCAGAATCGGATGCCATTCCCCGATATCTTTTGAATCTTTGACCATCTTTTTTAAAAACGGTTCCAGGCGTCTCATTGGTACCGGCAAACATGCCGCCAAACATACCTATATCAGCTCCGGCAACCAAGGCTTTCACTAAATCTCCGGGAGAACGCATCCCTCCATCAGCAATCACAGTTATCCCTTGAGGCACAGCAATTGCGGCAACACTTGCTATCGCGGATATCTGTGCTCTTCCAACTCCAGCAATAACTCTGGTATCACAAGCCCACCCCGGCCCAATACCTACTTTCAATCCTTTGACACCTTTATCAATAAGTCTTTTTGCAGCGTCTCCTGTCGCGATATTTCCCGCAATAATCGGCACTTTTATATTTTCATCCGACACTAGCGCTTGAAGCATTTTCGTCATATTTTCACTATCCCCATGGGCGATATCAATAATGATAATATCTACCCCCGCTTCTACCAGTTTATGGGCACGTTCTATCTCTAAAGCTTTATTTTTCACCCCAACAGCCGCCCCGACTATCAATCTGCCCTTTTTATCGCGTGAAGCATTTGGATGGCTTTTATAAATTTCAGCGTCCTTTGTTGTAAAAACTCCTACAATCCTGCCGTCTTCAGAAACTACAGGTACTTTTTCAATCTTACGTGTTCTCATTACTAGAACAGCTTGTTCCAAAGTAGTTCCTTCGAGTACAGTAATTAATTTATCTTTTGGAGTCATAAATGACGAAATAGGGTCATCTTCATTAATTGCAGATTTTACATCTTTTTCTGTCGCCATACCTAAGAAATTTCCATCCGCATCCTGTACAAAGACGTATCCTCTTCTATTTAGACTCCAAAGTTTTTTTATGTCTTTGGCGGTTGCGTCTAAATGAACAGATAAAGGTTTATCTTCCATTGCTCTGGTTTTTTCCTTGACAATTTTTACCTGTCTGGCTTGTTCATCAGGACTTAAGTACCGGTGTATGACGCCCACCCCGCCAAGGAGGGCAATTTCCTGAGCCATTTCCCACTCTGTAACAGTATCCATATTAGCAGTCATAATCGGAGAGTTCACCTCAAGGCCGGATGCTACTGAAGTTACTAAACTTATTTCTGGACCTTTTCTGGAAGAAATAGTCGAAAAGTTCGGTTGTACTAAAACATCATCAAAAGATAAGCCTACAGGCGGCATACCAGAATTTCTTTCTCTTTCCAGATATCCGGCATGCCTGATATAAAATGGTACTGGTGCTTCTGCTAATGGAGCTGGCATATTTTAATAAAATCCTTTATACAGTATTAATCCCTAATTTTCAATACTGACAAATTATTCTAATTTTACTGAATTTCCTTCTTCACTCATTCCCAACTTTCTTTTAAGGCTCATGGCGTTTGAGGGAGGCGATTTTCTCAAAATCGCGATCGTAGGAATACAGATGAGTACTATTTTGCGACTCCATAACGACTGCATTATATGCATCGATAAAGTCAATATTTTTTCCAACATATATAGCAAAAATTGTTTTCCAATATGGTTTGGAAGGAGTTGAAAGATACTCTAATGAGAGTAAAGGTATGAGAACTGGTTTAATTTGAGACTTTGTATATGCATGCCTTTTTTTATTACCGAGGATAAATACAATTTCTGCGATGACTAAATCGCTGGTAAATGCTTCCAATTTGCCCTTTTTTATCCTCTGAATGAGTTTTTGACACTCAGGAGAAAAAATAGGGTGATCATTGAGAAGCGCACGAAGAAAGATGTTGGTATCGAGAAAATATTTCATTCTGACAGTGCATTTTTGGCCATGAGCTCTTGAGCTAATTTTCTTTCCTGCTTCATACCTGCCCGCGTGATCATTTTCTTCGGGGGCTTAAAAAAACGAAATACTTCCTCTAGCGTCATCATTGGTTCCAGTTCTATCTTCTTTTCCTTTGTCACAAGGATCTGCACTGCTTGTCTGGGCTTGAGATTAAGCGCTCTGCGGATACGATACGGAAGCAGGAGGTAACCTTTGTCGGTAATAGTAGTAGTGTCAGACAGTTGCATATTTTCCTACTTTATCAAAAAGTAAGAATTTTGTCAATAGTATGATTTTTTCTCACATATA
>MFJN01000058.1:3693-6723 GCA_001779235.1 Candidatus Gottesmanbacteria bacterium RIFCSPHIGHO2_02_FULL_40_13 | reverse complement strand
CTACTTTTGTATTGGGAATTCGTCTTTAAAACAAGCCGGAGATCGATTTTCTACCCACTGCCATTATCATAGACCCTGCGGCAGGTTGACTTTTAAGCACAGGATAGATACAATAATGTTTTACTATCATGAAAACACATAAACTTCAGGCTACCAAAAGAACTCTGATCGGAAAAAAGGTAAAAAAGTTAAGAAACGAGGGCAATCTTCCTGCTACAGTTTACGGCAAAGATTTTAAATCCCAATCCGTACAGGTTAATCTTAAAGAATTTCAGGAAGTATATAAACAAGCCGGAGAAACAGGTATCGTGGAGTTGGGACTGGACAAGGAAACTTTGCCTATTCTAATTCATAATATCCATTATCATGCGCTCACAGCTCAACCTCTGCATGCTGATTTTTACAAAGTAAACCTCAAAGAAAAAGTATCGGCATCGATACCGCTTGAGGTGGTAAATGAAGCGCCTGCTGTAGCCAATAAGATTGGAGTTCTTCTTAATATTCTGTCTGAAGTGGCGGTAGAGGCATTGCCAACCGATCTGCCTGAAAAGATAGAAGTAGATGTTTCAGGCCTTAGCGAAATAAATAGCGTCGTGAAAGTTTCGGATCTGAAAGTTTCTGATAAAGTCACCATCAAAACAGACGCAAATCTGGAAGTAGTCAAAATAGACCCGCTTGTTTCCAAAGAGGCAGAAAAATTAGCCAAAGAAGAAGAAGTGGCGAAAGCTGAGGCAGCAGCTCAACAGGTAGCGGCAGAAGGGACAGAAGGAGCACCCAAAACCGGTGAAGAGGTTCCTGCCGGAAAAACTCCTTCTCCTGCAGCTTCACCTCCGGAAAAGAAGGATTAATTTAACTGCCCAGTTTTTTTTGCACCTTTTCTGCTTCCTGATACGCCGGATTAATTTTTAATACCTCGGATAATATTTCCCCGGCCTTTCCTTTTTCTCCAAGCCGATTATAAAGATCCGCTATTTTTAAATAAGCATATTCGTAGCCGGGGAGTGCTGTTTTTATTTTCACCCATAAAAACAGGTTCTCTTCAAGGATGCTTCTGTTTTTTAAAAGGTTAAGATAGGTTTCCCAGGGAGGTGATTCGATGCCGAGGTATTTACCATTGACATTATTTTGCCTTTGGTGCGTTTCAGAGGCCAGATAATACTCTTTCTCTGCTGCAGCAAGATTTTTATCTAAATAAAACTCTGCCAGTTTTTGGTGAGGCATGCCTCTAAAGGGATTTTGCAGAACGCCATTTTGCAATATTTGTTCGTGTGATTTAAAAGCTTGCATCTCTGAAAAAAGGTTAATACCTATAATAAATAAAAATATGATCAGACCGAAGTAGCCTAATTTCAGAGTTTTAAGCGGTGCGGTAATTTTACGGTTAATATGCGGGAATTTTCTGCTGAAGGAAACAGGAGATTTAATTTTAGTTTTTAAAAGTTGTTTCAGAGTATCCAATTTCAACTGTAATGAAAGATGTAGCATATATACCCTTCTTACTCGATCCTGAGTTAATCGAAGGATCAGTCTAGAAGGAGTTATACCCGTAGCAGTATCAAACGCGAAGGGTACAAACTCATTATATAGACAGAAGATCTTAATGACAATATGAGATACTTATAAAGTACCGGTGCTGACTGCAGTTTTAGAGGCTTGTTATCCCAGCACCAGAATGTCCCGGACGTAAGTCCGCGGAATGAATGGTTTTCAAGCGGGCATTCGGCGCGGGGTTTCGCGCTCCGAATGACCGAAAGGACTGATGCCCCGACCGTAAGGTCGGGGAGCGCTTCACTTCACAGTTTTAAGACTGACAAACTTCCTAATCCCGATGCCGGTCAGTAAACTTCCCGAGATGATAAGCAAAGTTGTTTCTGCCGGGCCGGTAGCGGGAGTTTCGGAGGTTGGCGTGCTCTTAGAGACAGGTTGTCCTCCTTTGTTGGTTACAGGGGCTGATACCGTCATTGTCGGTTTAGGAGTTAATGTGGCTGATGGCATGACGCTGGGTGTGGCGCTGATGTTGGAGGTAACTGTTCCGCCGGGAAGAAATTTACCAAAACGCGCCCTTAAACCGCCTGCGATTTTAGCGCTTGACAGGATGACGATAATGATAAAAATGAAGCCTAAAAATAGTAAAATGATTCTGCTTGATGACATATTTAGTATAAATTTATTATCCTATAATATATTAAAAAAGGCATTTTGTCAAATTAGAACAGTAAAAACAGTATGTTATAATTAAATAATGAACCAGTTTACGAAGCTTGCTGTGATTACGGCTACATCTGCAGGTAAATTTTTGAAAAAGAAAATAACCACAGCCCGAATCCTCTCCCAAAAAGCCAACAGATTTGATGTCGTGACTGATGCGGATTTACAAACCCAAAAATTAATTACAGAGTTAATCTTTAAGGAATTTCCACTGCATAAAATTCTTGGTGAAGAGTCAGAAAGTCATGAAAAATTAAATGATGAATTTACCTGGATAATTGATCCGATTGACGGTACTGGAGCATTTTCGACAGGCTTGCCGACCTATGCAAGCAGTATTGCTTTGTTTAAAGATAAAAAACCAATTTCCGCAGCAGTTTTTCTGGCAATTAACAACACGGTCGTTTACGCTGAAAAAGGAAAAGGCTGTTTTGTTAAAGGCAAAAAAATTCAGGTGAGGGAAGTGGCAAATTTAAATGAAGCGTCTGTCGGCTTTGATCCGTATTATGAATACAGAGAAAAAGCTTTTGCATTATTCGGCAAATCCCTTGGGGGAAAATTATTTATGACCCCGATGATTTGGAGCCAGGCTGCAGGCCTGGGACTGATAGCCATGGGTATTCTTGACGGATATGTTATTTTCGGGAAACCCAAAATTTGGGATATAGCTGCCGGAATACTTCTGGTTGAGGAAGCAGGCGGAGTAATCAATGATTTTACGGGAAATCCGCTGTCTCTATCCCATATCGAAAGCTACGTTGCCTCAGGAAAAACAATTCACCGGAAACTTCTATCGTCAATCAGAGGGGAATAATCCTGTGA
>MFJN01000058.1:0-3668 GCA_001779235.1 Candidatus Gottesmanbacteria bacterium RIFCSPHIGHO2_02_FULL_40_13 | reverse complement strand
TGACGATAGAGGGGGTCCGGCAAAAAATCATGCAGTTTATGGATGATTTTCCCGATTATAAATATAAACTGGTGATAGGCACCGATTCCCAGCCTAAAAACGGCCAGGGGACAGACTATATTTCAGCCATTGTGATTCATAGAATTGGGGTCGGCGGCATATATTTCTGGCGAAGGAAAGTGGATCCGCGAAAAAATGTCCTTAAAACCAGAATCTATGAAGAAGCCTCGCTGTCTTTAATTTTAGCCCAGGAATTTCTCTCTGAATTTAAAAATGACGGAATTTCCAAGTTTGAAGTGGAAATTCATGTCGATATAGGCAATTTTGGCGAAACCCGCGATATGATTACAGAAATAGTCGGCATGGTCAGAGGATCGGGATTTAATGTTAAAACCAAACCGGATAGTTTTGGCGCTTCCAAGGTGGCGGACAGACACACGTGAGAAAAGATTAAATTTTAGGACTGGGGCTAGGAGACGGGGAAATAGTGGAATATCTAGGACAGCCTCTTTTTGGTTCGGTCCCGATCAAAAAATATTCTGTGCGATTATAACAGTTCATTCCCACCACATCGGAAGTTGGAGTAAAAGGCTTATCCGGTTTGTCAGACAGAAGCGCAGTCATTATATTGTTCCAGATGGGAGCAGCCCCTGTGATTCCTGAAGAAAGCCGTGGGTCCATTGGAGAATTATCATTATTGCCGACCCAGACTGTCACCAGAAAATCCGGTGTAAACCCTATTGTCCAGTTGTCTCTTTTATTGTCGCTGGTGCCGGTTTTGACAGCTACGGTTTTACCTTTGATTTCCAACAGTGAATGTTCTCCAAAAGCAGGAGTTCTGGCGCGGTTATCAGACAAAATACTGCTTATAATAAATGCCACACCGGGGGAAGCTGCATTAATTTCTTTATTTTCCACGGGACTGGGCAGGGTGTTGCCTCTAAAATCCGTAATTTTCAGAATAGGATTAAGCTCATTTCTCACGCCCATGTTGGCAATCGTGCCGTAAACTCTTGACATATCAAGCATAGTGACTCCTGCTCCTCCCAAAGTAATAGATAAGCCATAAGACTCACCGTCATTCCAACTTGTTATTCCCATCAGCCTTGCCTGATCGAGCATATTTTTTATGCCTATTTTTTCCAAAATTTTCACAGCTGGGACGTTGAAAGATGAGGCAAAAGCTGTTCTCAAAGGTACTGTGCCGTGAAATTTGCCGTCGTAGTTGACAGGAATATAGGAAGTTTGTCCGGCAATCCGGTAGACCACAGGCGAATCGTCAAGAAGGGTAGCCGCGGTAAAACCATCCTTTAAGGCGGCAGCATAGGTGACTATTTTAATAGCAGAGCCTGGAGGACGAATGGATAAGGTTACATTGACATTACCCTGATTTGCTAGATCAAAATAATTTTCTGACCCGACCATGGCTAAAATCTCGCCGTTTTGGGGTCTGGTGATAAGGACAGCACCGTTATTGACGTTTAAACGACGAAGGCCGGAGATATTCTGGGAGACTATTTTTTGCGCTGTTTCCTGAATATCCAGATCAAGCGTTGTCATGACTCTCAAACCTCCCTCTTTCACCAGTCTAGGCCCCAGTCTTTGCTCCAAAAGGTCTTTGACATACATGACAAAATGTGGAGCGGCGATCGCGCTGTGCGGGGTGACGTAGTTTAGTTTTACTTCTTTGGCAGATTTGACTTCCCCGGGCGTTATAAAACTGTTTTCTGCCATTTTATCCAAAACTTCCTCCTGCCTTTTTTTGGACAGTTCCGGATGGGTGCCGAATGGGGAATAAATGCTCGGGGCAGCCGGAAGTCCTGCTAATAGTGCAGCTTGCGCCAAATTGACATCTCTGATGCTTTTACTAAAATAAGTTTGCGAGGCAGCCTCAATTCCCCAGGCCGTTCCGCCGTAAGGAACCTGATTAAGGTACATTTCCAGAATCTCGTCTTTGCTGTAAATTTGTTCAGCCCAGATTGAGAGGAATATTTCTTTCAGTTTTCGGGTGATGGTACGGTCAGGAGTAAGAAGAGCACTGCGTATAAGCTGTTGGGTGATGGTTGATCCGCCCTGACGGGTGTCGTCATAGTAATAATTATTTACCAGAGCTCTGGCAATTGCCCGCAGGGAAAATCCAGTGTGTTTATAAAAATCGCGGTCTTCAATGGCTATCGTGGCCTGTCTGACAATTAAGGGCACCTCTGTTAATTTGACCGGTACCCTGTTTTCATCAGCATAAATTTCATATAGGAACTTGCCGTTGCGGTCAAATATCTTAGTCGTAGCGGGAATATCACGGCTGTTGAGATAATTGGGTAAGGGGAGAGCCTGCATGAATCGATCGATTTCATAAATGCTGAAAATTAAGCCAACCACAAAAGCTCCTAAGATAAAAAATTTTACTTTGATGATGACTATTTTCAACCAGGTGATGAATTGTTCACTTTTAAAATAGTTCAGGAAAAAGAACTGGTTTTGAAAGTATTTTTTTATTTTTTTAAACTCCTTGCGGAAAATGTATCTTATGTTTAGGTGTTTTCGTTCGTAAATAGATATAGTTTTGGTATCAGAAATAACTTTTTTATTTTTCTTAAGACGTTTGTTGATTTTGGATATTTTGACTAAAACTTTAGATGAAAAGGTAATAATAAAGTTATAGGTCTTGGAAAAGAGTTTAAATAAAATAAAGACTAAATTTAAAAACAAGTCTCCCACTAATTTCAGTATGAAAAGCGGGATTGATAGAATTGACGTAATTACTGATTTCCACTTATTTTTACTTGATCGAACAGCGGGTTTTTTTCTCATGAACAGGAAATATAACACGATGTTATAGGATGTGTAAAGAGGATTCAGAGTTTGATGTAAGTGACGGGATCTTGATCGTCATGGACACAGTCCAGGCAGTACCTGGAGAACATGTCTGAGACAACCTGGTGTTCTTTGGGTTCAACATTGTCAGTTTGGCTGTCAGGAGCCTGTTTATTGGAGCTTTTATCGATCATGATTGCCTGCTTCAAAATCTCGGGTTCTTTGGGTAGTGTATCTTTGATAAAGTATTCATACCGTGTGGCACAGCCTTTATCTCCCGCATCGTACCCGTTGGGTGGAGCTTTGCCCGAGGGAGTGCAAATGTTGGCTCCAACAATTCCGGCGGGTTGTCTGGGCCAGAGGTCAGGCTGATTTTTAAGAGCACGGGCAATAAGTTTGTTCCAGATGGGAGCTGCACCGGTAACGCCCGATGCTAAATTTTGATTCATGGGGGTGTTATCGTTATTACCTACCCAAACAACAGTTAGAAAATTTGGGGTAAATCCTATCGTCCAGTTATCTCTTTTTTCATCTGTTGTGCCGGTTTTGACAGAGACTGCATGACCCGGTACAACAAGAAGCGAATTAACACTAAAAGAATCTGTTCTGGCGTTGTTATCCAGAAGAATGTGAGAAATTAGATATGATGTTTCACTGGACAGGACCCTTGGTCCCTGAATAAGAAGTGATGAGGGGTAACTGATCGGTTTGGTGATATCCTGGACAAAATTGTTGTCTTGATATTCCTCCAGCACTTTACCGTTGTAGTCTTCTATTTTTAGAATAGTAACAAGATCCTTTCTGATACCGGTATTGGCAAAAACTCCAAAAGCGGTGGCCATATCCAGCATGGT
>MFJN01000057.1:15420-28032 GCA_001779235.1 Candidatus Gottesmanbacteria bacterium RIFCSPHIGHO2_02_FULL_40_13 | reverse complement strand
TCGAAAAATGATATTTTTCGAAAATAATGCTTTGCATGCGAATTTAAGGTGCCGAGGACAGGAGTCGAACCTGTATAACGTGTTTTTCAGACACGCACCGTGACCACCTTGGATACCTCGGCTAGTTTACTTAGCTTATTTTAGACAAATTTAGAGCTTTGTTCAAGTACGACTGTATTACCGCTGATAAATCCTCCTGAAGAAATATTCATGAAATAAGGTTGTGGTAAGCTCCGGGTGGAAACTTGCGGCAATATATAAATTTTCATCGCATTTTTCCTCACAAGCAATAATATTATCAGCATCTCTGGCGAGCACTTTCACATTTTTACCGATAGTTATGATCCTTGGCGCGCGTATAAATACTGCCTGTATATCACCTAAGGTCGTATGGACTTTTTTTTCAAAAGAATCTGTCTGCCTTCCATAGGCATTGCGGTCAACTTCTATATCCATAAGCTGCAATGTTTTTTGGCCTGAAGTTTTATGGTAAATCTTTTTAGCAAGCATAATAGCCCCCGCGCAGGTGCCGAATATGAAAGGAATTTGTTTCATGAGTTCAAAAATACCTTCACGCCGGGAAAGTTTGTGCAATACTGTGCTTTCTCCTCCGGGAATAATAAGTCCGTCAATGCCCAAATCTTTTTTGGTTCGAACTTCCTGAATTTGTACTGATAAACTAAGATTTTGAAATGCTTCATTAGCCGTAGTGATGTGTTCAATAACATCACCATGATAGGCAAGGACACCGATTTTGTTATGGAATTTCATAGAAGTTATATTTATATGCCACGATCTGCAAGTTTTGTAGCAAGAGTGGAAATTTCCAGACCTTTCATTGCTTCTCCCAGATTTTCGCTAGCCTTGGCTATTTTACCGGGATCTTTAAAATGGGCGGTTGCGTCAACGATTGCTTGAGCCATTTTTACCGGTTCATTGCTTTTGAAAATTCCCGATCCGACAAAGACACCATCAACTCCAAGCTGCATGCAAAGCGCAGCATCGGATGGAGTAGCAATACCTCCTGCCGCAAAATTAACAACAGTTAGTCTTCCCAGCTTTGCCGTCTGCAAAACCAAATCGTATGATACACGATATTCTTTGGCTTTATCTTTTAATTTATTTAATTGATTATTTTTGAATAGTGTCTTTAATTGATCACAACCTTTGTTTACCGCTCTGATATGTTTTACTGCTTCGACAATATTACCGGTACCTGCTTCTCCCTTGGTTCTTATCATTGCAGCTCCTTCAGCAATTCTCCGAAGAGCTTCCCCGAGGTCCCGGCAACCGCAGACAAACGGTACTTTGAATTTTGTCTTCTCGATATGAAATTCCTCATCGGCAGGAGTCAGCACTTCGCTTTCATCGACAAAATCAACTTTGAGAGACTCCAGAACTTGTGCTTCCACAAAATGTCCTATGCGGCACTTAGCCATAACAGGAATGGTTACAGAAGCCTGAATCTCTTTAATCATGATAGGATCAGACATTCTAGCTACTCCTCCATCGGCACGAATGTCTGAAGGAACCCGCTCTAATGCCATGACAGCTACCGCTCCTGCCTTTTCGGCAATCTTAGCATGTTCTGCATTTACGACATCCATGATTACTCCTCCTTTTAACATACGGGCGAGTCCTGATTTGAGGGTAAAAGTACCTTTTTGTGTCATTTTAAATTTAAAGTAATTAATGGTGGACCCGAAGGGTTTCGAACCCCTAACCTTTCGGATGTAAACCGAACGCTCTACCGTTGAGCTACGGGTCCAATTACTAAGGCAGACGCTGTGTAAACGCAACTCTCCCCGCCTGCATCGCTTATGCGAAGCATTGCGGGCAGGTACCAACTATGCTAAGCGCCCGCTTCATTTGTATTGTATTAAATAATAATTAAGCTTGCAACCATATATGATAAAATACATAATGCGAAACGTAATCTCCATTTGAACAGGAAACGTTTCTGGAACGTTGCGGGATCGTTTAATGGTAGGACGGAGGACTTTGAATCCTCTAATCTAGGTTCGATTCCTAGTCCCGCAGCCTGTAAGAATTGGAAAGAGGTCGGGCCGTGCGTCGCCAAAGGCTATGCCGGCGGCGCGAGGTAGCGCTTTCCGCGCCCGCCTCCGCGGAAAGCGCGTCAAATCCGCCTTTTTTGAAACTTGCGGACAGCCGTCGATCAGTTAAAAAGAAGTTCGAGCCGACAGTTTTTGCCATGATAGATAAATCATGGCCTTGAGTTTTCGCGCGCGCGATTTATAGTCCTTCGGACGATTTGATGTTATTACTATAAATGAATAGCCCAAATAATCCCAACATTATAGTTATAGCAGCTATTATTAGTAAGGTTGTAGATACCCCTAAATAATCTATAGACAATCCTCCTAGCGGCATAGTTAAGCCTACAAGAATAAAAGTTAGAAAACTATATGTGGAAATAATTGTGCTTCGTTCTGGGTTACTTGCTTCGTTTTGTAGTAATGTCAGAATAATTTGGTCTTTATACGCAGCCATTATATATAAGAAAAGTATTAAGATAATCCCGAATACACCAGAAATTTGAGTTAGACCGAAGAAAATTAAGGCCGTTACAATTATGCTGCCTATAAGTGAATTTAAACCACCAAATTTTTGATATAGCGTGTACGCATAAGCAGACGTCATTGCCTTCGCACCAGATATTATCGCAGCGACTAACCCAAGTTGGACGATTTTAATACCTAGATTAAGTTGTAATGGTTGGCTTATGTTATTAGCGAAAAGATTGCCACCAAGAAATAATACTACTCCTAAAATAATTAGCGCGATAATGCGTTTGTTCTTTAATGATATTTGGACACCCCTTTTAATGCTCTGAAAATACAATGATAGAGAAGGCTTATCTTTTCGAAGCTTCCACTTGACCGAATGAACTAATATTGCAGATAGAAACAGAAAGACTGAGGACAGAATATATGGTAATTGAGACGAGTATTGATATAAGTAAGAAACAACAGGACTAGCTACCAAAGTACCAAATAACAAGTATGCGCTTACCCGACCTTGAACTTTGATATAGTAGGCGCTCTTATTCAGGTTTGTAAGTACATCGTGGATAAGTGAAGAATAAGCCCCTGATTGTAGCGCATAACCCAACCCTGCCAACAGCGAGCTGATAACAAACATTCTAAAGTCTGGAAGAATGCCGATTAGTAGAATGCTGATCCCATGAGCTACAAGTCCCCAGACTACAGATTTTTTGTGACCGTAGGTATCTGCAATTCCACCAGTTGGAATTTCCAGCAATGCATAAGAAATAAAGAATAGTGAGGATATAGTTGCTATTTGTGTTTGTGATAGACCGTTTGCAAGTTGGTATACAGTGGATATTACGGAGATCGCTAAGGCGATACCCATCAAGAATGTAGAAGTGTAAATCTTGTAGACATCATTCATTACGAGTTTGAATCTTTCATTAATGATTGAATAAATTGTTCTACCTTTCTTTCCCATGCTCCAGGTTGCATTTCGTTTCCAAATCGATGGCCTCCACCTTGCACTTCAACTAGTTGAATCTGTGGATTCAATCTAGTCGCTTCTCTTGCCTGAGCAATGGGAACAGTCGTATCATCAGTACCATGGAACCAAAGTATGGGCTTGTTGATTGTTGATATAACTTTCATTGCATCAAACTTTTTTAAGTCGTGATAGAAGTCATAAGGAAAAGGCACCCCCCATACCATTGCTAACTTGTTTTCTTTCCAGGTGGCAAATTCTTTCGGAGCTATTCCTTCCTTAATACACAGATGTGCGCTAACTGCTGCACAATTCAATATAAGACCCTTGATAATAGACAAGTAATTGCCAGTATTTAGAGTTACAAACCCTCCTAAACTTGAACCCAACAAAACAACGTTGGATTTATATTTGCTATTCAAGTAATCTACAGTACTTTCCAAATCTTTTATTCTATGACTAAATCTAAGTTCATTCACGGGTTGATCGACATATTTACCATTATTTGAGAAGTCTAGAGTGGCATAGTTTATTTGCTGTTTCTTACAAAAAACTATTAATTCGGCGTTGTTTTGGGCTGTTTTTTCTTTAGTTTCAACAAAGCCACCCGGGATATCAATAACCGTTAGTATTGGAGATTCTGAGTTCTCAACTATCAAAAGTCCTATTTTTTTACCTGATTTACTTACAATTTCTATATCAAATTGCATAAACCTCATTACTATAATATTACGGTTTGTGATTAGTTTAACAAATTTGTATATTGTAAGAACATAAGCACATTAACATTTTTACCTTTATCTTCTTAGTCCACCCTAGGTTGACTGGTAAAGCCGGCAGTTTTAATACAATCGAGCGAATCCGCCAGAGACGGGTGAATTCAACAAAACGAGCTTCGACATTTTTCGTAAACCGCCAGCAAGGCTCAGACTTGCGCCTTGCTTCGACAGAAACTGTACAGTATCTGTCTTCGCGCTGAGTTGTGACGCAGCCGGGTTCCCAAAATATTCTTCTTAATTTTTTCAAAAACTCTATCTATACCCATCTTACTCCGGTTTGCAACCCGAAGGGGCAGCAAAGCGGATTAGAGGGGTATATACTGAGTAACTCAGTTGCAAATCTGAGTTACGTGGGTATATATTGGTTTTCATTGAATTCGATATAAATATAGTGCTTTAGTTTACTTTCCACAATTGTTAGAATTAAAATAATGATTCCGGATAAATACAAATTTAATTTAACTAAGTTATTTGCCGGCAAAAATCTTTTTTATACAACTTTATGCCTGTTAATAATTACCATATCAGGGCTTCAAATCCATCGTTTTTTATCGAAACCGACTATTTCAAATATTAAAAGAGGAGATATTGTTTCCTACTCGAGATATAGCATTAAATACGCGGGTAGAGTTTTAGGATTGCCCGGTGAATCGGTACTATTTAAAGGGGTATTTTATCTCAAATCGCAGGATAAAATATACAAAGTTGCCGAAAATAATTTACCGGATCACAGATACTTATTAAGTACAGATGATTTAAGGTTAAATAGTCAGAGATGGTTTACAGTTGGTAAAAACGAAATTTATGTCATAAAGGATGAATATCCTCAACAACCTGAGTGGGCAGGAAATCCAAATAGTAAAATAATTACGATTAGGACATTGGATATTCCCGGAGGGGTAGTAAAAGCCGAAGAACTCACTTCTATTAAGAATCAATCCGGAACTAATAATGTAGTGCTTAATACTTATCAGTCCGTTGTCAATAACCCCGATAAAATACCTAAAGTCGATTTACTTTACCCTCCAAAAATTGTTAACAGAAGCAAGATTACAGCTATCTTCAAAATAAATTTACTTGACCGTGCATTAATAAATAGCGAGTTTTTAAAGATTAATCCGGATAGTAAATTTTTTGGCCAGGAAAATCGAGCAGATATAAATTACATTTATTTCAATCCCGGCAGAACAAACGGGGTCGAAATTACGCTAAACGGGACAGACTTGGTTTCACATGGATTCGCCACCCGGCCATATATTTTATGTTCTAAATATATCGATACTTTGGAAAGAACAGGCACGGACTACTATGAAAACGAGCAAGAGTGTATGGAACAATCTCAAATTGATTTGCTTGTATTTACAAACCTTGAATTAAATCAAGGTAACAATCAATTAGAAATAATCCGAAGAGATACCAACACTCCGATAAGGTACGAAATCGTATATAATCCTCAATATTCTGAAAATCCTTCATCATTACCTATTTCGGCTGACATACCGGTCGAAAAACGTTTTTCTAGCGCTCACAACTGTACTACTTTAAGCATAGGGAAGGTTATTTCTATTCCGATGGTTAATTCCCCTGACAGCAATTTTTACTATCGACTATCTTTTCCACAAAGCATCAGAGAAAGGGGAAATGTATCTCAAAGACTGGTTTATTTCGGAATAGAAGGAGTTTTATATGAGATAACCCTGCCTTCAAATTCTGAGTTTAATAAAGTTATTCATACTTCCGGGGATTTGGACATACCTCTTGACTATCTAGTATATAAAAATTGGGTAAAAGCAAATCCGTCACAGATGCTTAAAACGGATAATCTTCCTGATGCCAGTTTCTATTATCCCGGAATATATCTTGAATTAGTACCATTCGATCGGTCAGACAAGGTATATCCCTCTTATGTTTTACCATGGGGTACTATTAACTCATCAAGTTGTGACGGATAGTAATTTAATATCTTTGACCGTTTTGTCCTCAGTTAGTATTATTTTCTTTCATATATTTATCAAAAAACTCGACAGATCTCTTCATGGCAAGTGAAAAGTTAATGGAAATATTGTGGTCATCACCCGTATATGTAAAAAGTTCAACTCCTTTGCCTAGTAATTTGAGTTGGGTAGCAAGTGCTTCGGAAAACGCTACGGGTACGGATACGTCTGCAGTTCCGTGGTGAAGCTCGAGTGGTCCTGAAATATCGTTAAGAAAACTGTTTGCAGAAATTGAATTCCAAAAATCAGGGTTTTTCTCCGGCCTACCGTAGTCAGTGACCAGTTGATCCCGCCATCTGCGTGCACCTGTAGGTATGCCAGGCGGAGGAGTGGTGCTTCTGCGGCGCCAATTATTCAGAAGATCAGGGAATGAAGCAACCACTCCGCCCCAAATGACGCCTGCCTTTATATTTTTATTTACTACCATCGCCCGAAGTGTAATAAACCCGCCCATCGAATGTCCCCACATACCAATTCTATTTTGATCTGCCTCTTTAAAACGCCTTATGGAAGATAGGGCATTAAGGACGTCAATGGTATAATCATTGGATCCATACGCGCCAGATGCCGTGCCTTCCGAGTTGCCGTGTCCGCGATAATCAGGGCGGATGAGTATGTACCCGTTTCTTGAAAAACCGTCCGTATAGGCGATGTAGCGTTCTGTAGTACGGTACTCCTGCGGCGGAATATAGCCGTGGTTAAATACGATTACAGGCCAGCCGGACTCAGGCTTTTCTCCATCAGGTACGGTCAATAACGCATATATTTTAAGCCCTTCAGACCGGTAGGATACTAAATAGCGTGAATAATTAACCCCCGGGGTAAGCTCTTCTTCGATCGTAAGATCGCTTCCGGGATAAGTACTCTGTCGAAGCGTTTGAATCGTAAGTTCATGCAGTTTGTTTGTACCCAAGCCATCATCATAATTCAATTGATTTGCGTCCGTTTCCATAGTCTGCGGTAAGGACTTCCAAAGATTACTCCGATAGATCATCACAACCGCAACACTCAAAATTAAAATACCGATGACAATTGTGGAATATTTTTTATTCATATCTCAGCGCTTCGATCGGCTGTAAGTTAGCTGCTTTTTGAGCAGGCCCGCCTGCCACGTACATAAATAAATCTTATTACATATCGTAAAATATCACTCGTATCGTAATGCTTCGATAGGTTGTAAATTTGAGGCTTTGCGGGCAGGATACCAGCCGAAAAGTATTCCAAATCTCCACACCAAAAGTGAAATTGCAGCAACTCTTGTTAAAATTGTAGCACTATTGGTTTTAGGATACCTGACCTGAAGCTGAAATTATAATCGTTAGAATACCTTTTTCAGCTTGTGATGTCTGATATTGCGGAGGTTTCTCCTTCTGGCTTAAAAATCGTGAACCTCCAATCCAGACAATCACTGAAATAATAGCTAAGATTGATAACCTCCTTTTTAGAGAAACTTTTATTATCCGGTTTTTAAATCCGCTCAGTATCTTTAAAATAGTCTTGAATGAATCCATGAAGAATTTAATATAAAATAATAACCTGAGAAATTGCTTAAAAAACAGCTCCCGATTTTTACAGGAGCTGTTATAAACCGATAGATTGGTTATTTCATCTGGCTTACTTCCGATTCCAACTGCCTTTAAAACCTTTTAACGGTCCATGTCCTGCTAAAAGGTATTTAAGGTCAATATTGTTTTGTTTAGCCCAATCTTCAAGCTGTTGCTTTTGTTTTTGCATCGCCTGTCTTTTTTGCTCAGGAGTCATATTCTGAAAATTCAACTTTTCATTTTGCATCTCCTGTCGTTTATCTAAAATTAACTGTTTTTGAACCTCAGTTATTTTCCCATCCTTGACAGCCTGATCAAGAATTTCATTAATGCGCGTTTGCGCTTGGGATTTCCGACTCTGTCTAATTTGCTCGACCGCCTGTTGGACTTTTGCCTGATCAATTCCCAATTTTTGAGCTAATTCTTGGATAAAAGATGGAAATTTACTATTGTTTGTTTGAGCATTCACTTGAGATGTCCCAAACAAACCACTGATAATAATAGCTACTCCAAGTATAGGTAAAATCCTGCTTTTTATATTTAACATCTGATTATTCACCTCCTTCCATACAAGAAATATAGCAGACAATACTGAGAAAACACTTAGAAGGTTAAGTGGCTATGTGCGTGCTTTAACGGAAGCTGAATTGTAAAAGTAGTTCCCTGATTTAACTTACTTCCCACACTAATGGAGCCGTTATGTTTATCTACGATCTGTTTTGCAATCGATAATCCTAAACCATAACCCTGGACATCTGTTTTAGTGCGTGACCTATCAGCTCTGTAAAATCGATCAAACAAATAAGGTATATCCTGCTCAGCAATACCAACCCCCTCATCCTTAATTTCAAGTTCTAAAGAATGACCTGATTTTTTGGATGTTAATGTAATTAGAGTATTTTTACGGCTATATTTAATGGCATTATCTAAAAGGATCACCAAAGATTCAGTGAGACTCGGGCTATCTCCTTCCAGGATAAAATCTTTTACCTGATTTTTGATCGTGATTTTTTTGTGTTTTGCCAGGTTAGCAACCTTTTTACAGGCATCGACAACAATTTCCAGTAATGATAAATCATCAAAGTGAATATTATAATTTGTTTTTTGGTATTGGGTGAGTCTGATTAAATTATCCGAAAGAGATTGCAAACTGTTTACCTCCTCTAAGTTTGATTGCAATAGTTTCTTCGCGTCTTTACTTAAGTTCCTGTCTCTTAAATTCACCTCAATCTCTGTTTTCAGTGAAGTAATGGGCGTTCGAAGCTCATGAGATGCATCAGAAATAAATCTATTTTGCTCATCTACAATTTCTTTAATTGGTTGTAACGTCCTTCCGGCCAGGAAGTAACCAGCCAAGCTAGAAACGCCTAAAATCCCCAGATTGACGATAATGAGCATACTTTTTAACCTGTTTTTTGTTTCTTCTACCAGCTGCTGGTCTAAGATAAATGATCTGGGAATTTTTTGACGGAACTCTAAAGGAATACTATTCAACTCCGGCATTGATAATTGACGCTCCTGCCTTAAGCGTTGAATGTGTTCGACTCTATCAAGCTCGTTTGTTAAGACTTTATACATTGCCACACTGAAGGATACGCTCACAAGCGTTATTATTAGCAGATACCAGGCTGTTAATTTAAGCCTCGCCCGAGTAAACATTATTCAACCCTTCCTATTTTGTACCCGAAACCTCTTACTGTTTGTATTAAAGTTGATTTGTCAGGGAAAGGTTTTTCCATTTTGTTTCTCAGATAACCTATAAATACTTCAACAGTGTTGGGGAGTACATCTGCATCATAATTCCAGATATGATCGATAATTTGTTTCTTAGTCAACACTTGTTCAGGATGCCTCATCAGATATTCTAGAAGAGCATATTCTTTGCTGGAAAGTTTAACTAGTTTGCTGCCCCGTCTCACTTCATAATTTGATGTATTAAGAGTCAAGTCTTCGATTTTTAAAGTTGTACCGGTATTATTTTTTGGTCTTCTGATTAAGGCTCTCAGTCTCGCAAGCAGTTCTTTAAAGGCAAATGGTTTTGTAAGATAATCGTCAGCTCCTGCATCTAAACCATTTACCTTATCTGAGATTTGTCCTTTTGCAGTGAGCATGAGAACAGGAGTATGAACTTGCTGTTTGCGCAATTTCAGGCAAATTTCCACGCCGTCCATTTTGGGGAGTAATAAATCTAGAATTATCAAATCATATTCTTCGGAGATGGCAAAATCATAACCTTCCTGACCGTCAAAGGCCACATCAACCGCATAGGATTCCTGTTCTAATCCCTTTTTAAGGGAGTTGGCAATTTTATGTTCGTCTTCTACCACCAAAATCTTCATAGCTTATATTATATATGTCTTTCTGAAAAATTGCTGAAAAAATGGTTATTATAAAAAGCTGATGATTCTTAATTACTTTTCTGATAAAATAGTACTTGATAAGCCGCGGTGGCGAAATGGTATACGCGCAGGACTTAAAATCCTGTGGTAATTAAATACCGTGAGAGTTCGAGTCTCTCCCGCGGCACTTCATCCCGACGCAGGTCGGGCTTCAATGCAAGTACAAAAAATCCGTCATTAAGTCCGTTCGATTTGGTACAGTTTCGGATAATAGAGAAATATTACCGGAAGATCATCCACTAAATAACGTTGGAAATCAAAATAAATCTTCTTTCTAGCCGTTTTATCCAAAGTTTTTCTTCCTTCCTCCAGAAGTTTATCAATTTTAGGATTGTTGTAATGGGTGATATTGGTATTTTCCTGCGTCGACTGCCAGTAGCTGTATTGATCGGGGTCAGGAGGAATAAGCTGTGACATGAGGAATATCTGATACGAACTGTCAAATGAATTTTCTACCTTTACTTTCACGGTGAGGCCGAATTTATTCCAGCTTTCTGCGATTTCTTCTGCAAGGGCAACATAAGACGGATAAGTTGATATGGTTAAAACACTTGACGTTGTGGCCAACGGACTTTTAGAGAGAATTTTAGCAGCAGCATCCGGGTCTGAATTATAAAGCCGGACATTTTTTGAATACCCCCACGATAAAGGCGAGATTGGGGTAAAGGCCTTATCGAAATCATCGAACTCCGGCAGGCCATAGGCCAAAGCCTGCCTGATTTCTTTTACTTTAAACATAGGATTGTCTAAATTAAAAAATAATCCCACAAATCGGTTGTAATCACTCGTCTTATTTATTTTTACCATAGGCCACATATCCAAATTATCGAATGTAACCAGATCTTTTAAAACATTGACCTCACCCAGCTTGAAAGCAAGAACTGCCTGATTGATATTTGGATAAAATTTATAGGTGATAGAAGAATAGTCTGCAAGTAAGGACTGCAGTGATATTTGGGCAATACTCTCACCGTCATAGTCCAACCGGACAACCTTATATCCGCCCAGACCGATAGTGCCGTCTTTTATCATGGGCTGGGACAAAATAACCGGTAAAATTACATAAGGATCTTTGAGCGAGATTTTCAGAGTGTAATCATCAAGCTTCGTAATCTCTGCGTCTTTTAATTTATAATTTATATCTTGAGTAGTAAATTCTTTTCCATCATGCCACAATAAATTTTTTCGGATATGAAAAGTATAAGTTTTAGCATTATCGGTTATATCCCAGGAACTTGCTGCCGCAGGTATTGCTTCACCTTCTGCGTTAAGAGAAGTCAATCCGAAACTGATTTGCTTTTGAATAAAATCCGGAAGGCTTGTTTCTCTGACTTTACCGATAATTCCGATTTTTAATCTCTTTTGGCCTGTAATATTAATCATCAGAGGATAGGCCTGAATTAAGAAAAGCGTCATAAAAAAACCGGATAATGCGGTAAGAATTAATTCTTTGCGGTGTTTTTTGAAAAAAACAGAAACAAACAGAAAAGCATACTGTAGTCGCCTTCGCATAATTACGTTATTAGCACGTTGAATACCGATGATATAAGAAATAAAGCGGCAATAACGATAGTCAGCCGGAAGATTATCTTTTCTACACCCCGGCGGCTTTTATAAAACTCACTGCCCCCTCCCCATGCCCGGCCTAAACCGACGCCCTTGGCCTGCATCAAAATTAATACTATAAGAAAAATAGAGATGAGAAGCTGAAATATATTAATTATATTTTTCATATAGGACGTATTATAGCAAATTAAGAATTTTCATGCAGACAGCTGCCAGTTTGTCAGCGTCGTGTCTGATCAAACTGCGCTGCAGACGATCACCTCTTACTCTTTTTACTAATTCAGTGGACAGGAGATCGGTCTCGATTATCCGGTAACGATGGTGGGGGCTCAAATCATTGACGATAGGCTGCGCCTGATATTTTTTATATCTTTTCAGGATTTTGTCAGGAATCGGTTTATTATTAATTACCACAAAGTCGAGTAAATCGGTGGAGAAATACCTGTTTAATTCAGAGATGAACCTTGAGGCGGAAAAACCATAAGTCTGACCATATTCTGTCATAAGATTCATAATGAATATTTTCCTGGCCTTGCTTTTTTGTATGGCTTCTACCACTCCGCCGATGACCAGATTAGCCAGGATAGTCGTGTAAAAGCCTCCCGGACCGATAATAAGAACATCTGACTGCATAATTGCCCGTACGACCTCTTTGGTGGCTTGGGCTGAGGGATGGGTCGACAGTTTTGTTATTGCCAGCCGGCCATCGTGACGGGGCTCATCGATAAAATGTTCTCCGACGACGACGCTGCCATTTTCATAAACTGCTTTTAAATGGACTTTATCCATAGTCACAGGTATAACTTTTCCTTTTATATTTAATAGTTCTCCTGCTTTC
>MFJN01000057.1:167-15405 GCA_001779235.1 Candidatus Gottesmanbacteria bacterium RIFCSPHIGHO2_02_FULL_40_13 | reverse complement strand
TGGGATTTGAGAAGTTTGGTCAATGTGGCCAGAAATAAATTACCGAATGTCATCCCGGATATGCCTTTCTGATTCCTGAAGCGGTATTGAAACAGCTGTCTCAGAAGAAGGGAATTATCAGAGGAAATGTCAGCTAAGGCGATCAAAGACTTGCGTATATCGCTATTGGGCAGAAGTCCCCATTCATCCCGTTCTTTTCTGGCGCTGCCGCCTGAATCTGCCATGGTGACTACCGCATTTATATGCTCACTGTATTTTTTTAAACCGTTTAAAATGCTGAATGTTCCTGTTCCGCCGCCTATAACTGTAAAAATTTGGTTGTTCATTATTTGTGAAAAAGCCAATTGGCAGATTGGATTAGAATTATAAATAAAACACTGACAATAATCAAAGTGGCAAAATATGAAAAATCCATAGGCGACAGCGAGATTATACCAAGTTCCGCTCCCTGAAATTTCCAGGCGTTTATACTGACATTGGGCACTAAATAAGTCCACAGGTAAAAAATAAGTATATTTAAAATCCAACTGCTTAAATTTAAGGTTAAAATATTTAAGGGCAGCATAATAAGATTCAACACAGGTTTAATGATGATAAGAAGAACCGTAAGTATGAAAGAGGAATAAAAAATATCATACCAGGGACCGTTTATATTGAATGCCGGTACAATAAGCGTCAGAAAGTGAAGACTAAGCGCGACCAAAAAATATTTTTTGACCACTTTAATCATAATAATTACAAGCCTAACATAAAGAAACCGTTCTATGCAAAAAGGTTTGTCAAATTTTTCATACGGATCAGTTCATGGTATTTATGGGCAAAACGGTGGGCTTCATCCCGAATGCGTTTCATCAAATTTAAAGCAGGTGAGCCTTTAGGCAGTTTAATTTTGATAAAGTTATTATCCCCTGAGGGAATAACCAGTTCCTCCTCTATCTTGGCTAAACCTATAAGTGGTACGGAGATATTATTTTTTTTAAAGACAGAAATAATTTTTTGAAGCTGGGGCTTGCCTCCATCCAGGACAAAAAGATCAGGCAAGGGCCAATTTTTATGCTTCAGCCTTCGTTCCATAACTTCCTCAAGCATGGCAAAATCATTGGGAGTGTTCAGGCGTTTGATGTGAAAACGGCGGTAATAATTTTTATCCGGTTCGCCCGCAACAAACGTTACCATCGAACCTGCAGATGACGTTCCGCTGATGTTGCTGATGTCATAGCACTCAATTCTCTTTACAACCTGAAGACCCGGAAAATAAATTCTTAGTATTTCCGACAACTGTGTTAATTCTTTTTGGTGCGTTTTTTGCGACAGATAAGGATTTTCGATATAAGAAAGAGCTGAAAACCGCTTGAAATTCAGATACTCCAGCTTTTCTATCCGTTCACGCATGATAATTGCCCTTTCAAATTTTTGTTGGTTGGAAAATTCCATCATTTCGTCTGAAAGTTTTTTGATTAACCTTGCTGATTTAGCTTTCAGCAGATCCTTAATATTCCTGATATTTTCTAAATATTGACTGCGGTAAATCCGGTATTCCTCACCCGATGTTTTCCTGACAATAGCCGGACATGGGTTGCAAAGTCCTAAATGTGTATAAAAACAGGCTCTTTTGGCAGTAGGATTCTGATTGCAGAAAGGAAATATTTTTCGGATTATACCTAATATATCAGTTGCGACAGCCTTCGAAGGAAAAGGTCCAAAATACAATGACCTGTCATTATTTTCATGGCGGGCTAAAAGAACTCCGGGAAATTTATCACCGGTAATTTTTATGTAAATATAATGTTTATCATCCCGCCAGATAATATTATATCCGGGCAGATATTTACGGATAAGCACTGACTCTAACACTAAAGCTTCAAAATCCGAGAAAACCTTAATGAAGTTCACATATCTGGCTTTTTTTACCATGGCGCGTGTTTTCGCATCTAATTGGTTATTGGGGCGCAAGTACGAGAGGACGCGATTTCTTAAGTTGATGGCTTTACCTATGTAAATAATTTTACCGGTACTGTCACTGAATTTATATATTCCGGGGGTCCGGGGGAGTTTTTTGATATTTTCCAGGGTTTTAAGCATATCGGCTTTAGGTAATTATTTCTTTAAAAAGAAGCCTGTGTAGGAATTTTTATTGCCGGAAATATCACGGGGTCCACCGGTAGCGATAATTTTTCCACCCTTTTCACCTCCTTCGGGCCCCAGATCAATGACCCAATCGGCATTTTTTATGACGTCCAGATTATGTTCTATGACCACAACAGTATTACCCAAGGTAACCAGATCACGTAAAACATACATCAATTTTTCCAAATCAGCAAAATGCAGGCCGGTTGTTGGTTCATCAAGGATAAATATGGTGTCTCTGGTGTTTTTCTTGGACAGCTCAGTGGCCAGTTTTACCCGTTGGGCCTCGCCCCCTGAAAGTTGAGTCGCCGGTTGGCCCAATTTTATATATGATAAACCTACGTGATGCAGGGTATCGAGTTTGGTAGTCAGGATAGGATGGTGATAGAAAAATTTTTCTGCTTCTTCAACAGTCATCCGTAAGACATCAGATATACTTTTATCCTTATATTTTATGTCCAAAGTTTCCAAATTGTACCTTGTTCCGTGACAGGTATCACAAGTCACGTATACATCCGGCATAAACTGCATTTCAATTTTTATCTCCCCCTCTCCCTGACAGACGTCACAACGGCCTCCTTTAACATTAAAAGAGAATCTTCCCGGCCGATAACCTTTGGTTCTGGCTTCCATGGTCATCGCAAACAGTTCACGTATTGGGGTAAAAATTCCGGTATATGTGGCTGGATTACTGCGCGGTGTTCTGCCTATTGGCGATTGGTCTATCAGAATCACTCTTTTCAAATATTCTAAGCCCGTAATTTTTTCATGTTTGCCGACTTTATCCTTATGAAAGGGATTAAAATTTTTAGCTAAAATCTGATAGAGGGTATCGACGATTAAAGTAGATTTACCGCTGCCCGAAACCCCTGTCACACAAACTAACCGGCCAAGAGGAATAGTGACATCAATATTTTTTAGGTTATTTTCACGGCATCCAAAAATAGTTAATTTTTTAGTTGCTTCTCTATAATTGCTTAAATTTTCCAGCGATATTTTTTTCTTTCCTGACAGGTATAGGCCGGTTACCGATCCTGGATCGGTGATAAGCTGAGTATAAGTTCCTTCTGAGATAATCTTTCCGCCATGCTCGCCGGCACCCGGCCCAAAATCGACAATATAATCCGCATTTTTCATCATATCTTTATCGTGCTCCACAACTACTAACGTATTACCCAGATCTCTAAGTTTTTTTAACGAATCAATTAAACGGTCGTTGTCACGCGGATGAAGGCCGATAGAAGGTTCATCCAATACATATAGCACGCCCGATAGCCCGGATCCTATTTGAGAGGCAAGCCTGATTCTTTGAGCTTCTCCTCCGGCCAAACTACCTGCGCTCCGGTCAAGAGTCAAGTATTCCAAACCGACACTGACAAGAAATTGCAGTCTGTTGCAGATCTCCTTAACAATCAGGGAGGCAATTAATTTGTCACGTTCAGAAACATTTTTATACAAGTTTTGTATCCAATCCAGACAATCACTGATCGAAAGAGCGGTGATATCGATTATGGAAAGCTTATCAAGCGTGATTGACAAAGCCTCAGGCTTTAATCTCTTACCGAGGCATACGGGACACACTTCTTCCTGCATGAACCGATTAATTTCAGTCCGTACATACGGCGAATCAGTTTCTTTAAAACGCTTTTCAAGTTCCGGAACAATTCCTGAAAATACTTCATGTATAGTCACCATTTTTCCCTGCCGGTTTTCACCCTCGACAGCGTACACAGTATCACCGGTTCCGAATAATAATTTATGCAAAATTTCCGAATTAATTTCTTTTAATCTTTGCCTGGGGCTTGCGCCTAATTCCCTGACTACTGTTAAAATCAGTCTTCCGTACCATGTATCTGATAAATTCATACGGGAAAAGGGCATGATGCCCCCTTCACTGATGGTAAGATTGGGATTCAGGACTAAAGCAGAATTGATCCTGGTTACTTTACCTATGCCGGCGCAATTGTTGCAGGCTCCATGGGGTGAATTAAAAGAAAATAAGCGCGGTTCGATTTCAGGCAAAGAAATATTACATTCGGGACAGGCGAAACGCTCAGAATACAGATGGTCTGCAGTTATTTTCGGATTTTCGGGAAATTCGAAACCTTTATCTTCGATATAGCTGACGATGCAGAGCCCTTGCGACAGTCCCAAAGACGAATCAATAGCTTCCGAAAGGCGGGATCTGCGGGTACTTAAATTTTTATTAAATGCTGAGATCTCAAGACTGATTCTGTCGATTACTACTTCTATTTGATGTTTATTGGTTCGGATCAGGTGAAAATCTTCGTTGAGATGAAAATATTTGCCGTCAATCCTGACGCGGGAATAACCTTTGTTTTTTAGATTTTGAAATAATTCATTAAACTCGCCTTTTTTATCCCGGACAACCGGCGCTAAAATGATTATTTTGATGATTTTTTTTATTTTAAGCTGAAATTCTTTTTGCACATTGCTTATTAGATTATCGACTATCTGGGATGATGACTGACGGGTAATCAGCCTTTGACAATTACTGCAATGCGGATTGCCTATACGGGCAAATAATAACCTCAGATAGTCATAAATCTCTGTAATTGTTCCAACCGTCGACCTGGGATTGTGGCTTGTAGATTTCTGGTCTATGGAAATAGCAGGGGATAGTCCGTCGATGGACTCGACATCCGGCTTATCCATAATCCCCAAAAATTGTCTCGCGTAAGAAGACAGACTTTCCACATAACGCCTCTGGCCTTCGGCATAAATAGTGTCGTAAGCCAGTGATGATTTGCCGCTGCCGGAAATTCCCGTAAAAACTACCAGTTTGTTTTTGGGAATCTCAAGATTTATATTTTTTAAATTATGTTCGCGTGCTCCACGAATGGTAATATTGTTCTGCATAATTCCCAGTGTAGAAACCTTTCATTTTAACACGATTTCAGGATTTTTTTAAAGAGATGAGTTTATCGCGGAGAAGCAGGGCTTTTTCAAAATTTAAATTTTCTGCCTCGATTTTCATTTCTTTTTCCAAAGTTCTGGCCAGCTTCATCTTATCGTGCGGAGTTAAAGAGTCGGGATCGACATCGATAAGCAAGGAATGAGGGTGCAAGTTTTTTATTACTGACTCAACAGGCGCCTCAACCAGTTTATCTCTAATAGGTTTAGTGATGTTTTGTGGAGTAATCCGGTATTTTTTATTATAGGCGATCTGAACAATTCTTCTTCTTTCGATTTCCTCAACGGCTTTTTTCATTGACATGGTGAAATTATCGGCATACATGATCACCTGTCCATCAATATGTCTGGCTGCTCTACCCATTGTTTGTATTAAGGATGTGTAACTTCGAAGAAATCCTTCTTTATCCGCGTCCAGAATCGCAACCAGTGATACTTCCGGAAGGTCTAATCCCTCCCTCAACAGATTAATTCCAACCAAAACGTCGTATTTTCCCCCCCTTAGGTGGTCCAGAATATCGCTTCTTTCCAGTGTTTTAATATCTGAATGTAAATATTGGACTAAAGGGTAATCTTCCGGCTTGGTCAGCCGAAATTCGGAAGGTGCGTGATCTTTAAGTTCATTAAGGTAGCTAGTCAATTCCTCTGCCATCCGTTTCGTTAAGGTAGTTACCAGAACTCTCTCTTTTTTGGACTTACGCAGTAGAATTTCCCGGACTAAATTTTCTATTTGGTTGTGCGTTTTTCTAATTTCTATTTTAGGATCTAAAATACCTGTTGGCCGAATTAATTGTTGCACGACATTTACTCGGGTACCCTTTTTGGACATATTTTTTTCCCAATCAGAAGGAGTGGCTGAAACATGTATAGTACCCGGAACTCTGTCTAAAAATTCCAGAAAGGTTAAAGGACGGTTATCCAGTGCCGAAGGCAGCCTGAAACCAAAATCGATAAGTGTTTGTTTGCGTGAACGGTCGCCGTTATACATACCTCTAATCTGCGGGATTGTCATGTGAGATTCATCTATAAAAAGCAGCCAGTCTTTTCCGTACGGAGTACTGAAATAATCAAATAAAGTATAAGGGGGCGCTCCAGGTAACCTTTTGTCAAAATACCGTGAATAATTTTCAATACCGTTGACATAGCCGATTTCCTGTATCATCTCAAGGTCATAACTGACTTTTTTTTCTAAGCGATAGCTTTCCATTTTTTTACCCTGGCTGTTTAACTCCTTTACTCTTTTTTGCAGGTCGCGCCGAATAGTGGTAAAAATTTCCGGATCCCGAATATCAGTCATATAATGCTTGGCAGGAAATATGGTTAGTTGATTAATGTTTTCCAAAAATGACGAGTCAAGAGGGCTGACCTTGGTTATTGACTGTAATAAATCCTCAGTAAGCGTGAGCCTGAGTGCGGATTCATCGTATGCAGGATAAATATCAATATTCTCCCCCCGGACACGAAAGGTTCCCCTGTGAAAATCGTAATCAGAGCGCGAGTACTGCAGGTCTACCAGTCTTTTTAAAACTGCCTGACGGTTGATATTCATACCCCGCCTTAATTCCAGAACAAATTTGCCGTAAACAAGGGGTGAACCTAAATTATAAATACTGGAAACTGAAGCTACAATAATGGTGTCTTTTCGGGTTAATAAATTTGAGGTTGCCGCAAGGCGGAGTTTATCAATATTTTCATTAATTTCTGCTTCTTTTTCAATGTAAGTGTCTGTATGGGGAATATAGGCTTCAGGCTGATAATAATCATAGTAAGACACAAAATAGTTGACCGAATTGTCCGGAAAAAATGAACGGAATTCCTGATAGAGTTGGGCAGCCAGAGTTTTATTATGGGAAATAATCAGCGCCGGCATATTTAACCCGGCAATGATATTAGCCATTGTAAATGTCTTTCCGCTTCCGGTTATACCGAGTAAAACCTGGTGAGGCAACTTATTTTTTAAACCCCTGATCAGACTGTGAATGGCTTTTGTTTGATCTTCAATCGGTCTAAAAGATGCAGATAATTTAAATTTGGTCATGGTGATGCATTTTATCACAGTTTACTATTAATTTAATTGCTTTTGATGTTCTTGACATTCGGTTTTTTTTATTCTATTTTAGATATATCACGTATAAATATTTAATTTTTTATAAATATTTTCGGATAAATTAATAAAATGGCAAAAGTCTTATACGAGAGAGAGCGCAGAGTTTTCGAATACATCAACCAGTACATACAACGGCACGGATATGCTCCGACTTTGATGGAAATCGCTGAAGGGATCGGGGTCAACGCGGTTTCGACAGTTCATGAGCATATCGAACGTCTGGTAAAAAAAGGGTATATCAAAAAAACCATCGGTTATGAGCGGGGGATGGAAATAATCAAAGATAAAATGAGGTTATCTGAATCCGATTCAGCTGTAGATCTGCCCGTACTGGGTTTTATCGCCGCCGGAAGTCCGTTGGAACCTCATACTGATCCGAACTTTTATCTCTCCGTACCTGCTAATATAGTCAATAATAAAAGACCCGGCTTTGTATTACAGGTCAAAGGCGATTCTATGATTGATGAAGGAATTCTTGACGGAGATTACGTCATTATCCAGCACCAGCAGGAAGCCCAAAACGGAGACATCGTGGTTGCCATTCTTCCCAATGGCCTGGCAACTTTGAAACGTATCGTCTTCGAAAAAGACAGGATAAAACTGGAACCTGCCAATGCTTCGATGACTCCAATATATACTACTCATGTAAAAATCCAGGGAAAAGTTGTGGCGGTATATCGAAAATATCTGACTTCTTGAGGCTCCATTAGCCTTGCGATCAGGAAATCTAAAACTACTTTTCAACGGAGCCGAAATCCGGCCGAAGCCCCGCTAATGGTGGCGAAGGAGGATTAAGCGTCAATCAATACTTCAATTCCGGGAAGCGTTCCTTTTTTAAGGTATTCCAGCATCGCGCTGCCGCCTGTTGAGATGTGGGTGATTTTTTTCAGATAATCCTTATTTTTAATACTTGTTAAGGTGTCGCCTCCTCCGACTATAGAAAAAGCTTTACTTCCGGCAATACTTTTCAAAACGCTTTCAGTCCCGGCTTTAAATCTCTCGTCTTCAAAAAGTCCCATTGGCCCGTTCCAGATAATTGTTTTTGCCTTTTCCATAAGCTGTCCATAATATTTTCGCGTTTCAGGACCTATATCATAAATTGAGGCGTTGGATGGCACTTTATTGTAATCGACTGTAATTAATTTTTTCTGGTTGGAGTCTGTGGTGATAATAACATCATGAGGCAGGATGAGGGCTGAATGCCGGCGGGATGTTTTCCAAAAAACCACTTTAGCCATCTCAATCATTTCATAATCGATTATCGACTTGCCCATGCCAAATCCCCAGGCGGCTAAAAAAGTATTGGCTATCGCCCCGCCCAGAATAACCGTACCGGCAATATCGAGAAGTTTCTCTATCACCGAAATTTTTTCGGGCGTCTTAGCTCCGCCGATAACTACAACAAATGGCTTTTGAGGATTAAAAAGAGATTTATCCAGCATGCGGATTTCCCTGTCCAAAAGCAGCCCTGCGTACGAAGGCAAATATTGGGCTATGCCAACGATCGAGGCATGAACCCTGTGTGAAGCTCCGAAGGCATCATTAACAAAATAATCGGCCATGCAAGAGAGGTGTTTGGAAAAATTATTATCGTTTTTTCTTTCGTTTTCGGTAAACCTGATATTTTCGAGCAGCACTATACCCTGTTTTGCTTTTTGGCTGACCTCCTGATTTATTTCCGGAAACCAATATTTATCAACTATAAATACTTTTTGAGAAACCATTTTTTGCAAATGCTCTGCCACCGGTCGTAAGGAGTATTGCAGATCATAGCCATCTGGCCTGCCAAGGTGTGAAGCTATCACTAGTTTTGCCCCTTTTTTCAACAGGTAATTAATTGTAGGCAGAACCTCCCTTATTCTGGTATCGTTGGCGATTTTGCCGTTATGAAGAGAAATATTAAAATCAACCGTCAAAAAGACTGTTTTATTTTTTAATACAGGAATATCCAAGATCGTTTTCTTCATTATCCGTTTAAAAGTTTTGAAAAACCTTTTTCGACCAAATCTATTAATCTTGACGTATAGCCCCACTCATTATCGTACCAGGCTTTGACGTTTACCATCTTTCCGTTGACCGCGGTCAAAGAACCATCCACGATGGATGAAAACGTGCTGCCTTTAATATCCGAGGATACAAGATGGTCATATGACAATTCCATTATTCCGGATAATTTATTTTGGGCAGCATTTTCAAATGCTTTATTAATGTGATCAGCATCCGCTTCCTTCTTCAGTTCTACCGTAAGATCAATAAGGGATACGGTATTTAAAGGAACCCGCAGGGAGGAAGAAATAATTTTACCTTTAAGGGATGGCAGGACTAAGCCTAGGGCTTTGCTCGCTCCGGTTGATGAAGGAATCATGTTGTTGGGTGCACTTCTGGCCAGCCTAAGATCCTTACGGTGGGAATTGTCGAGAAGATTTTGGGAGTCGGTATAAGAATGAACTGTCGTCATAAAACCTTTTACGATGCCAAAATTTTCTTCCAGGACCATAGCCACAGTAGCCAGACAGTTGGTGGTACAGGAGGCATTGCTGATAATTTTATCCTTATTTAATTCCAGTAAATAATCGTTGACACCTACGCAAAAAGTAGGAATTTCGTCTTTAGGAGGAGCAGATATAACAACCAGTTTTGCACCGTTATGCAAATGAGCCGAAGCGCTTATTTTATCTCTGAATATACCGGTGGACTCGATCACTACCTCAACACCTATCGAACCCCAGGGAATACGGGAAGGTTCATTTTCCTGAAAAACTTTTATAAGATTGTCCTCAACCTGCAAATTTCCTTTGTTTTCTGAAACGTCTTTTGCAAAAAGTCCGTAGGTAGTGTCGTGACGTAAAAGGTATGCGTGGGAAAGACTGTCAGCCCGGCTGTTAATTGCTACAAGTTCTATCGTATTGCGGTTGATGGCAATTCTGGCTGCCACTCTTCCTATCCGGCCAAACCCGTTGATCCCTACCCTTATTTTCTTCATTTTTTCTCCTTTTCAGCTAAAACCTGATCAGCTTATGGCTGATAAATTTTTATTGATTACCGTGATTATGGTTGACTGCCCTTTTTTCTTTAGTGACGATCATTCCGGTTTTATCCATCTGATAAACTATCACTTCTCCTGTCAGCATTTCCACGCCCCTAATCTTAGAGTCAGAGATGTTTTCCAGATGCTTTATCAAAGCTCTGTTGGTATTGCCATGCGTGACAAAGAGAACATTTTGGGCTTTTTTTATTGCTGGTAATATATGCATATTATAGTTTGTCAGGACTCTTTTGTAGACATCTTTTAAGGATTCCCCTTCCGGAATAGGCACATCCCAGCCCCGGCGAAGCTGATTAAACCTGTCTGTTCCTAAATCACCTTTTATTTTCCATTTGCTGAATCCGGTATATTTTCCATAATTTCGTTCACGGACATTTTTATCTTTTACTGTTTTAAGATTAACGTATTTTAATTCCTGTTTGATGATATCCAGAGTATGATAGGCCCTTTTAAGATCAGAAGTGATAGCCAAATGAATTATAATACCCTTAATAACCTTGGCGGCGAAAAGAGCTTCCTGACGGCCTTTTTCCGTCAGGCCTATATCCCTCCATCCGGTCCAGAGACCTTTAGCGTTCCAGAGAGATTCTCCGTGCCTGATAAGGATTAGCCGGCTATTTTTATCTGAAATGGACATACCCGATTAAACATTGTAAATGTATGATATTATCATACATTTTATACTATTTAATGTTAATAGTATAATAGACGCATGTCAACTCTTTATGTTGTATCTACTCCTATCGGGAATCTGGAGGATATTACCATCCGCGCAATTAAAACTCTCTTTTCTGTTGATTATATCGCCTGCGAAGACACCAGAAGAACCGGATTTCTGCTGACCCAACTTAAAGAAAAATATACTGCATTAATAAATTGTAATGAAGAAGAAAAAGATAAACCAAAAGGCGCACTCCAAAATAACGTTGACATTTTGGATACGCCACATAGGACCGTAATCCTAAATAATCGTAAGGATTATTTAGGAACGAGTCCAAAGCTTATTTCGTACTATGATGAAATTGAGTCCGTGCGGAGTCTGGAAATACTAGATCTACTACTGAAAGAAAATAGCGTGGCGCTGGTCAGTGACAGCGGAACACCTCTGATTGCAGATCCGGGTTTTAAACTTATAGAAGAATGTATCAAACGTAAAATTAAAGTTGTACCAATACCCGGGGCATCGGCTGTTGTCACTGCCTTGACAACTTCAGGTTTACCCGCCGATAAATTTATCTTTCTTGGCTACTTACCCGGTAGAAAAATTAAACGGATAAAACTTCTTAAATGTATATTAATCGATTCACGGCCGCGGACACATTTATCTACATTTACGGTAATTGTTTATGAAAGTCCGCACAGATTAAAGGATACTCTTGTGGATATAAAGGAAATTTTCGGGGATATAGAAATCGTTATCGCCCGTGAACTTACAAAAATTCATGAGGAGATTTGGCGAGGAAAAATATCTGATGCGCTCAATCACTTTAGTTTGCCAAAAGGTGAATTTGTGATCCTCTTTCCCGATGTGCCAGCCTAACACACACCCTATGTGATTATTTTAGCTTTCGTTTGACAACCTGATACTGGACACTTATATACACTTGAGCCTGTACCTTGTGAACCTAAATCAAATACCAGAGTAACATCATGATATCCGCAACCTAATCCACCAGGTGACATCTTGCGTTCATCAATTACAACACTACCAGAAGTTTCCAAGCCTGGCATATTAAGGAATTCTAGGGAGATCATATCAATATCAACAAACCCTGAGGTTGGGAGAGTATTTTCTTTTCTTAGAACCATTTGGATAAGGATTATACACTATTGGCCTAGTATTCTTCAAGAGTTGAAGTATCTCCCACCGGAAGACCCATCTCGCGGGCTTTGAGAATTCTGCGCATGATTTTGCCGGAACGGGTTTTCGGCAGTTTGTCAACAAATTCAATTTCCCGGGGGTACGCGTGTCCGGCCAGATGCTTTTTGACGAATCGGGAAAGTTCTTCTTTTAAGTCATTTAAGAAATTTAAGTCTTTTAAGCGGGTAGAATATTGAGGTTTAAGCACTACAAAGGCTTTAATAATCTCCCCCCGCAGAGCATCAGGCTTACCGATCACGCCTGCTTCTATTACCGCAGGATGTTCGACAAGAGCCGATTCTACTTCATATGGACCTACTCTTTCACCGGAGGTTTTAATAACGTCATCGGCTCGTCCTATAAACCAGAAATAACCGTCTTTATCCTTCCACGCCCGATCCCCGGATACATACCAATCTTTTACGAAATATGATTCGTATTTTACGTGCCTGTGCCAGATGGTTTTCATCATGGAGGGCCAGCCTTTTTTGAGAGCCAAATTTCCTTCCATACCGTCCGTCATTTCATTTCCCTTATCATCAATTATACCGGCAATAAGCCCCGGAACAGGCTTACCCATGGAACCTATTTTGATATCCAGAACCGGATAATTAGCAATACAAATGGCTCCTGTTTCCGTCTGCCACCAGGTATCATGAAAAGGCCTGCCGAAAGCTTCGATACCCCATCGGACGGCTTCCGGATTGAGTGGTTCGCCTACAGATAAAAGATGCCGTAAACCTCCTAAATTGTATTTTTTTACAAGTTGCGTACCGGATGCCATAAGCATTCTGACGGCGGTTGGAGCGGTATACCAGACGTTCACTTTATAATCCTGGAGAATTTGATACCATCTCTGTGGGTCAAATCGTCCGGAATAGACTACACTGGTCACACCGCAACTCCATGAACCAAGAATTTCATAGGCAATCCCCGTCACCCAACCCGGGTCAGCCGTACACCAGTAAGTATCCTCATCATGAAGATCCAAAACGTATTTTGCGGTTAAATGTTGAGATAATATAGCCAAATGCCTGTGCACTACTCCTTTTGGTTTGCCTGTAGTTCCTGAGGTATAGAGCATAAAAGCATAATCATCAGGATCCATATGGGCAATATGCAGACTCTCGGATGATTTAGCGACCTCTGTCTGAAATTTCGGGTCGTCAACCAATACAATTTTTTGAAGATGAGGGAGTTTATGACGAATTGTTTTGAGTCTTTGGGCTAGATCTGAATTGGTTATTAAAATTTTTGCCTGGCTGTTTTCGAGTCTGTCAAAAAGCGCGTCTTCATAAAATGCTGAAAAAAGAGTACCGGCGATGGCCCCGATTTTCAAGACAGCTAAAAAAGAAAAATAAAGATAAGGAATACGCGGTAGAAAGATAAATACTCTGTCACCCCGATCTACTCCCAATGTTTTCAGGTAGTTGCCAATTTTGCTTGAAATATTGGCCAGTTCCTCAAAGGTGTATTTTTGTTTATCACCTTTCTCGTCTTCAAAAAAAAGGGCGACTTTATTTTTACGGTGGGTTTTTAAATGCCGGTCCACGGCATTGTAGGCGGCATTAATTTTATGGTCTTCAAACCACTCCAACTCTCCGTAAACTTTTTCCCAATCAAAATCTTTATAAACCTTATCGTAATCTGCAAGGTTCGGTGCAAGTTTAAAGAGAGTTTTATTTTTTTTATAAATATCCATTGAAATAGTGTCGCATTACTCAGACGTGTTTTCTTACCACAAACTTCTCATTTAATCTCTTTAAATTTTCTACTACCCCGGTGTATTCAAGTTCATCCATCCCGGCCATTGTCGGACCATAAAAGCCCTGGGCACGCATGTCCAATGTTTTAAGCGACGCCTTTTCACGCACCACATCCCAGAATGGCTGATCAAAATAATCAACCGCTTCAGTGAGCTTGCCTTCATGTACACAGTACCCTGCAGCACTCATGATGGTCGGGCCGTCAAAATAGGAAATGATGGTATTTTGTTTGACTGGCATAACCGCAACATGATGTGATCCCCGATTGTCACCCAATGTCAGATGAGCCAAAGCCCATGGCGACAGGATTTCACCTGTTGACGGAAATTGTTTTTGTGAGCGGACAATTGCCACCGGATCATCTTTACCGACATATTTTCCGGCTATATTATGGAGTCTCGCTGTTGAAGCCACTGCGGCAACAAGGCCGGTGGCATTTTCCACTACGCTTTCAATCACATAGTGATTCGGATCACGAAGAAGCACACAGATATCATAATAATCTTCGGGCACCTTAAGAGAAATAACTCTGTCTGCCTCGGTGTAATTCACATCCATGATATGAAAAGTAAAGCCTGCTTTCATTTCAGGAGCCAGGAGTAATCCTGCGTTGTGATAAGGACTGGCAAACCCTTCAAATAAAGGATAATTAAAGACCCCGGGCCCGCATTTGTCTCCGGCAAATACTATAAACGGCTCGGCTGCTCTTTCTTCAATTTCTATTTCCGCCGAACCCGGACCCATACCCCGGACATTTCCTGAAAAGGCGTCTTTTAACAAATCCTGTCCCGCGCCGTATAAACCCTGTGATTTAGCTATTTTGGTAGTTTCCAAAAATGTATCCCAGGCAAATTTATGGATATCTGGATGGTCAACGCCTTTGGAGTGCACCATCAGAAGCGCAATATCATCTCCTGTATAAGTCACGCGTCCGTCTGTAAATAATCCTTTATTAATTCCATTTTCAACCACTTCTTTGGCTTTCTTCACCATGAGCTCACTTGGTTTATTATGACCTCCAACTGATCCTGTGTCTGCTTTGATAATACTTAGCGTGGTTTTCATAATATCTCCCTTCTGATCCTAAGTAATTTAGGTAACATATGTAACTTATATTAGTCTAAACTATTTGCCAGTAAATTTCTACCCGTCATTTCAGCGGGCTTTTCGATATGCATCATCGCAAGTACGGTCGGAGCTATATCTCCTAAAATTCCCTCAGGTAAAATTACATTTTTCCCTTTGAACTTCGAATTGACAATAATTACAGGCACCGGGCAAGCAGAATGCTCTGTATCCATTTCTCCGGTTTTACTGTTTATAAGTTCCTCAGCATTTCCATGATCTCCTGTAATAATCAAAGTACCATTCTGATGAAGGATAACAGGAGCAAGCTT
>MFJN01000057.1:0-147 GCA_001779235.1 Candidatus Gottesmanbacteria bacterium RIFCSPHIGHO2_02_FULL_40_13 | reverse complement strand
TTTCACAGGCTCTGATTGTTGCTTCAAGGTTACCGGTATGGGCAACCATATCTGGATTGGCAAAATTAACCACAATGAAAAAAAATTTCTTTTCTTTTAGTTTTTTAATCAAAGTATCGGTCAATTCAAAGACCGACATTTCAGGAA
>MFJN01000056.1:24711-25672 GCA_001779235.1 Candidatus Gottesmanbacteria bacterium RIFCSPHIGHO2_02_FULL_40_13 | reverse complement strand
CTTTTTCTAAACAGCAGTAATCTGTTTAGTATGGGCAACTTAGGGTGACATTTCTATATTGGTATAAGGTGACATTATCATATTGGTTTAACATTTGAGAATTGATAGTTGACAAAATAGAGATTTTTTGATAAAAGTAAAAATTATAGTGATAAATATTTTTGTATTATTGCGAAAAGGAGTGAAGAAGCCCTTCTACATGAAAGGGTGCTTGTTATAGTGTAAAATTAAGAATTTTTGGTAACGAGCCCCTCGAAGAAAGAGGGGTTTTTCTTTTATATATGCCCGCCTTCGTTCGAATTCGTCTCGTGGTTTACATCCACGCAGTCGAATACTCACTTCGGCGGGCTCAACCCGACTAAATTTTTGCGAAGCAAAAACTTTGACGGGTAGAGGAGGTGATACATATGCAAGGACAATGCCCGGTATGTGACGGTACAATACAAGTTGTTGATAATGTAGAAATATCGGAAGTTATTAAATGCCAAGACTGTCAAAACTCTCTTGAGGTCATGGCTGTTGATAAAGACAGTCAAGCTATAACGGTAAAAGAGGCTCCCAAAGTCGAGGAAGATTGGGGAGAATGATTAGCAATTAGCCAATAATCCAATTATCCAATAATAAATAAAATAAAATGAAAAAGAAGATTAAACTGGCAATATTGCATACAACAATACGCGCGGATGAGAAGCTTCTTATTGAAGCTGCGAAGAGTCGTGGTGTTCATTTAGAAACTGTTGATGTACGTGAACAGATATTTGATCCGGCACATCAGAAATTTGACTTTGATATCATACTGGAAAGATGTGTTTCTACGACGAAAGGTACTCTTGCGGCAGAATTTTTTGAAAATATCGGTATTCCGGTTATTAATTCAATTAAAGTTGCCAGAATTTGTGATAATAAATTTATTACATCACTTGTTCTGGAAAAAGCGGGTGTACCAACCCCGGCATTTGCG
>MFJN01000056.1:0-24697 GCA_001779235.1 Candidatus Gottesmanbacteria bacterium RIFCSPHIGHO2_02_FULL_40_13 | reverse complement strand
TGGCAAGGATAAATGATGATGATGCTCTGGAAGCGGTGATTGAACAGAAAACTACGCTTGGCGGTCCGCATCATCATGCCTTTTATTTCCAAAGATATATCGAAAAACCCGGTCGGGATATACGTATCAATGTCATTGGCGGCCAAGTTTTTGCGGCAATTTACAGGCAAAGCAATCACTGGATTACCAATACTGCCAGAGGTGCAGTAGCAATGCCTTGTGAAGTCGATGAAAAACTTGAAAAAATCGCTGTAAAAGCCGCAGATGCGATAGGAGAAGGAATTTTTGGCATAGATGTTTTTGAAACAAAAGACGGATACATGGTGAATGAAGTCAATCACACCATGGAGTTCAAAAATGTCCAGAGAGTTACCGGACTTGATGTAGCAGGAGCAATTATTGATTACTGCATCAAAAGGAGTAAATTATGAAAAGGAATATATCTGTATCAATTATCGGAGGCTCCGGTTATGCCGGAGGGGAATTACTGAGATTACTGTTATTTCACCCGAACGTCAAAGTTTTGCAGGTCACTTCGCGCCAATTTGCCGGGCAATTGGTATCACGGGCTCATCCAAATTTACGCAAAATCAGCAACTTAATTTTTTGTAAACAGGATGAGTTATTAAAATGCGATTTGCTATTTCTCGCTTTACCAAACGGTATTTCTATGGGGTACATCAAAGAGATAAAAAATAAAGCGGAAAAAATTATCGATTTGGGAGCGGATTTCAGGCTTAAAGATAAGAACACATTTGCAACCTGGTATAAAAAACAGCACGAAGCGCCTGATTTACTACCGGAATTTACCTACGGCATTGCAGAACTCCATAGAAGTGAGTTAAAAAATGCTAAATATGTTGCCTGTGCCGGTTGTGAAGCGATGGTATCTATTTTGACCTTACTTCCACTGGTGAAACATAAAATAATAGAATCCAAAAATATAATAATTGATGCGAAAATGAGCAGTTCCCAGGGAGGTAATACGCCTTCGATGTCATCCCACCATCCTGAACGTCATGGTGTCGTACGTTCATATAAACCTGTTGATCACAGGCATAGTGCGGAAATTGAACAGGAGTTGGCTTTATATAGCAAAAATATTCAGGTAAGCGTAACGGCAACGACCATCGAAATGGTCAGAGGGCTTTTGGTAACTATCCACACACAACCAAGGCCGGGTATTACAGAAAAAGACATCTGGAAAGCATACAGGTCCTGCTACGGCAGCGAACCATTTATCCGTATAGTAAAAGAAGCTGAGGGAATTTACCGTTATCCTGAACCTAAAATTCTGACAGGTACAAACTATTGTGATATCGGGTTTGTCTTAAGCACAAGAGAGAGCCGTTTAGTTGCTATCGGAGCCATAGATAATTTAGGAAAGGGTACTGCAGGTCAGGCGATCCAGGCTATGAATATCATGTACGGACTTGATGAAAAAACAGGTTTAGAATTTCCCGGATTACATCCAATTTGACGAAGTCATCCTGAGCAAAGGGAAGTCAGACTTCCCAAAGTCGAAGGATCAAACTATGATCATTTTAAAAGTTGGTGGTGGAAAAAATATTAATTGGGATTATATTGCCCGTGACATTGCCGGTCTGAAAGAACCGGTCATCATTGTGCATGGAGCAAATTATTTGATGAAAGACATTTCGGCAAGGCTGGGAATTGGAGAGAGAATAATTACTTCTCCTTCAGGTCACGTCAGCCGCTATACTGATGAAAAAACTATGGAAATATTACTTATGACATATAGCGGATTGATGAATAAAAAAATTGTTGCCAGTCTTCAAACATACGGGATAAATGCCGTCGGACTAACTGGAGCTGATGGAAAACTGTGGCAGGGTAAAAGGAAAGAGGTAATTCTTGCAGAAGAAATAGGCAAAGTCAAAACAATTAGAGATTCGTTAACGGGAAATGTAGTTTCGGTAAACACTGGTTTAATTAAATTGCTTGTCAATAATGGATATACTCCGGTTATGACCATTCCGGCAATCACAGAAGATGGAGAACTTATTAATGTCGATAATGACCGGGCGATAGCGATAATGGTACGAGATTTGGGAATAAAAAAAGTGGTGATGCTTTTTGAAGCTGGTGGATTACTCCAAAATCTCGATGATCCTTCCTCCATTATTAAACACATCGATAAAAAAGATTTGGACAGTTATATTGGTAAAACCGCAGGCAGGATGCGTAAAAAACTATTGGGTGTGAAAGAGGCATTTTCATACGGGGTTAAATCCGTTTATTTCGGCGATGGAAGAATAGAGAAACCTTTAACGAGTGCGCTGGCAGGAAGAGGAACATTAATAAATTGATGTTTATGAATCAGTTGATACCAAAAAATTATCTGGTAGCCTCATATCCCAACCGCGGCATATCATTTGTCGAGGGATCGGGGATGTATCTTCGCGAAAAAAGCGGAGAAAAATATCTTGATCTGGGAAGTAATTACGGCGTCAGTATTTTCGGGTACGTACACCCGGCAATTACCAAAGCGCTGACAAATCAAATTAACTCGCTTGTCAGCCTCCACGGTTCATTTAATAATCCCCTGAGAAGTGAGGCGGCCAGGGAGCTGGTTGCCAAATGCAAAGGAAAAATGTCACGGGTTTTTTTCTCAAACTCAGGAGCTGAAGCGATTGAAGCGGCGCTTAAATTTGCGTGTTTATCTACCGGAAAACAGCATTTTATCGCCCTGAAAAATAGTTATCACGGAAAAACCCTGGGAGCTCTTTCGGCAACATCCGGAGATAAATACCGCCATGCTTTTGAACCTCTTGTGTGGGATTTTTCGCATCTTTCAATAACAGATCATCAATTGCTTGCCTCAGCGGTAACAGAAAATACTGCTGCTTTTCTATTGGAACCGGTACAGGGAGAGGGAGGAATTCATGTTTTTAAAGAAGCAGACATGAAATTTGTACAAAAATTATGTGATGAGAAAAACATTTTATTGATTGTTGACGAGATTCAGACCGGAGTGGGTAGAACCGGTAAGTTTCTGGCAAGCGAACATTATGGTTTACAGCCCGATATAATCTGTCTGGGGAAAGGTATTGCGGGAGGTATTCCAATCGGCGTGACTCTTGTATCTGAAGAGATTGCTCTAAAAGTTCCCGTACACATACACACTTCTACCTTTGGCGGCAATCCTCTTGCCTCTGCCGGGATCCTTGCGGTGCTGGCGGAGTTTGAAAATACATCACTGCTCAAACATATAACGGAAATGGGAGATTATTTTCTGAGAGAGCTAAAAACCATAAAGAGTAATAAAATAAAAGAAGCCCGGGGAATAGGACTTATGCTGGCATTAGAGCTTTATGAAAACGCAACTTCAACTCTTAAAGCCTTGCAACAAAATCATATAATTGCCATTCCGGCAGGATCTAATATCGTGCGCTTTTTACCGTCGTACCTGATAACAAAAAAAGAAATTGATTTGTTGATAGCGACGTTAAAAAGAATTTTTAACTATGTGTAGATTCTTACTGGTCAGATCAAAAAACAAAATTAAACCTGAAAAATTATTGCAGGATTTTGCTTTTATGTGTCAAAAAAGTCGGGCACCGGACGGAGACTGGCAGGGAGACGGATGGGGAATAGCGATAGGAATTAAGAATTCAGAATTTAGAATTCAGAATTGGAGAGAATATAAATCATTGAAACCTGTCTGGGAGGATAAAGATAAATTTCAAGAATTTGCAGAGACAGATATGTTCGTAGTGCATGCCAGAAGCGCAGGATTTCCCCAGCATAAGGGAAATATTGAGTTTACTGAGCCTTTTATTCAGGACGAATTATGTTATGTTTTCAATGGAATGATTAAAGGAGTAAAAATTGAGAGAAAACTTAAAGGGATAATCGGCGCGCAAAAAATATTCTCTTTAATTTTAGAAGAGAAAAAAGGTAAATCTCTTGAAGATGTATTAATAAGCGTTGATAAATTATTATTAGAGAATTCAGTAAAGATTATAGGAATGAATATCGGAGTTGTGAAAGAAAATAAATTTTATATGCTTTGCGAGTATGAGGAAAACACGGATTATTTTGGGCTTAGGTATTTTCAGGATCAGGAATTAACTATTATTTGTTCCCAACCCATTGGTTCATACAAGTACAAAGTTATGCATAAAGGCGAAATTTTAGTATTATAAGGTATATAAACATATGTTCTGGGCAGATAGGGTAGCTGAAGAAATAATTAAATCAGGCAATTATAAACCTTACTGGGTGGATGACATGAAAACACCATCCGGCAGAATTCATGTGGGATCTCTGCGGGGAGTAGTGGTGCATGATCTTGTAAATAGGGCGCTTCAAGACCGCGGGGTTAAAACCCGCTTCACTTACGTTTTCGAAGACCATGACCCGATGGACGGTCTACCTCATTATCTTGACGCCAAAATCTGGAGTCAGTATTTGGGCAAACCTCTTTATTCCATTCCATCACCTGTAACCGGCTTTGATAGTTACGCTAAACATTACGCTTTTGAATTTCAGAAAGTATTCGAAAAAATAGGTAGCCATCCGGAAATAATCTGGACAAGCAGTCTTTATTTTGACGGACGGATGAATGAAGACATCAAAATTTGTCTGGATAATGTAAATAAGATCAAAAAAATCTATCAGGAAATTTATCATAAAGAACTTGGGAATAATTGGTATCCATTCCAGGCGGTCTGTCATAAATGCGGGAAAGAATCAACTACTAAAGTGACAAATTGGGATGGGGAAAAAGTGACCTATTCCTGTAATATCAATCAGGTGGATTGGACTAAAGGATGCGGTAATTCCGGAAAAATATCTCCCTTTAGCGGGAAAGATTATTATGCCGGCAAACTGCCCTGGAAAGTGGAATGGGCGGTCAAATGGAAAGTGATTGGAGTGACTGTTGAGGGAGCAGGAAAAGATCATATGAGTGCGGGTGGTTCCCATGATGTTGCTTCCAGAGTTTGCCGTGAAGTCATAAGTTACCCGGTTCCATTCCCTGTGCCATACGAATTTTTTCTCATCAGGGGCAAAAAAATGTCTTCCAGTAAAGGCTTGGGCAGCTCGGCTAAAGAGGTTTCTGAAATTATCCCTCCCTATCTTCTGCGATTTCTTATGGTCCGGACGCAAATCCAACAGGCAATTGATTTTGATCCCTACGGGATGACAATTCCTGACCTTTTTGATGAGTATGACAGCTGTTGGCAGGAATATAATCATAATGGAGACAAGAACTTGGCCCGGGCATTCGTTCTTTCCCAAATTGGAGAATATCCTGCACCTAATAAAGATTTATTTATTTCCCGCTTTCGCGATATCACCAATCTTACTCAACTGCCTAACATTAAGTTACAAAATAAACTTGAACAAATTAAAGGGTCTAAACTAAATGATTTTGAGAAAAAAATCCTTGGCGAGAGATTGACTTGTGCGATTTATTGGTTAGCTAATTATGCGCCCGATGATTATCGGTACCAAATATCCATTAAATTATACCCGGAGATTGATTTATCTGCTTTTCAGTGGAATTTTCTAAATGATCTGTCAACAATTTGGCAAAATGCAGAGGATCCTGAAAAACTACAGTCCGAGATTTTTCAGTTGGCAAAAGAAAAAAATATTGATCTTAAAGATGCATTTAAGGCTCTTTATACTGTTGTGTTAGATAAGTCACATGGACCTCGGGCAGGTTGGCTTCTCAAAAAATTCACTAAAGAATTAGTCATGAATCGTTTGACTCTAAACAAAAGTCAAACATCTAGAAGTAAGGAATCTAAGATCAAAATTATTTCAAAACCTGAGTTTTTCTCAATAGACCCGGGGGTGGCTGAAAAATATCCGTCTGTTTCTATTGGAGCAGCTCTTATTAAAGGTGTAAAAATAGAAAAAATAAATCCTGAGCTGGAAAAGGAAAAAGATCAATTGCTCCAATCTTTAAAAGGGATAACCACAGAAACCTTGGGTCAATATCCGGAAATAATTTCTTACCGGAAATTATATAAAGAAATGGGAGTAGACTGGCACTCGCGGCGGCCCTCTCCGGAAGCGTTACTACGAAGAATTATTTTGGGAAAAGGACTTTATAATATCAATACTTGTGTGGATGCCTATAACTTAATTGTGATGAAACACCGTATTTCAGTTGGCGCTTTTGATTATGACAAGGTGAATTTTCCCACAATATTGCGTTTTGCCGGAGAAGGGGACGAAATATTATTACTGGGAGACGATAAACCTACAAAATATTCAGCAAAAGAATTAGCTTATTATGATAAAATGGGCGGTTATAATATCGATTTCAACTACAGGGATGCGAAAAGGACCATGGTGACAGAGGAAACTAAAAATATTTGGATTAATGTTGATGGAATATTAGATATTATGCCTGCAGAGGTAGAACAAACCCTTCGGGAATCTATTGAAATAATTATAAAATACTGCGGAGGAAAAGTGGAGTTTGAGGGAGTAGTAAAATAAATCCAAAAATCAAATTTCAAAGTTCAAATCAAATCCAAAGATCAAATAGTTAAATTTTTTAGATTTATGTTTTGAACTTGATTTGTTATTTGGATTTTGTTATTTAGATTTTTCTTAGATATGATTACCCGTCAACAAGCCTTGGAACTACTTCATTCTCACATGAAAAGTGAGAATTTGCGCCGGCATTGCTACAGTGTCGAAATTGTCATGACAGCATTAGCTAAACATTTTAAGAGTGATGAAGCAAAATGGGGGATAGTTGGGTTACTCCATGACGGAGACTATGAAGAATGTAAAGATAATCCGACCCAACACACATTACTTATGTCCAAGTGGCTAGAAGATTTGGGGGAGACGGATAAAGAATTATTAGATGCAATTCTATCTCATAATTTTGCGCACCTTGACCGCCGAAGCCTTGGCGAAGGAGGTGTCGGAACACATCCTCCGCAGAATAACCTGGAATGGTCGCTCTACTGCTGTGATGAACTGACAGGATTAATAGTTGCCGTAGCTTTAGTTAAAGGAAAATCGTTAAACAATGTGACAGTAGCATCAATCCTGAAAAAATTTCCGGAAAAACACTTTGCAGCCGGCGTAGATCGTGAGCAAATCGGGAAGTGCGAGGAAAAACTGGGAATTAAACTCGCAGATTTTGTGGTAATTGCGCTCACCTCGATGCAGTCTATCTCCAAAGAGCTGGGTTTGTAGAGTGAATAACTAATCCAAAAATGGTAAAATAGGTTTCTCATGTTAGGCTTTTTGAAAAAATTTTTAGATTCCAACGAAAAAACGCTTTCCCAAATCAGGCCTTTGGTTGAAAGAATTAATTCATTTCAGGATAAATTAAAGCAGTTAAAAGACGGACAGTTTCAGGAAAAAACCGCCGAGTTTAAAACAAGACTTTCTAAAGGCGAAACATTGGATGATATTTTGCCTGAATCATTTGCTTTGGTGCGGGAAGCGGCCGGGCGGACAATCGGAGAAAGGCATTATGACGTCCAGATGCTGGCAGCAATTGTTCTTCACAAAGGGGGAGTCGCCGAACAGAAAACAGGCGAGGGAAAAACACTTTCCTCCATTCCGGCTTTATACCTGAATTCACTTTCCGGTCGGGGAGTGCACCTGGTGACTGTCAATGATTATCTGGCCCGCAGGGACGCCGGTTGGATGGGACCGATTTTTCATCTTTTAGGAGTAACGGTTTCCGCCATGATCCATGAACAGTCTTTTCTTTATGATCCCAAATTTCAGGATAACAGCGCCAGCGATCCAAGACTTGTCAATCTGCGGCCGATCACCCGGAAAGAGGCTTATGAGGCTGACGTAACATATGGTATCAATTCCGAGTTTGGTTTTGATTATCTGCGGGATAATATGGTTTCCGACGTTTCCCAGATTGTACAGCGCGGTTTTCATTATGCCGTGGTTGACGAAGTTGATTCTGTCTTAATTGATGAGGCCAGAACCCCCCACATTATTTCCGCTCCGGATACTGAACCGACGAAAAAATATTACGAATATGCCAAAATAGTGGAAAAATTGGATCCGTCTAAAGATTATGTGATCGATGAGAAACTTCGCCTGGCACATCTGACCGAAGAGGGGATTTTAAAAATTGAAAAAATTCTTGGGATCAGTAATCTTTATGAAAAAGATTTTTCGACAGTCCATCATCTGGAAGCTGCGCTAAAAGCCAAGACTCTTTTTAAACTGGATAAAGATTATGTGGTCAAAGACGGGGAGGTAATAATCGTTGATGAATTTACCGGCAGACTTCTTCAAGGCAGGCGTTTTTCCGAAGGACTTCATCAGGCAATTGAAGCCAAAGAGGGAGTAAACATCCAACAGGAATCACGTACTCTTGCTACAGTTTCCCTCCAAAATTACTTCAGGATGTATGAGAAATTATCGGGCATGACCGGAACGGCAGCGACAGAAGCTGAAGAATTTCACCGTATTTACAAACTGGACGTAGTTGTGGTTCCCACTCATAAAAATATGATCAGGGAAGATAAAGCTGATATGGTTTATAAAACCAACCAGGCGAAATTTATGGCGGTTGCCGAAGAAATTGCTGAGAAACACAAGCAGGGACAACCGATACTGGTTGGCACCACCTCAATAAGTAAAAACGAAATGCTCTCTGAATTGCTTATCAAAAAAGGCATTCCCCATGAACTTTTAAATGCCAAAAATCATCTCAAAGAGGCATCAATTATCGCCAATGCCGGTAAAAAAGATATGGTAACTGTGGCGACCAACATGGCAGGGCGGGGAGTGGATATTATTTTAGGCGGTGCTCCTCCCAATAAAGAGGAGATAGGCAAAACCATCACTCAAAAAGAATTTGACCAACAGAAAAAAGATTGGCAGAAAGCTCATGATGAAGTAGTAAGTCTTGGGGGTTTGTTTGTTTTGGGTACAGAAAGGCATGAATCAAGGCGGATTGACAACCAGCTTCGCGGACGATCCGGCAGACAGGGAGATCCGGGAATCTCCAGATTTTATGTGGCTCTTGACGATGATATTATGCGTCTTTTCGGCGGAGAGCATGTAGCACGTATGATGACGATGTTCAAGCTTCCGGACGATGTGCCTTTGGAGCATGGTATGGTTAGCCGTGCCATAGAGCAGGCCCAGGTAAAAGTGGAAGGATTTCATTTTGACAGTAGGAAGCATCTGGTGGAGTATGACGATGTTCTTAATAAACAGCGGGAAATTATCTACGGACAGAGGCGCAAAATCGTTACAGGAGAAAATATTCGGGAAATGATTCAGGAGAAACTTAATAGCGAAATCGGTAATTTAGTGACTATGTATGGAGATCAGGGTATATCGGAAAAAGAAAAAGAAAAAATTATGGAAGAGTTTATCACCATCATTCCCTTTGAAAGCGCTTCACAGAAAAATATTTTATCCCATCTGTCTAATTTAAAATCAGCTGCTGAAATTAGCGCTTTTTTGCAAAAGACCGTGCAAGATACCTATACACAAAAAGTGAAACAGTTAGGCGAAGAACTTATGCTTCAGGTGGAGAGGTGGGTAACTATCTCTGTTGTTGATAATCTCTGGATGGGACATCTTGACGCTATTGATGATTTGCGGGAAGGTATTGGACTTCGAGGATACGGTCAGCTTGATCCGCTGGTCGAATACAAAAATGAGGCTTTTTCCATGTTTGAAAGACTTCTTATGGCTATAGATGATGACATCACGCACAGGATTTTCAAAGTACAGGTCCAACTTGCTCCAGATCAAGTTCAAGCTTTACAACAACAGACAACCATCTCACGAGAAGCGCAAAAAGAGAGAGCAAAATCTGACTCATCAGTGGTGAGTCAAGACGGGAATGATAAAAAGAAACTGAGTAGAAACGATCCCTGCCCATGTGGTTCTGGTAAAAAGTACAAAAAATGCCATTATCCACAATACGGTTAAAAGAAAGCTTAATATATTTATTAGAATTGCGAAGAGAGCTGAAATATTGCTTTAGAGGGAACTTCAAACCAGTACGACGGCCCTTTTGATTTATCTTCTTTAACAGTGTTGACGATTAAAAGAGTCAGAGAAGCCCAGCCGGTGACAATCTTCGGAGTTACATTTTTGACTTTGTCTGTAAATATTTCTTCTACATCAAAATAGTTTTGGCCGTCTGTTATGGGTTCGCCGGTTGCTTTAAATACCAAAGCCCCATTATCATTTTTTTGAATGTACAAATATTTATTATCAGGTGACCAGGTATTAAAAGGTATGCTTAAATTATCAGGGTTTTGTACTTTTGCGGTATATAGCGCATATTCATTGGCACCCGACCCGTCCATAACCGTAAAGACAAACGCAAACGATCCGTCAGAGTCAGGGATTTTTTTCATTTTGAGATTTTTGGTTCCGTCAGGTGAAATCTGAGAAGCAGTTTCAATTTGTAATACAGGATTTAAAGATGGAACAATAATTTTGGGAGGAGAAGATGCACGGGACTGATTTTGAAAGTTTTGATTGCTTCGCCAGACAAAGTAGCTGCTTATAAATATGGCAATTATAATGAAAGAAGATGTTTCTATTTGGTGTCGTTTCGTCATATTCTCACGGGTTTATAGGATTCTCCTGGATACAGGTACTAGGTTCAATAAACTGATTACATATAGAGACCGCTGTTCCTTTTTGGCTATTTGACGGAGCCTCAGCCCATTCAAAGAGAGCGCCCGCGTCAATTGGCCGCATATTGATGCACCCATGACTCATGGTATAGCCAAAATTATTATGCCAGTAGGCTCCGTGCAGGCCAAAATCGCGGTAATAGAACATAACATACGGTACATTGGGCAAGTCATAAGCATCGTTACCGCTTCCGCCTGACATTCGGGTGGACCTAAGTTTCGTCCAGATATTAAAATTTCCAACGGGCGTCCGGTTCCATCTTCCCGAAGAGATAAAAGTTTGCATGAATTTATTACTTCCGTCGTAGGCATAAAGGATTTGGGATGCCAGATCAACATAAATATGCTTTTGGGGGTTTGGAGTATTTGTTCCCAGAACCGAGAACTTAGTATTTTCAGAGGCGAGATTAATTTCGGGAGGAAGAATTCTTCGCCCTGCAAATATACCGATTGCTCCATTTTCCACTTTTAGTGAGAGATCGCTCTTGCAACTGCGGGAATTTGCGCATGGAATCTGATCTTTTAAAAAATACTTACTTCCTGCAAATACTATTACAGTTACAATAAGAGCAAGAAACAACGCTCTAATGTAATGCCTAAAAGATTTTTTCCGGAAAATTGCTGAATTTTTTCTTGCCTTTTTACCGCGTGTCTTTTTTGTCATCTATATTAAAATTAGTATAAAAGGAATAGTATTAGCAAGAGGAATTTTTTAATGAATCGAAGAATTCTTCTAAGCTCTGCTTCGGGGTAAACCTATTAGTCATTCCGACCGACCCCCGATGGCCATCGGGGAGAGTGGAGGAATCTTCCCCAGTTGGAAGATCCCTCGACTACGCCAAGCTCAGCTTGGCTTCGCTCGGGATGACATAAGACACCTCGCAGCTCTGCTGCAAGGCAGTTCATTTTGTTTTCTCTACTTACTTATATTCTGTAGTAAATTAGATTAAACCGGCAAATATATGAATTACCATTTTCCAATTCAAAAGATCGATAAAAAAAGTTTAAATAACTTCAGGATTATTTTGCGAAAATATTATTATACCTCTGAGTATTTAGTACACATGGGTGTAAATCCATTCGTTTTGGATCAAACAGATCTGCCGATACTTGCATATCGTCTTCAGCCAAATACTCCGTTTGGAATATTATTTCACCTTTTTTTTCTGGGTCAGGAATTTAAGTTGAAATTATTAACTCAAATCTTCTCTGAAAATGACATGAAAGAGTTATTGACAATGAATATTCTGGAAAAAACAGATAACGTTTCAGTCCGGTCAACGGTATTTTTAATTCCCTACAAAAAATACTATTTTGCCTGTGATTTTATTTTACAGTTAATAAACCGGCCGGACGTCCGGAAACGGACTAAATATGAAGCAGTATATCCGGTGGGATTAGATTCGATTACTCTAAGCGAAATCTCAATAAAAAAACATTTTCATTCGGTGCTTGATTTAGGTTGTGGAAGCGGAATCTTAAGTATTATTGCCTCAAGTCATAGCAGATATGTTACCGGAATTGACCTAAACCCGCGGGCAATAAATTTTTCTCGATTCAATGCACTTTTGAATGATATTGACAATTGCCGGTTTATTTACGGTGATCTCTATAGCCCGATTAAAAATGAAAAATATGATTTCATATTATCCAATCCGCCATATGAGTTATCGATTCATAAATCAAGTCTATTTCGAGATGGCGGAAAATACGGGTTTAAGGTTCTCCAAAAAATTATTGAAGGTGTTTCTCTGCATCTTAATAACAGTGGTTTTTGCCAAATTATCACAAAAATGCCGGAGTTTACGGATAAATCAAAAGCAGAGTTGTTTAAAGAATGGATTCATAAAGAAAACCTGCATATTTTTTATTTAGAATTATATAAAAGGAGTCTCTACCAATTGGCCTATGAAACTTGCTCGGATGCTTTCTTAGGTGCTAATAAGAAAATATGCTATCGAAACTATTCGCAAAAAGTAACAAAATTATTACATTTTCTTGATGGCATAAAACTTAGAAGTATGTCATCAGGGATAATAACAATCACCCGCGATACTTGTTTTAAATACACCGGGCAAATATTTGATAGTAAAAATTTGCAAGCAAATCAGCTATCATCAAAATTGCAGGAAATAATATATAAGCACTTTATTGCCTTCTTAGGGTTTTTTGGTTTACTATATCTTCTTCGCAGTTCATTAAAAAAAATAATAAAAGGTGTTTTACCTTTTTCTAAATCATGATATCTTGATACAATTTATAATGTGTATTCTATAAAAAAATTGTTAAAATCTAAGATCTTCAAGAGAAGAAAGTTTATCATCGTTTTGACCTTATTGATTTTCCTCGGCTTTATTATCCGCTGGACTCAGCCCGGTTTTAACCAATCCGGCACTATCAAAATTTGGGATAGAAACAATATTCTTCTTTATGAATCAGCCGGTGAGGTCGGTAAAAAGATGCCAATTTCCTATAACGATCTGCCGGCAAGCCTGATAAACGCTGTGGTCGCCTCCGAAGACATTACGTTTTGGACAAATCCGGGGGTTGATTTTAGAGCTATCGTAAGGTCATTGTTCATAAATTTACAGGAAAGAAGGATTGTCAGCGGAGCAAGCACGATTACCCAACAACTGGCCAGGGCCTCTGTCATTTCTCCCCAACAATTACCGTCCAGAAGTATTACCAGGAAGATAAGGGAAATTTTAATTGCCCTCCGAATAAACTTATTATATTCAAAAAAAGACATACTCACAAAGTATTTTAATCTGATGTATTTCGGAAATTTGTCCTACGGTGTTCAGTCTGCCTCATTAACATACTTTGATAAAGACGTCAGTAAACTTTCGCTTGCAGAAAGCGCATTTCTTGTCGGGTTATTATCTTCTCCTGACAGGAGGAATCCTTTCACAAATCTGCATGAGGCAAAAGAAAAGCAGTTACATGTATTAGATTTAATGGTTAAAGATGAATTTATATCAAAAGAAAAGGCAACTGATGCAAAATTTGAAGAACTTGCGCTTGCAAAAAATAAAACTAATATTAAAGCTCCTCATTTTGTCCAATATATATTGCAGGAAATTGAGGTCTTAGGCATTAAAGACGATTCGGGTATTAATGTTTATACGACCCTTGACTACCCAACTTTTACATTGAGCGAAGGCATTACGAAGTTGTGGGTTGACAGGCTTAAAGACCAGCATGACTTAAGCAATGCGTCACTTGTTCTGATAAAGAACGACACAGGAGAAATTATAGACATGCTTGGAGGAATTGATTATTTTGATGCGACCCACGCAGGACAGGTCAATATGTCAACCGCTTTAAGACAACCCGGTTCGGCCTTAAAACCCGTTACCTACGCCGCCTCTTTTATGCAGGGTTACACCCCGGCCACCTTGATTTATGACGTAAAAAAAGTTTATAAAACCAAAAAAGGCGAGGGGTTTACCCCGAACAATTATGACGGCAGATTTCACGGGTTAGTTTTGGCCCGGGAAGCTCTGGCATCCTCATATAATGAACCCGCGGTGGAAATGCTTGACCGAACCGGAATTGATAATTTTCTGAAAATTGCCAGAGAGTTAGGGATTTCCTCTTTTACCGAGGAACACAGGTATGATTTATCCCTGACCTTGGGAGGAGGAGAGGTAAAACTTCTGGAGCTCACCAATTTATATGCGAGTTTTGCCAGAGGAGGTGAATATAAAGCGCCTTACTCAATCAGGCAAATTGTCACCGATAGCGATACGATAATTTATCAACATCAGGAAAGGCAAGGAGTTTCTGTTTTGGGCCAAACCAGTAAACAAGTGGCCTATCTTTTATCTGATATCTTATCTGACCAGAAAGCCCGAATTCCGGGATTTGGTGAAAAAAATCCGCTGGTACTTTCTCATCCTGCTGCCGTTAAGACGGGAACCACTACCGATTGGCACGATAATTGGACAGTTGGTTATACCCCCGGTTATACAGTTGGGGTATGGGTCGGTAACAATGACAACCATCCGATGCGGGAAATTACCGGGGTGGTAGGAGCAGCGCCAATTTGGAATCAATTTTTTGAGGAGTTTTTAAAAGGTAAACCAAAAGAGCAATTTTATCGTCCGGAACGGATAAAGGAGGTAGAGATATGTGCGGTATCCGGAATGTTGCCGGACGTACTTTGTCCTGAAAAAATGAGTGAACTATTTATTATCGGTACAGAGCCAAAAGAGGTGTCTAATCTTCACAATAAAATACTTACCGATAAAAGAAACGGATTATTAGCTGATGATTCCTGCCCGAAAAATTTTGTTGAGGAAAAAGTTTTAATTGACTATCCTTCCGAAGTTTTTACCTGGGCTATACAAAATAATGAAGAAGTAATTCCCAGACAATTTTCAGAGCTTTGTAGCGGAAAACAACAATTTTCAGATAATACTTATCTAGAGATAACCTACCCGAAAGAAAAAACCGTTTTTGAAAAAGCACCGCTTCTGGTAAGTAATGAAAGTATAGTTTTTGAAGTAAGCGTTTCACCGAGTATCATAAAAGTGCTATGGTATGTGGACGGAAAACTATTACGCGAATCAACAAACTTTCCCTTTAGTGTGTCCTGGAAGCCTGATGCAGGTAAACATAATGTGACGGCTTACGGAGTAACCAAAAGTAACGAAAAAATTAAAAGCGAGCAATTAGACTTTTCTGTTGTAGAATTTAAGGACGACAGTATTTATTGATAGATTATGATGCTTTTGATTAAATAGTCACGAGTTTCGCGTTATTCGTCATCCCGACCGACCCCCGATGTACATCGGGGAGAGTGGAGGGATCTTCTACGATCGGATCCTGGTAGATTCCTCGATTGCGCTTCGCTCCGCTCGGAATGACATATGTTTCGTTAACGCGAAACTCGTGATAGTATAAGAGTATCGAACTTAAAAATTGAATTAATTATTAAAATGAGTAATTTTATTAAAAATATCTTCGCCGGATTAAAATTCTACAGAAGCAGAGATCCGTCTACTTTTACCGCAACATCAGATATACCGCTTGCACTTAAGAATACGAAATATGATAGCGGTATAACCCACCGTACGTTCACTTTGCTTTGCAAATTGATCTACGATGGGTATACATATAATAAACTAGATATTTTACGTAATCATACTAAACAAAGTTACGACCAAGTAAGTATGTACATCACCGGGTGGATCGGAAAATTCAGAAGTGCACCCCATAGAGATAGGTGGATCATGGTAAGAATACCCTTGTTTGTTCTGATCGCGATGTTTCTAATATTGAAATTTGGCTATCTTTTTTCACCCCCTAAAATCATCACCACCTTTCCGGGAAATCAAAGTTCAGAAGCTCCACTTGACGCCAAAATTGAAATCATTTTCGATAAAGGTGTTATAAAATCCTCAGTAGAAAAAAACTTCAGCATCTCTCCGGGCGTTAAGGGAGGTTTTAGTTGGGAGGGTAACCAAAAATTTATTTTTACACCCCTTAATAAACTCAATCGGGCGGGTAATTACAAAGTTTCTTTTAAGGGAATCATCTTCTCTAAATTTTTAATTCCTCTAATCGGGAATAAGACAATTACTTTTGAGACTATCGGCAATCCAAAAGTCGTTCTGGCTTCTCCTCAAAACGAAGCACTTGAGGAGTTTACTCCCATTACAGTCGTTTTTGATCGCCCGATGATTGCTCTTACCACAGCAACCAATAGCGCAATCAAGCAACCGGCGTTTACAGTTCACCCTAAGGTAGGAGGCGAAGGTAGATGGCTGGGAACAACCGCTTATCAGTTCAGGCCGTCAGAAAGGTTCAGAAGAGCCACAACCTATAAAGTGACAGTTCCATCAGGACTTCATTCTCAAGATGAAGGAGTGCTTCAAGAAGAGTTCAGCTTCGAATTTTCCAGTGAACGTCCCCGCGTGGTTGATATAAGCCCCAAAAGAGGTTATGAATATGCTTCCCCCATAGCTTCGGTATCTGCAACTTTTAATCAGGACATCAACCCTAAGTCAATTAGCGGTAAGTTTACCGTCTACGATAAAGATAAAAATATAATTCCAGGTCAAGTGGTGGTATCCGGAAATATAGTCGGGTTTTATTCATCAGAACCCTTAAAAAGAGAAGAACATTACACTGCCGTTGTTTCTCAAGGGTTTCAAAGTCTTGAGGGTACGAACGGCATGGAAACCGATTATTCCTGGGTCTTTGGAGTTGCTTCTCAACCAACAGTTATCAGTTCTACTCCAGCAAATGATGCCAAGAATATTTCGGAGCAATACAGAATTGAAGTCTTATTTAAGACGCCCATGGATGAAAAATCTTTCAAGGATAATGTATTTCTTGATCCCAAGCCGGAAACCAAACCCTCCTTAAATTTTTCCAGCTATAATTCCCGCAATTCACTTTCAATCAATACTTATTTGGGAAGATCAAAGACTTACACGATCACAATCGGTTCCGGAGTGAAAGATCAGTATGGAGTTCCGTTAGGCAGTCCTTATACTTTCAGCTTTTCCACAGCAGCCTATAAACCGTCCGTAAGTATTTTTCCGTCCGGTACTTATTTTGGTGCATTTAACCAGGATGTAATTCCCCGCATTGTTGCTCAAGTAATTAACACCAACAAGATTGACTATTCTCTTTACAGGTTATCAAGGGAGGACTTTCTTGATCTTTACCGCAAACGTTATGAACAACAGTGTTCTGATAAAGCTTGCCGTAACTGGCAAAGTTACGACACCGGCAAACTTGAAAAAGTCCGCATCTGGAGTGAGACGTATGAAGCAGATTTCAATACACCCGTCCATATAATTACTAAAATAACTACAGATTCGGGAGAAAAGATACCATCGGGATTTTACTTTCTTGACATGCGGATTCCGCAGGGAGCTCACGATAATATGGTCATGATTGTGAGTAAATCCACGCTGACTGTGAAAAAGAGCGACCAGCAAATTTTCGCCTGGGCGGTCAATCAGTCAACAAGCGATGTAGCTGCGGGAATGAATTTGCAGTTGACCGATAGCGCAGGAAGTGTATTAGGCGAGGGAACAACGAATAATGACGGTGTGTTTATGAAGGATGTGGATTTATTCCAAAAGGATAGCTTGTTTGTTTTCGGTCAAAAAGATGATGATGTTGTGGTTGCTGCAAGCAGTTGGAGTCAGGGAATTAACCGTTATGATTTTGGCCTGCCAAATTATTACAATGCCAACGAGTCTAAAGATAATTATACAAAACAGGACTACAAACTTTTTCTTACCCTGGATCGTCCGATCTACCGGCCGGGACAGAAGGTCTATTTCAAAGGGGTAATTAAGAAAGATAACGACGGAGCCTATGAGAATCTTCAACCAGGGGAAAAGGTGCAAATAAAAATAAGCGATGCACAGAGCAGGTCAGTAAATACACAGGATCTGCCAATTACCACTTTTGGATCATTCTCAGGAGAGTTTGTCTTAAGTCGCGACGCCAATTTAGGTTACTATCAGGCAGAATCTATTTTTCAGGGTAATTCCTACTCCCAACAATTTCAGGTGGAAGAATACAAAAAACCTGATCTTGCGGTAAGTATCAAATCATCAAAAGATGTTTATACTCAAGGAGACAGTGCAGATATTGCCATTAATGCATCTTATTATTATGGCGCACCCGTGACAGATGCGCCGGTAACCTGGGTGCTGCAAACCCAGGATGATTCTTTCCGATGGGATAAAGATTGGAGGTTTGAATTTGGTGATCCGGATTCTTATTGGTCACGGCCGTGGTGGTATTACTCCGGGTCAGGCAATTTTTCCGGAAAGAAAGTCACGGAAGGGAAAGGAATTACAAATGCCAAGGGTGATGTGGAACTTACTCTTCCGCTTGATATCAGCCGTCTGAAAACAAGCCAGAGGATGTTAGTTGAAGCAACAGTAAATGATATTAACAATCAATCAATTGCCTCCTCACACGAATTTACAGTTCATAAAGGTGGATTGTATGCAGGCCTAAGGCCTGTCAGTTATGCTAACCGGTCCGGTAAAAAAACTCAGGTTGAAGTGGTTACGGTTGATTTGAAAGGCGAGGAAGTTTCCAATACACCTGTTACCGTCGAATTTTATAAAAGAACCTGGGAAACCATACGAGAAAAAAATCCGGATGACGGAATGTTTTATTACACCAGCAAACCCAGCGATTCTCTTGTAGAAAATATGGTTGTTACTACAGACTCATTAGGACGAACTTCCGCATCTTTTACTCCCGAGGAAGGCGGCACATATAAAGTAATCGGGAAGGTAACTGACAAGAATGGGAATCAAAACATCAGCGGCAGTTTTTTATGGGTGTCTGGTTTTGGTTTTTCAACAGCAAGAGAGAATAATGACCGTATCATCCTGGTTACAGACAGGCGTGATTATCTGGTTGGCGAAAATATGTCTGTCTTTGTTGCCTCTCCTTATGCCTCTGAATCTGCAAAAACACTTCTGACTGCGGAAAGGGGAAGTGTTCTGGATTATAAAATTGTTGACACTAATGAGTCGTCGAACAATTTTACCATGTCTGTGCCTGCAAAATACACACCGAACGCCTTTATAGGAGCAGTTTTAGTAAGAGGCGGCAACAGGATCAAAAAACCGGCAGAATTTAAAATGGGCTATACTGAGATAAAGGTAACCGATAAAAAACAGCAAATTGATGTTCGCATAACAACAGACAAGAAAAAATATAAACCAAAGGAGACGCTTCATGCGACTATCGAAACTAAAGACTTATTGGGTCACCCCATCTCTACCGAATTAGCTGTTGGTTTGGTCGATAAAGCCGTATGGGATTTATCGAATGTTGAACTGCCTGATATTTATAAAACCTTTTATCAACCCAGAAATCTTGAGGTTTCCACTTCTCAGCTTCTTACAATTTCTATTGACCGGATCAATGCCAATACAAATCTTGGGGCAAAAGGGGGTAGCGGGGGCGGAGGCGGAGGCGGTTTTGATACCGCCAGAAGTAATTTTCCGGACACAGCTTATTGGAATCCCACTCTTAAAACGAATAATGAGGGGAGGGCAGAAGTTGAAATTCCTCTTCCTGACAACCTCACCACATGGAGATTAGCAGCGATTGCTGCCTCAGAAGAAGCAGCTTTCGGCTCAAAAGTATCTGAAGTTACAGTAAGCCGTGATGTGTTGATCAGGCCTTTTCTACCCAGGTTTCTGTCAGTAGGAGACGAGGCAAAACTGGGAGCAATTATTGTCAATACAAGCGGTGAAGAACAAACTCTGACGGCAAAAATTGAAAGTGACGGTTTACAAATTGCTGACGATAAATCAAAACAGTTAATTTTAGCTGATGGAGCCCAGGCAAAACTGACTTGGACCACTTTGACAAACAACGCTGTTTTAGCCAAAATCAAATTAACGATTGAGAGTGCGGATAAGAAAACTAAAGACGCGCTCGATTTGATTTTGCCGATCAAGTCTTATAGCGTACCTGAAGTCGTCGCAACCTCGGGCCAGGCAAAAGATACCGCATCTGAAAAAATCGTATTGCCAAAAGAATTAGACAAAACACAAGGCACAGCAAGTGTAAGTATTTCATCTTCACTTGGAAGCGATAGTATAAACGCACTTCCTTACCTTTTTACTTATCCTTATTACTGCACGGAACAGATAACAAGCAGGTTTATGCCTGCCATTTTTGTTCACAGGATTTTACAAAATGCGAAAATTGATAAAAGCGGTTCAATTGATACAAATCAGCTTGCTGATGTAATAAATGATGGTATGCAACGGCTAAATAACCAACAGCATGCAGACGGAGGATGGGGGTGGTGGACTGAATACGAAAGCAATCCTTTCCTGACAGCATATGCACTTCAAGCTCTTTCTGAAGCTAAAAAAGACGGGTTTACCGTAGCTGAGCAGACCTTAGCAAAAGCGCAAGGTTATTTGGAGGGTCAATTGTCCAAAGGCGGAAAAGAATTATCGCTTGATATTCAAGCGTATATTCTCTATGTTTTACGACGAAATAATTCTAATTTGTCCTCATATTCTGCAAATCTTTATGACCGTCGTTTTGAACTTTCACTTGAGGGGAGAGCATATCTGGCTATAGCAATGAAGGATATTTCAGGGGGAGGTAAGGAAAAGAAAATTTATGATGAGTTGATAAGTCTTGCCAGGAAGACAGCGACCACAACTCACTGGGAAGAACAAAACAGAGATTATCGTTTCATGGGCAGCAATACCACTACCACCGCCAGCATGCTCGAAGCAATTACCTTATTTGATAATAAGAGTCCCTTAATACCGGAAATAGTCAGATATCTTATGTCTGTAAGAGTCGATAATCATTGGGTCACAACCCGTGACACTGCAGCAGTTATCAAAGCCATTTCCTCCCAACTTCTAAATTATGGAGACCAGAAGGTTAACGAAGATTACAGGCTGGAGTTAAATGGAAAAACTCTAAAGGAAGGCAAGTTTACCAAAGATGATTTATTAAAACTTCAAGAGTATGTAATTTCAATTTCCGACTTTAATATCGGAGGGGAAAATATCCTTCGGATCAGCAAAAGCGGAGAAGGAAACCTCTATTACAACGTCAATCTGAAGTATTTTTTACCATTCTCAGAAATTAACCCGTTGGAACAGGGAATAGTTGTGGTAAGAGAGTTTGTGGATGGTAAAGGAAATATACTGCCGAATGACACCATCAAGGAAAATACTGAAGTTTGGGTGCGCCTGATAATTGTCGCTCCTGAAGAACGGCATTTTGTGGTAATAGAAGATACGCTTCCAGCCGGACTTGAATCAGTAAATGAAAGTCTGAAAAATGTCAGTATTTTAAATAAGGAAAGACCAACTTTGAAGGAAAAAGGTAATCAACTTCTTTATTTTGAACATAAAGAATATCATGATGATCGAACGACATTATTTGCTGACTTCTTACCTGCCGGTGTTTACGAAGTCAGTTATCGTGTCAGAGCTACAACTCCAGGGCGTTACCACCATCCACCAGCCCAAGCGTATCAGATGTATTCTCCTGATGTTTCAGGGCATTCCGCAGGCGGTTGGCTGGAGGTGAAGTAACCAGCAATAAATTTTATGATCGATTTGGGAATCTTTTTTGCTGCAGGGCTTCATCAATCAAAAAAACCTGATTACTTCGAAGAAGAGGCATGGTGTCATCCGAGAAAAAACCATAGGATGTCACTTCTTGACTCGGAGTAAATTCGCCTCCAATTAATACCCCGATATAACACATATCGAGCCGTGCGCTTTCACGATCCGTGCGGACTTTAAGTGATTTGTCGACACTGACGACAAGACCCGACTCTTCTTTTATTTCCCGCTCGAGCGCTTCAGCGGGGTGTTCGCCGGATTTTAAATATCCGCCCGGCAGACTCCAGGAGTGCTGTCTGTAAGTATGCATAAAAAGTAATACCTCGTTTTTTTCATTTAAAATAATGCCTGTAACTCCGATTAAAAATTGATTTTGAAATAAACGCATGACAGACAACTGAACACCTTTGGGGAGGTTCAACCATTTCCATACTTTTGCCAAAAATGATTTCACAAAGCGTTTTTATCCTGGGGTTCAATAACAGTGGTATTATTTTTAAGTCTTTCGTTTTCTAACTCCAGTTGGTGAATTTGTTTGGTCAAACCAACATTTTCACTTTTACCCTGTTTGATTTTATTATCTTTTCCGTGCATGGTGAAGGCGGTAAAAATTGAATTGAAAATGAATATGAGATACGCCAAACCGAGTCCCGTCAGAAGAGATCCGATGATAATATAAAAAAGCGGAATATCAGAAAACACATACGTTCCGAGGTGCAGCGTTACCAACGTTAAATTGTTTTGTGCCAGATACACCATGACTGCGCCGGCAACTAAAAATAGGATAAGTATAAGCATTTCCCACAGTATATACGTTTAATTGATATTTGACAAGTACTACAATTAATTGTAGTATATGAAGTATGACAATAATTAAAAAACAACGCATTACCTTATTCATAAATTCCTCTCTTGCGAAACAGGCTAAGGCTCAGGCAGTGGTTGAAGAAATAAGTTTGACGAATCTGGTGGAAAAATCTTTAATCAGATATTTACCCAAAGAAACAGTAATTAAAAAAGCCGTAATCAAAATTGATATTGATTCTTAAACTCAAATCAACACAGGCGGATTATTAATAAACCGTACTAATTTATTAAAAAAGGAGGTGGAATAATTTATGAATTCACAAACTCAGGAGGAAATTACTTCTGTTGAAAACACTATGCCTTCACAGGTTGTGAGAAAAACTACGACAAAAATTGATCCTTTGATAAAGGAAGAAGCCCCGCAGAAAGTTTTTGATAAAAAAAAGAAAATCTTTAGGATAAATCAAATCATATGGTACATCTTGGGATTTGTTGAGGTTTTACTAGCGTTTAGAGTATTGCTCAAGGCAATGGGGGCAAATCCAAACAGCGGTTTTACCGGTTTTATATATTCGCTTACCGGACCGTTAGCACTTCCTTTCAGAGGAATTATAGGAGAGAGTATGAACGGAAGTTCTCTAATTGAATGGTCCAGTGTCTTTGCGGTGGTAGTCTATCTCGTTATTGCAGGAGGTCTAGTTTATCTCTTGGATCTTGTTAATCCCATATCTCAAGAGGAAGTAACTGCAGTATAACCGAAATTATTTAAAAATCATTAAATCAAGAAAAGAGGTGAAAACATATGAGTTTTTCATTTACAACTCTTGATCCGTTAATGTCATTGATAATCGGGGTACTTATCCTTATTTTTCCAAGATTTCTGAACTACTTTATAGCGTTTTACCTTATCATTAAGGGAATCATAGGTCTTGGTATAATCGGATAAAATCATCAAAATTTTTTTTGGCTTCATCGTCGCTAGATTGCTCCGGTGGAGATTTCATGAGGTATGCGGACGGTGCGCTTAACGCTCCTCCGATTTTATGATCAAGAGCCAGTTTACAACAGCGTATGGCATCGACTACGACCCCTGCCGAGTTGGGTGAGTCTTCAACAGACAGTCTGACTTCCAGATTCATCGGTACGTCACCAAAATGCCTGCCTTCCATTCTGATGTAGGCGACTTTATTGTCATGCATGAAAGGCACATAATCACTAGGCCCGATATGGACGTTTTCCGGGTCAAATGATTCCCCGCGCCTGACGATTTGAGAGGTGACTGATCTGGTTTTGGAAAGCTTTTTAGAAGCAAGCCGTTCCCTTTCCAGCATATTCTGAAAATCAGTATTGCCGCCTATATTGAGCTGGTATGTCCGGTCCAGAGGCATTCCGCGGTCCATAAAAAGATTGGTTAAAGTCCGATGAACTATAGTTGCACCGATCTGAGATTTGATATCATCTCCGATGACGGGAATTCCAAGTCTTTTGAATTTTTTCGACCATTTCTTATCACTGGCAATAAATACCGGTATGCAGTTTATTAGAGCAGTATGAGTTTCCAGGCAGATATTTGTCCAATACTCCGTGGCCAATTGGCTTCCGACCGGCAGATAATTGATCAGTATTTCAGCCTGAGATTTTCTGATGATTTCTTTGGGGTTTGGGATTTTCTGCTTACTTGGTTTTATTACATCCTTAAGATATTTTCCTATGCCATCATATACTTGGGCGTTTTGCACAATCACCCCGGTTTTTTTCACCTGTGAGAAGATTTTGGTATTATTGGGAGGAGTTATAATTGCTTCAGATAAATCTTTACCGACTTTATTTTCATCTACATCAAATGCCGCTACCACTTCGATATCAGATATTTTATATCCTCCGATGGTATTATTGATTAAACCGATAATTTTTTTACCTGAATTGTAATTATGGTAATATTCAATGCCTTGGATGAGCGATGAAGCGCAATTGCCGACTCCAACAACCGCAACCTTAATTTTCTTCATAAGAAATTAGATTATATCATAATAAAATTACCTTTTTAGGGGGGGGTCTTCGATAAAGACAGTGGGTAGAAAATCGATCTCCGGCTTGTTTTAAAGACGAATTCCCAATACAAAAGTAGTAGGACATCAT
>MFJN01000055.1 GCA_001779235.1 Candidatus Gottesmanbacteria bacterium RIFCSPHIGHO2_02_FULL_40_13 | reverse complement strand
TATATGTGCATAATTAATCTTATCTTCGTCATGCGGATTTAATTTCAGTCCTTTGGGATAGGAAAAGAAAAATTCGGACGGGTCCTCCCAGACGACCAACTCTTCCTGTATCGGAGTCGCTGAAACGCTTGCCTGCCGGGAAACGGGTGAAACAACCTGTTTTTTAGTTTGCCAAAAATAATACCCTCCCCCGATAATCACTCCTGAAATAACTGCAATTGAAAGGATAATTAATATTGTTTTTTTATTTAGCATCAAAGGAAGTATAGCAATTTCACTTGATAAAATACACTCCCGCAGCTACAATACCATTATGAAGAAATTTGTCTTTATTCTTTTTATTCTTACCGCAATAATATTAAATAATCCTGTGAGTGTTGGAGCAGCTAAAAAATTCGTGATCAAAAAATCTTCCGGAAAAAGTTCTGCTGTGAGAGGCGGATCGATTCCTGCAGTTGTTCGCTACCGTCCGGATAAAATGGGACTGCTTCTCTCATTTAGCAATTTTTCAGGCATTGACTCAGTTTCGTATCTTTTTACCTACAACACCAACGGCACGCCTCAAGGGGCAGGCGGATCAGTCAGCGTAAATAACAATCCGACCGCGGAAAGGACTCTCCTTTTTGGAACCTGCTCAACCAGTGTTTGCACCTATCATTATAATTTAACCAATGCCAAACTCACCCTGACCGCCAAATATACCAACGGCACTACCCGCACCAAGCTATATAGAATTAAAACCTACAATTAGGTCTTATAATTTTTTCTTCTTTTCCCTAACTCTTGATAAATTTGTTTTAAAGTAATTTTTTTTACAGCCATTAACACTAAAACATGAAAAAACAAATCAGCTGTTTCTCTGATAATTTTTTTCTGACTCCTGCCTTTGGCAGCAATCACAACTTCCACCGCCTCCTCCCCTATTTTTTGCACTATCCTGTCAACTCCCTGTTGATACAATGAAGCTGTGTAGGAATTCCCAGGCAGTTCTTTTTTTTGTTCAAGAATTATTTTATATAGCTCTTCTAGTTTCATATCTTTAATAATTGAAAACAGCTTTTTGTTCCGGTATGACAGACGCTCTTACCTAATAATTTTACCTTAATCAAAAGCGAGTCATTGTCGCAATCAACAAAAATTTTTTTGACAATTAATTTATTACCTGATATCTCTCCTTTTAACCACAGTCTTTTTCTCTTTCTGCTCCAAAAATAGACAAAACCTGTTTTTAAGGTTATTTGCCAGGCATTTTTATTCATAAACCCAAGCATCAGAATATCACCTGTTGTAAGTTCCTGAATAATTACCGGTATTAAGCTGTCTTTGTCTTTAAAATCTAGTTTAGTCATATATTATTAGATCCTGATTGGAATCCCATTCTTTTTTAAATAATTCTTAACCTTTGCAATAGTAAATTCACCAAAATGAAAAACTGAAGCGGCCAGAGCGGCATCTGCTTTGCCTCTAATTAAAATATCCACAAAGTCAGTCAGTTTCCCGGCACCTCCTGAAGCTATTACCGGCACACTAACTCTGCTCGAGATAATTCTGGTTAAATCGACATCAAATCCCGTTTTAGTCCCGTCATTGTCAATACTTGTCAGTAATATCTCCCCTGCGCCTTGTATTACCGCTTGTTTTGCCCATACAAGAGCGGAAACTCCGGTGTCGATATTACCGCCGTTTATAAAGACATTCCATTTTTGGCTGCCTGTTTTTCTGACATCCATGGAAAGCACAACGCACTGATTTCCAAAGGCATTGGCGCAATTTGAAATCAACTTTGGATTTTTAAACGCGCCGGTATTAATTGATACCTTATCAGCGCCGGATTTGAGTAACAACCGCATATCTGCCGCAGCTCTTATTCCTCCGCCCACTGAAAAAGGGATGGTCACCTGTCGGGCTGTTTTTTCTACCACATCTATTAAAATATTTCTATTTTCGACAGTTGCCGTAATATCCAGAAATACCAATTCATCAGCACCCTCTGTATCATATTTATTGGCTAACACCACCGGATCACCTGCATTTTTAAAGTTGATGAACTGTATCCCTTTAACGACTTTTCCTGCCGTCATATCCAGACAGGGAATTATTCTTTTTGTTAACATAAGTTTTACTACTTTCCACTTTAATACTGTTTAGTATTATAGTGAGTGCAAAGAGAAATATTTTATAATGTTATTAAGCAATTTAATCCCTAATATTCCGCTTTTTTCCGGGTGGAATTGGGTCGCAATAATATTGTTTTTTATAATAACGCTGGCAAACTTTTCTCCGTACTCTGTTTCGCCTACAATTAATGATTTGTCTTCCGGGGTGCAATAAAAACTATTCACGAAATAAAAATAACTTTTATCAGAAATTTTGTTAAATAATTTATTCTTTATTCCTAATTCTGCATTCTTAATTCTTACTTGGTTCCACCCGATCTGAGGCACTTTTCTTTCTCTTTTAAATTTCTTAACTCGACCTTTTAATAATCCCAAGCATTCCACGTTCCCCTCCTCGCTTCTTTCAAACAAAAGCTGCATGCCCAGGCAAATTCCGAGAAATTTCTTGCCCTTAATAATTTCTTTCTTAATGACTTTATCCAGTCCGGATTTTTGCAGATTTCTCATCCCTTCTCCGGCAGCTCCCACTCCGGGCAGTATTAAACAATCGGCTTTTTCAATCGTGGAGATACTCCGTGAGATAACTGCCGGAATATTTAATCGATTTAATGCATTTGTAATACTTGCTAAATTTCCTATACCGTAATCTATTACCGCGATCATAGTTTTCCTTTCGTTGAAGGAATCTGATTAATAGATCGGCGATCGAACTCCACCGCCATCCTTATAGAACGGGCAACCGCTTTAAAAATCGCCTCAATTTTGTGGTGATCATTTCTCCCGTTTTCCACTTTGATAAAAAGATTTACTTTGGCATTTTGAGCAAAAGCGTCCCAAAAATCATAGACAAGCTCTGTAGATAAATCTCCTACCTTTTCTCTCGTAAAGTCGCATTTGAAACAAAAGGCATACCTTCCGGCAAAATCTACAACTGTTGTTGCCAGCACTTCATCCATAGGCAGGATAAAAAATCCATACCGGTTTACTCCTCTTTTGTCACCCAATGCTTCTCTAAAAGCTTTTCCCATCACAATACCGATGTCTTCAACTGTGTGATGTTCATCAATATATGTATCACCCTTTGCTTTAACTGCGAAATCGAATAATCCATGTTTGGCGAAAAGATCCAGCATGTGGTTAAGAAAACCAACAGGGGTTTCTATCTCTCTTTTTCCCGTTCCGTCGAGGTTTAAAGATATAGATATATCTGTCTCGTTTGTTTTTCTCTCGATTTTAGCTTCTCTGTTTTTCATAAAATTATCTCCTGTATTTTATTAACATTTGTAAACTGATAGTCGCCTAAATTTTTTTCTCCTATAAAAATAGATGGCATTCCTGCTTTTTGAGCCGCAATAACGTCATTGATTGTGTCGCCAATATAGATGGGTGTTAATACGCCCATCCTTTTCTTTACTTCAAGCAGTGGATCCGGCTCCGGCTTTTCCCTTGCGGCATCTTCTTTGGCAACTATAAATTCCTCCTTGATAAGTTGAGGAGTGATTTTTAGATTTCTAGCAGTAAACAAGGCCTCAAGACGGGGACGGGATGTGGCAATTCCCAATTTGTACTTACTCGCCAGAGCAGTTAATAATGCTTTGTCTATCAGCAAAGAATCGTTGAGGTTTAATCCTCGTGCATAAAAGATTACAGGAGGACGATTATAAATTTCTTTAAATAATTTTTCTCCTAGATAATATGACTGGAAAATATCTTTAATTCCTAAATATTTTTTGGTTTTTCTTCTGGAGGGCGTGACCAGTCTGATGTCATCAGAATAATTTTGCTTATCTTTCCCTCTTTGGATAAGATCAATTAAAACAAAAGAAACATCCCAATCATTATTAAATCCGGGAAAACTTTTAATAATTCTTACATCTTCTTGAGTTATTTTAGTTTTAGTTCCGTTTTTTGCCAGAAAATTATTCACCGTCATTTCTATAGCGAGGCGGTAAGATCTGCTTTCATCTACCAGAACTCCATCCATGTCAAAAATAATACTGTCAAATTCTTTTCTCATAAAATCTCCTTCAGTTTTTTTAATAATTGGTCATTTTCTCCGGGACTTCTGACTGTAATCCTCACACAGTTTTCCAAGTATTTTTTACTGCTCCGGTCCCGGAGAATAATATTTTTTTGTTTAAGTTTGCGGCAAATAATAGAAGCGTTGGCTATTTTAACCAGCAGAAAATTTGCAAAGGAAGGATAGACATATAAACCTAGTTTGGTTAGTTCTTTTGTTAATCTTTCTCTTTCTCTAATAATCATTGTTACTTGCTGATTAATCCAACTTTTGTTTTTCTCTAAAACTGTTTCTGCCAGTTTATAAGATAAAAAACTTACTCCCATTGGGAAACGGATTGCATCAAATTTTTCGCTCAACTTTTTATCTGCAATTAAATATCCTATTCTTGCTCCGGCAAGCGCGGCAAATTTGGAAAAGCTTCGTAGAATCACTAAATTTTTATATTTTTTCAGTAGCGGCACTGCACTTTTCCCATAAAACTCTCTGTACACTTCATCTACAACTACAACTGCATCTGACTTGTTAACAATATTCTCAACTGTTTCCTCCGGAATAATTGACGCTGTCGGATTATTCGGGTTGACAAGAAATATTAATTTCACTTTTGGCTGCCGGCTTTTTTTAATTATTTCTTTGCTATCCACCTCCCATGTTTCTTTTTTAAGTGGTACCGGCAGCATTACCCCTCGGTTTATTTCGCATTGGATAGAAAACATTTCATATGTAGGCGGAGCAGTGATGAAACAATCACCAGGGTCAAGGAATGTTTTTGCCAGAATATCTATCGCTTCATCTCCGCTATTGGTAATAGTAATCATCTCCGATTCCACAAATTCATATTTGGCAATTAACTGTTTTAACTTTGTATAAGCAGGATCAGCGTATTCATTGATAGGACAATTATTTTCCAGATTAACTAAAAAGTCATCCACACATTCAGGCGGGAAAGGAAGTGTGTTCGTATCAAATCTCAAAGATTTGCCGGATACACCTTCTTCCCATTGGTAGGGGGTGGTGTTCTTTGCGACTTCTGATAAGTATTTTTGCATATCATTTTTTTTCATATCTTAATTTTGAATGTATATTAACCATTCCCGGCCGCGGAACGATTAATATATAATTATTAATTATTAAATCTTATACTTGTTGCGTTTTTGTGTGCCGGTAATTGTTCTGCTTCAGCTAATGTTTCAATAGTTTTTTTGATATTTTTTAATCCTTCTCTGGTGCATTTCTGTACCTGCATCCATTTACCATACGCATCCACTCCCAAAGGCGGATACATTTTGGCCATACCTCCTGTAGGCAGGACGTGATTCGCCCCTGTTGCATAATCTCCTGCAGATTTAGTTGTCCAATTTCCTAAAAAGACTGAACCTGCATTTTGTATTTGAGAAACAATTTTTTCCGGATTTTTAGTAATAATTTCCAAATGTTCCGGTGCATAAGAGTTAGTAAAAGCAATCGCATCATCCAGACTTTGCACAACCGCAAATAATCCATACCGTTTGATGGCTTCCTGCGCACGATTTGCGGTAGAGAGGCTCCTTAACTGTTTGGTAATCTCTTTAACAGTTTCCTCCGCAATTTGTCGAGATGTTGTTAAAAGAACACAGGCACTGTCTTCTCCGTGTTCCCCATCGGCTAGAAGATCTGCAGCAATATATGAAGGATTCGCCGTTTCATCGGCAATAATAAAAATCTCCGATGGTCCTGCCGGCATATCGATTGCAACCTCTCCAAAAACCAGCATTTTGGCAGCAGTGACAAAAGAGTTGCCGGCGCCAAATATTTTATAAACTTTGGGAATCGTCTTTGTGCCATA
>MFJN01000054.1:2610-9814 GCA_001779235.1 Candidatus Gottesmanbacteria bacterium RIFCSPHIGHO2_02_FULL_40_13 | reverse complement strand
TACAGTATAAATAATCAGTATCTTAATAAAATGGGTATAGATATTACTAAGATTATAGAGAAAGGTAAAAATATATGAAAAGTTTTTCAGAACTGGCAGACGATCAGATAATTTCTGCCACAATCCAGGCATTAAAAAACAACAATATCGAGGCGGTGGTCGTGGAAAACGCAGGTAAAGCCAAAGAAAAAGTATTGGAAATACTCCCGGAAGGAGCCGAGGTCATGAACATGTCCTCTGTAACTTTGGAGACGCTTGGTCTGGACAAGGAAATCAATGAATCGGGCAGATATGATGCTGTCAAACCAAAACTGGCTAAAATGGATAGAGAAACACAGTCCATCGAAATGCAGAAACTTGGCTCCGCCCCGGTTTGGGCGGTCGGCAGCGTACAGGCAATCACAGAAAGTGGTCAAGTAATTATTGCTTCCAATACCGGCAGTCAACTACCAGCATATGCATACGGATCTGCTCATGTCATCTGGGTGGTTGGGACGCAAAAAATTGTCAAAAATCTGGACGAAGGGATGAAAAGGATTTATGACTTTGTCCTGCCTTTGGAAACAGAGCACATGCAAAATCTTTATAAAATGAACAGCAACGTCAGCAAACTGCTTATCATCAATAAAGAATTTATAGCGGGCAGACTGACCGTAATTTTTGTCAAGGAAAAACTGGGGTTTTGAGCTAATATCCGTGACTGTTTGACACTGTTGAAACGTATTAATGCAAACTTACCAATACTTATGAATCTCCGATTTGGTTGGAGAATTATTTCCTGATTTATTCCGTTTATACTTTTTAATATTATAAAGATAAGACATCAAATAGGTAAAAAGAATTATTTTGAGAGGATAGAGTATGTATTGGTATCGGTAAACAGGTATTTCCACAGATAAGGTAAAAAGTGCCATTAACAGATACAATAAGCCAGTAAACCGGAGATATTTATTTTTCTGGATCAGAGAAAAAATGAGTGAGGGGTAAAGGAGGAAAAAATTTGTGTATAAAGGGATATGCTGGTAGTACCATTCTGAAATCAGCAGCAGTTTATTCCAAGCTTCATTTCCCAATTGATGACTGATGATTGGCTGACAGAAATGTATGGTTCCTAAAACGCGGCATTTCTCCTTCATCCAGTAGTCTGTTGTGTAAAGATAGCCCGGATAAGTCTGTCCGTTTCCGTGGACTTTAAAAAAATTTTCCAGAGTTTTATAGACATAACTTAAGGGATTGGTTTTCACGCCGTCGATTGCTACATTTGCCAATAATTTATTCTCGCGCTTTTGGTCTAATCCCAGTTTGACAATGATTTGCGGATCAAGCTCCCAAGCCGATACATAAAGGTCAAAATTTTCGGAGGCTAACCGGCGGAGTTCCTTTAAATATTTATTATTTTCAGGCGGAAGCAATTTATTTTCGTAAACTATCCTGTTGTAAAGGTGTTTTCCCACTGAATCTGATAAGCCTATATTTCCTGTTAAAATATAATTTATCCCTACCCAACCGGCAATAATGAATACGCTTAATACCAGGAAAAGGTAATCTGATATTTTTTTATTTCGTATCAGGAAAAAAAGTATACCGCTTATTATCCAAAAGATAATAAAATTATACCTTGCTAAAACCATGAAGGATGATGAAATCAGCAGGTATTTTATTAAATTATTCTGTTTTTTTTCTAAAATTAGAAAACCCAAATAAAGGAAAAGTGACAATCCTAATAAAGAAATCATTTCTGACATCAGGCTTAATGACTGGAAGATATTGGCGGGAATCAGAAGATATATGAGGGCAGTAATGAGAGAATTTTTTCTACCCAAATACGATTTAGTGATGCGATAGATAAAAAAAGACGATAAAAATAAACAGAGTAAATGTATGAAATGAATAAAAATATCGGCTCTGGGAAGAAATTCTGCTACAAACAATAAGACACTGTATAGCGGCGGTGCTATCGTGGATGGAGTCGTCCAATAATATGGATGGGGTATCCAATATTTACCTGTTTTGAGAAAATCTGCAAACGCCCAAAAAAAATATGAATCAGTAGTTTCGTAAATCCAGAAAAATAGAAAATGAAACAGATAGAGTGAAATCGTGGTGAAAAAAAGGAGATAAATAATTTTGGACTTCATTTTACATTAACTGAATAAGGATAGAACTCTAAAAGGGTCTGGACAATACAGATTAATCATACTATATTCTATTTGCTATAAAAACAGCTTTTATTACCGGTATTACGGGTCAGGACGGATCATATCTTGCAGAACTTTTGTTGAAAAAGGGTTATCTTGTCTATGGACTCCAAAGAAGAGCAAGTACCCCTAACACTTACCGGATAGACCATCTATATGACAATCCTAAATTTCCCAATTTTGTGACAATTTACGGGGATTTGTCTGAAAGTTCCAGCCTGTTAAACATTTTATCCCAAATTAAACCCGATGAAATTTATAACCTTGGAGCCCAAAGCCATGTACAGGTAAGCTTTGACGTACCGGAATACACGGCCAATGTTACAGGACTGGGAGCTCTAAGACTTCTTGATGTTGTCAGGCATTTAAAACTCCCTGTTCGTTATTACCAGGCAAGTTCTTCCGAGATGTTTGGAAAAGTCAGTAATGAAAAATACCAAAATGAGAATACGCCTTTTAATCCCCAATCGCCTTACGGATTATCGAAAGTTTTTGCCTATCATTTGACAAAAATTTACCGGGACAGCTATCACATTTTTGCTTCAAACGGAATTCTTTTTAACCATGAATCGCCCCGCAGGGGCATAACTTTTGTCACCCGTAAAATCACCATGGGCTTATCCAGAGTGAAACTGGGTCTTCAGGGCACACTGAAACTTGGAAATTTATCCTCCCAAAGAGACTGGGGATATGCTAAAGACTACGTGGAGGGAATCTGGAAAATTATTCAATATAAAACGCCTGAGGATTTTGTCCTGGCCACAGGTGAAACACATACTGTCCGACAATTTGTAGAAGAGGCTGCCGGACTTCTAAAATTTAATTTGGTTTGGAAGGGAAAAGGGGGAAAAGAAGTAGGGATAGACAAAAAAAGAAATAAAACTATTATAGAAATAGATCCTTCTTATTTCCGGCTAAAAGAAGTAGATTATTTATTGGGAGATGCATCAAAAGCCAAAAAGCTTTTAAACTGGAAACCAAAAGTAAACTTCAGAAAGTTGGTCGAAATCATGTTAAGAAATGATTTTGACCTGGCTAAAAAAGAATTAAAATTAGGCAGAAAGGTTTTTGTAAAAAAGATTAATATTTAAGGCAATTATGGAGAAATTTTTCTTTAAAAAAACATTAGTGGCTGTCAAGTTTACAAAAATACATAAAGGCTCAAATCCTTTAACAGATCCGAATCAGCCTTTGCAACTGGTAACTTTAAAACATCCCCGGGGGTCATACCTGAAAGCTCATATGCATAAACCCCAAAAAAGAATTACCCGCTCTCTCCAGGAGTGTTTAATTGTGAAAAAGGGAAAAATTAGGCTCGACCTTTATAGTCCGACTAAAATACTTTTTAAAAATACATATCTTATAGAGGGACAAGCGCTGATACTTCTTACCGGCGGATACGGCATTCATCTGGTGGAAGACAGCGAACTGTTTGAAATAAAAAACGGCCCTTTTATTGTTGATAAAATCCTTATTTAATATGCATAAGTTTATTGCGCAAATGGAACCTTGGTTTGACAAGAAAGAAGCTGACGCTGTTTATTCTTATATGAAAGGCGGAGGGTGGGTCACGGAATTTAAAAAAACCCAGGAGTTGGAGGAGGAAATTTGCCGTTATACCGGAGCCAAATATTGTGTCATGACCAATAATGGAACAGTTAGTCTGACTCTTGCCTTATTGGCTTTGGTAGTCAAACCCTTGAGTGAAGTTTTAGTCCCCAATCTCACCATGATCGCTACTCCCAACTCGGCTGTCCTTATCGGAATTAAACCAATTCTCGTGGATGTAGAGAAAGACACTCTGTGTCTTGATCTGGAAAAAGCCCAAAGAGCCATTACCAAAAAAACAAAAGCTGTGATTTATGTTTCCTGCAACGGTCGAAGTGACGATATGAGGAAAGTTACTAAATTCTGTCATGATAATAATCTACTATTGATTGAAGATGCCGCCCAGTCTTTGGGCAGTTTTTGGCAAGGCAAGCATTTAGGTACTTTTGGAATAATAGGAAGCTTTTCCTTTAGCGTTCCTAAAATTATTACCACAGGTCAGGGTGGAGCCTTGGTAACTGATGATCGCAAGCTCTATAAAAAGATAAAAAGACTGAAAGATTTTGGCAGGAATCAGGGAGGAATTGATATTCATGACTTATGGGGATGGAATTTTAAATTTACCGACCTTCAGGCAGTAATCGGTCTGGAGCAAATGAAAAAGTTGAAAACAAGGGTCTTAAGAAAGAAAGAAATCTATAAAAAATATCACCAACTGTTATCAGGAATTAATGAAATCCAATTTATTGCCACTGATTTGGAAAATACGACTCCATGGTTTGTAGATATTTATGTCAACGATCCTGATAATCTTATGGAATATTTAAAGAAAAAGAGGATCGGTTCCAGAAGAATCTATCCTGCCATCTCCACGCAAAAAATATATAAAAATGAATATAAGAATCAAAAATTCACGAATTCAGAAGAAATTACCAGTAAAGGATTGTGGCTGCCTTCTTCATCTAATTTGACAGATAGCGATATAAACCGTATCGCCAAAACAATCCGCAAGTATTATAATGCATGAAAATGAAAGTCTCTCTAATAATTCCCACACGTAATGAGGAAGGCTGCATTGGAAAAGTACTGCGAGAGGTACCCAGGAAAATTGTTGATGAAATCATCATTATTGACGGCCACTCTAAAGACAATACCTATAATGAAGCCAAAAAGGGTTTGAAAAAATCCGATTGCCTTATAAGGCAAAAGGAAATGGGTTATGGAGCGGCATTTCTGGAAGGATTCCAAAAAGCGACGGGTGACGTCATTGTGATGATGGACGCCGACGGATCCCATAACCCGAAAGACATCGAGAAGATCATCAATAAATTTAAAAATGGATTCGAGTATGTGATTGCCTCCAGATATGCTAAAGGAGGCAGGAGTGAAGATGACACTCTAATAAGATTAATTGGCAATAAAATTTTTACCTGGATGACAAATTTTGTTCATGGAACTAATGTTTCTGACAGCCTTTATCTTTATACGGCAATATCTAAAAAAGGTCTGGATAAATTAGATTTAACCTCTAAGGGATTTGAATTTTGTACAGAAATTATCGTGAAAGCTCATAAAGCAGGATTAAAATTTGGTGAAGTAGCGGTCGTGGAAAGAGCCCGCTTTGCCGGCAAATCGAAGGTAAACTCTTTTTATCACGGGCTTAAAATACTTAGAATGATCCTGCAAAAATATTAATCCGATGCTAGTTAAACCGCTGACTCTCAAGGATTTTCAAAAAGCCTCGCTAATTCATTTCTCTACCCTCTCTGATATTTCTTCCCTATGCGGGTTGGGAATCGTTAAAAAATTATACAAAAAATTAATCTCCGATGATAACCATTTTTGCTTAGGCGCATGGCAGCGAACAGATTTAATCGCTTTGATAACAGTTTCTTACGATATGAATAATTCGGATAAATTGATGCATGGCTTGTTTTCTTTTTCAGATTTCTTGAGAATAACCATGAAAATTCTTACAGGAAAATTATCGCTTTGGAGGATATTTCAAAGATTGGTCTTCGAAAACTCTGTCAAACGATATTTACCGAATAAATATTCAAGTATTGTCACGCTCTGTGTTGAAGATAAATTCCAAAGAAAAGGTATTGGGAAGAAGCTGGTAAAAACTGCAATTATGCGGTTGAAAGAGAAAAAAATAAATTATTTGTATGTAGATACAAGAGAGGATAACCTAAAAGCTTTAAGTTTTTATAAGTCTCTTGGTTTTAAAATAGTTTTACAGTCTGCCGGGGGAATACTTCTTAAAATTAAACTGAAATAATGCGGGAGACCATATACAAAGTTAGAACCTATTTTGCTTCCTTTGTTCCCTCTCAATTTGCCTTTGTCTCCCAATCAATCTAAATTCTACTAATAATAATTATAGATGATTCTATCCTATTTACTTTCAATATGCCCGTCCATCTGTTTTCGGAAGAAAACATACCAGCTCATAAGCGCAGTGTAACCTGCATAGAGTGAAAGCTGAATCAGGTCCATTTTCTGGGTGATGCCAAAAATTGCCTTAATCATATCCCCAGTAAATGTCTCTTTCGGCGGGATAAATGCAAATGTCATTTTACCTAATTCAGGAAGCAACCCGACTTCTGCAAATTCATGCACTCCACGGGCAAGAAGGCCTGCGGCAAAGAGAATAAGCAGAATGCTTGTTGCTCTGAACGCATAAAATACAGGAAGCCTCAGAGTTGCTGTGAATAATCCAAATGAAACAAGTAAAGCCCCAACAGCTCCACCCAAGAATCCGGTAAAAATATTCTGCGGATTTGATGAGAAGTATATTGTTGAGAGAAACAGAACAATCTCAAATCCCTCACGAAACACGGCGGTAAAGACAAGAATAAAGAGTCCTTTCTGTTCTTCCTTTTCTACAGTTGCTTTGATTTTTTGAAGTAACCTTGTTTTGTACTGGGCAAAGTATTTATGAAGGAAAAAAACCGCCCAGGTAATAAACAGAGCCGAAGTAATCATCAAGATTCCCTCAATAAACTCTTCTGTTTTACCTGAATATATTTCTTGTACCTTTAGCCCTAATACGCTACCAAGCACAAGCAGTATCAAGCTTAAAAGTGCTGCTGTGCCAGTTGCATACCACACCGTCTTTATCCCTTTTGTTTGATTTAACCTGACAAGAATTCCTAATATGGTTGCAACAATAAGTGTTGCCTCGATGACCTCACGAAATGTTATTAAAAATGCTGGAAGCATAAAACTCTCCTTTCAACCCTGCCTGCGCAGGCAAACACTAAAAAAACGACCCTATAAAGGATCGTCAATGTTTATAATATTGTTGAGGACGGGAGCTATCCTCAGTTGTCTTTACTGCTCCCTTTACGAGAAAAACAGTGTCATGGATTTATTTATACGGTATCTCCATTAATAGAGTCAAGAAGTAAAAATTAATCCCTGAACTTTTTCATCAGGAGGATAATTATTCATTG
>MFJN01000054.1:0-2589 GCA_001779235.1 Candidatus Gottesmanbacteria bacterium RIFCSPHIGHO2_02_FULL_40_13 | reverse complement strand
CCCGATTTTACCTCAAACAATCCTAGTATCCTGAAACAAGTTTCAGTCCGATGATAAAAAGGAAAACTGCAACAAAATTTCTGAATTTATCTTGTGGAATTCGATCAACTAACTTTTTCGCAATCTGTGCGCCGATGAAAGAAACAGGAATAAATATCAGTAAACTCCACCAAAGCATAGAGGGTAGAGTTGTTCCGCTGGTAAAATAGGTTATAATCCGAGTAGCATCAACCATCAGTCCTATTGCTCCGGCTGTAGCAATATATACAACCTTGGGCAAATCAAAAGCGGACAAGAATATGCCTCTGACGGCGCCGCCTATTCCGAATATTCCGGCGAAAAATCCTGACAGAGCACCACCTGTTAAAGCCATTAAGTTATTAGCCTTTATTTTAAAACGTGATTTGAATATCAGGAATAATGCGTATCCTGATAAAAATATCCCAAGCAGTCGCAAAAGTAAGGTTTTATCCATATTGGAGGAAAAAGAGGCACCAAGGTAACTGGTTAGAAGACCAATAACGCCAAATAATGCTATCAGTTTGAAGCTGAATCCTTTGCGAAAGAGTAGCACTTTCCAGATATCCCCAAACCAGTGAATTATAGCTACTAGAAATATCGTCTCAACCGGAGGTAGAAACATTACGAGGATAGGAATCATTATAGTCGAGGTGCCAAAACCCGTCATCGTTCCGATAGTGCTTGCAAGAAGTGTAAGAAGAGCAATAGAAATTATCTCCATATTATTTCACTTCATCCTTTTCTTTAAGGGTAAAATTTCCGAACCTGTAAGCATTCCATACCGTTTCAGGTTCATTGGAATAGATGATTATTCCTGGTTTCATAGTTAAGATAAGTTAATTATAACAGTTGAATTTGAGAATTTGTTTCAGTGTCAGAACCTAAAATGAGTTTTGAGGCTATAGGATAACCTATATTATTTATATTCATCAGAATTTGCGGATTTATCTCGCTGACTTCGTCTAGCCGTAGGCTCTACTACGTCAAGCCGAAGGCTGAAACCTCGCCCCTACGACCAAACCAGGCTTTATTTCCAATACTAACCATATTATGCCCGCCTTCGCCCAGTCGGGCTACGGCGAGGTAAAAGCGGGAGACCATATACAAAGTTAGAACCTATTTTGCTTCTTCATTGTAGTTACAAGATCAAATCTTATAATCCCAATTAATATTGAGAACAATACAAATATCTCTGTAATCATTCCAGCATAAGAAACAACTGTATAATTATATATAAACCATAAAGGTCTAGGAATTAACATCAGTCGTCTTATATATTGAGTTTTTTTATTCCATACTGCAAATGAATCTATGGTCATAGCTAAAATTGGCAAAATACTATAATATCCACTCCAAGTTACAATCCCGAATACCCAAAATAACACAACAAACAGATACAACCAGAATGGATTATTGCTCCAAATTTTAGTTTCTCTTTGATTAAATATGTAAGTTCTGAATGCAGCAACTCCATTCATTGCAGCACCAGTCCAAGCCCCCAGCAATCCAAAATGAAGAGTAAAAAGGATTTGAACGATTATGAGAAATAATAAGATTAAATATCTACTGTTTTTTTGAAAAGATAAGAGTACAAATAATAACGCTACTATTCCAATTATTTGGGCAATTAATTGTGTCATACAGCCTATTTTATCAAATGCTTTTTCATAAACGCTCTTCCTGAACCGGATTTGAGGTATTTTTCGAAATTGAAAGCGGTGTATTTATTTGAAAATGAAAAATAGGAAATTAGTTTAATCGGAAGTCTTTCCTTTGTAGCCGGAACTTGACCTTTTTGGTGTCGATAAATTCGATCTTTCAAATCATCGGTGCATCCAATATATGTTCTATTATCGCTACACTTCAAGAGATATACATAATACATCGGAATAATTATACCCGACTTCACTAAAGTTTCGTCGAGGTAAACTCGCCTTCGTTAAAACTACGGCGAAGTAAAAGACGACTTCGCATAAAGCTACGTCGATCTGAAAGCGGATTTTATCTCGCCGAAGCCGAGCTGAACGGGCGAAGCCCGCTTTAGTCCCGATGTAATCGGGACTTCAGCGAGGCGAAGGCGGAGGGTACAGGATTCGAACCTGTAAGGGATTGCTCCCGCTAGTTTTCAAGACTAGTGCCATGCCGTTAGGCGAACCCTCCAGAGCACTAATTATATCTTAATTCCTTTCTCTAGCACAACCTTACGGTGGCAGGACTTGACAAATTCATACCTCAATTATATTATATCAATATATCGAAATATTTAAATAATTGGATATGAGTGAATCAATAATCAAGATCTTCAAATCGCTTTCCTACCCTATCAGATTTGAGATAATAAAATTTCTTCTTAAGAAAAGGGAATGGTCCTGTCAGGAATTATCAAAGAAGTTTTCACTGTCACAACCTGCTTTATCACATCACTTAGGTAAGCTGATCGAGGCAAAAATTATAAACTTGCATAAAAATGGGACAGAGAATTACTACAGTATAAATAATCAGTATCTTAATAAAATGGGTATAGATATTACTAAGATTATAGAGAAAGGTAAAAATATATGAAAAGTT
>MFJN01000053.1:8162-15455 GCA_001779235.1 Candidatus Gottesmanbacteria bacterium RIFCSPHIGHO2_02_FULL_40_13 | reverse complement strand
GATAGCGTTGATTATGAAAAAGACGACATTTCTAAATCGTTAGAAACCGGACATTTCTAAATCGTGTTGACAGTGGCGGTTTGATTAAATATGATAGCCAATACTAATCTTAAGTAGGTACGTAGGTTATATGAGGTGGTGGAGACGCCCCCGTTGGAGGGTTTCAAGGTTCAGTAAACAAAGACGGCAAATGAAGCTCAATTCTACCGTCCAGACCAATCGGAGAAAGTCCGAGAAAGTTCAAAATGATGACGTAAATTGACCACGAGGCAAAGACAATAAAGAGACCTGTAACAGCATTAGTCAATCTGTGGCGCGCTTCCTCCATCTTGCCCTTGTCGCCTCCCGAGGACATCCAGCTTATTCCGCCTAAGATCAGCTGAAAAAGCACCCAGATGGTTGCTCCAAAAAGCATGATGCCTATGATACCGGAAAATAACTTGCCGAAAAGCCCGGGAATATCAGCCGGAGTTTTGTCCACTAAAGCAGGAATGGCAGGATTAAAGATGGGAGACTGTAATATCATATTATGGCTGCATCAACTGATTAAACATTTTGCCCGGATTTAGTATGTCCAGTCCGACGACACTGCCGATAATCCCCACCAATATCCAGGCAGAGACTACGATGATAAGGCCGATCAGAGAGTTGGTGATTTTATGCCAGGCCTCTTCAGTCTTATTCTTGTCTCCTCCTGCTGACATCCATCCGAAACCGGCGGTAATGAACTGAAATAAAAACCAGATGCCGGCGGCGATGGTTATAAATCCCAGAAAAACGCCGATAATTCTATTGAATTCTCCTCCGGCAAGTTCAGCTTGGGTACTGCTTAAATTACACAGCGCTTCAGCCACAGGTCCCAAACCTCCTCCGCAACCTATCCCCAGTCCGGAATTATCTACGGCCAAAGAAGGTAAAGGTGAAATTAATAATAAATAAAAACTGACAGAAACAGCAATTATAAGTTTTTTTATCATGGTGTTGGTGTAATTACAATCTTGGGTACCAGAATTGCCGACGGATCATTAAATAATACTATTCCGATAATTGCGGCAATGATAAACGAGGAAACAATAAAGAGGAGTCCTATCAGCGACTGCCACATCTGGGCCCATGACTTGGCAATTTTTTTGTCGTCACCCCCGGCACTTAAAAATCCAAAACCCGCCAGAATGATATTCAAAAAAGCCCACAAACCGGCTACGATAAAAGTCACTCTTAAAAGCGTATTAATGAGAGAAATAAGGCCGGTCAGTTTAGTCGGGTCACCTGGGTCAAACAATATAGGCAGATTTCCCGGCGGGGTGATTTTACCGATAGGATCAGTAGCTTGAGCCAGTAAGCTGGATAAAAAATATATAAACATAATTTAAAATAAACTCTGGAACGAACCGTAGGTGATAAAGTTAATTATTTGCAATACCCAGTATGCACCAAAGATTATTATAAGACCAATTACCCCGTATGTTAAGATCATCCGCCATTTATCCAGAGCGTGCGCATCTTCGCTGCCGGCATTCTGCAGGAAGGTAAATCCGGCCGCTATCACCAGAACAAAAAATATAATTCCGGCAAGCAAAAGAAGTATTGGCAAAAGAAAAGACACGAAACTGCCAAGCGTGGTAAATCTAGGAGCAAGTTTCCATTTGTCGCCAATAATAACCTCATAAACCGTGGTAAACAGATTCATACCTCCAGTCTAGGGGGAAAGGCGGGCATTTGTCAATTAGATCGGAGAGATTTATAATATGACGTCTCTAAAATTGAAGCGAGTGTTTTTTAATAAAACATCCGACAAAAGTAAAGGTATGCCAAAAAACGAGCTTGACGAACATAAGATGGTCTCCGAAATTTTACAGGGCAGCGAAGCTTCACTGAGACTTTTTTACCGCAGTTTTTACAAGCCTCTTTACAGTTTTATCAGTAAAAGAATTGATAATGACAGCGATGCAGAGGAAATATTGCAGGATACTCTAATCTCTACAATTGAAGCTCTTCGTGATTTTTCTTTTCAGTCGAGACTTTTTACCTTTATCTGCGCCATAGCCAAATACAAAGTAGTTGATTTTTACCGGAAAAAAAAGATCAAAAGCATCATTCTTTCTAAAATTGCTGATTTTGAACCTTTGGTTTCGACACTTCTGGGGCCTGAAGACAAGTTGGACGAAGCTTTACTCCGGCAGAAAATCAGGCAGACTTTTGCCGCCATTACCCCTCAATACCAGATCATCTTAAAGCTGAAATATGAACAGGGGTATTCGGTCACCGAGATTGCAGGCAGGCTATCCCTCACTTTCAAAAGCGCGGAGAGTATGCTTTTTCGGGCCAGAAAAGCTTTTGCCCGAGCTTACAAGACATGAATAATAAAAAAACCTATCAATTACTGGTTGATAAAATGCGCGAAGTGGCCGTGATACCGACTCAGGAGATGGGATTTCTTACCCCATACTACAAAAAAATAGTACCCCGGTTTAAACACTCGCCCTGGAAAAGCGCCATCATACTCTCTTCTTTTTTTGCCTTTCTTCTTTATTTTCTTTTGGGGACCACCCTTATTAAATTAGTTTCGCTTCTGCAGTTTGGATTTTAATTAAACACGCCTTTTTTTGTTATGGAAACCTGGTTTTATTATTTTTTTCGCCGGCTGGTAATATTTTCGGGATATGTTATAGGCGTTATCAACAATCCTTATATTACCTATAGAAAGCTGTCTGACGCCAAATCTTCCAGGAGCCATATTTTTTTTATTTTTTTTGGGGTGCTGGTTTATTTTACTTTAGTTAGTCTGATCAGGTCAGGAATTAGAAATCCTTATCTTCTGACTTATAAGTTTAATTTGCTGACAGGAGCTTTTTTATGCGGATTTGCGGGTTTTATTTCAGTTTTTTATCTCTCCGGGATGTTCTTCCGCAAAAATCCTTCTCTTAAAGTTTTGACAGTTCTCTGGTCTTACTCGCTTTTACCGACGATCTTCTGGTTTTTTCTGACATCATTATTATATATAGTGATTCCTCCTCCCAGAACTTTCAGCATACCGGGAAAAATTTTTACTATTTTTTTTACTGCCTCCTCAATTGCTTTAGCTATTTGGAAAGCGATATTGTATTATTTAACTCTGCGGTTCGGCATGAAATTTGATCTGGCCAGAATAGTTTTTACGACCATTTTCATTATCCCTTTAATAATTTTATATTCGTTTAAAATGTACCAATGGGGAATCTTCAGGATTCCTTTTATCTAAGAGCGCGTCCCCGATGTGCATCGGGGTTACGGCTCTTTGTGCCGCACCGTCAAATGGAATATTAATCAGGTAACAAACGGATGCGGCCTAAAATATGTCCTTAAAAAATATTAAAACGATCGGGGAGCGCCGGAAATTTCTGGAAAAAGAAACAGGCGTTACTCTTGAACATATAAGTGTTTTTCCGGACAATTTGAAAATAGCTTCGGAAAAAAATTGCGAAAACATGATCGGGGCGGTCCAGATACCGCTTGGGGTTGCCGGGCCGATCAAAATCCGCGGAAACTATGCCAGGGGTGAATTTTATCTGCCGCTTGCTACCCACGAGGCGGCTTTGGTAGCCTCTGTCAACCGCGGTTGTAAGGCAGTAACTCTTTCCGGCGGAGTGAATGTCGTAGTCGAAAATGCTGGTATTACCCGCGGGCCTGTTTTTCAGACAAAAAGTCTAAAAGACAGCCATGAATTTAAAGATTGGCTGGAAAAAAATTTCCCGCGCCTGGCTGAGATAGCGCAAAGCACTTCTTCCCATTTGTCTTTACTCAAACAGAAAATCAGCATCATAGGTAAGAACGTTTTCGTCAGATTTTCTTTTGATACTTCTGACGCGATGGGTATGAATATGGCGACCTATGCAACCGATAAAATCGCTTCATACATCAGACAGGAGATTAAAGTTGAGTGTCTCTCTCTTGCAGGAAATTTTGATCTGGACAAAAAACCGTCTTATTTAAATTTTAGCGAAGGCCGCGGCAAAAAAGTCTGGGCTGAGGCGGTTCTAAGTCCTCAAACGGTCAGGGAAGTTTTAAAGACTACCCCTGAAAAAATTCACAAGCTTGCTGTAACTAAATGCTACCTGGGATCGATCATGAGCGGTTCTTTGGGATTTAACGCCCATTTTACCAATATGATAGCTGCGATTTTTCTGGCAACAGGCCAGGACGCAGCTCACGTTGTAGAAGGAAGTTTGGGGATAACCGCGACTGATATGTCAGGCGGAAGTTTATACATTAGCATTTATCTGCCTGATTTGCCTGTTGGTACAATCGGCGGCGGGACCGGTCTACCGGCACAGTCTGAAGCTTTAAGGCTTCTTGGGGTATATGGTGGAAGGGATGGTAAAAACAGTATGAAACTGGCTGAAATTATAGGAGCGGGAGTTTTAGCGGGAGAATTATCACTTCTTGCCTCACTTGCACAGGGGAGTTTAGCTCAGGCTCACCGCAAATTATCCGGTCACATAAAATATGAATAGCGTCAGCATACAAGGCTACGGAGTGTATATTCCCAAATACAGGTTGAAAGTGGAGGAAACCGCTCAAGTGTGGGGAAAAAATTCTCTGCAGGTCGAAAAATCATTAGGGGTTAGCGAAAAATCGATTGCTGCCTTTGACGAAGATACGGTGACGATGGCTTATGAAGCAGCAGTAAACGCGATACGAAGAGCCGGCATCAAACCTCAGGATATCGAAGTTTTTTTTACCGGTTCTGAAAGTCACCCTTATGCAGTGAACCCCACCTCAACAATTGTCGCTGAATTTTTAGGGATCGGTCGAAATTATCTCTCGGCGGATTTGGAATTTGCCTGTAAAGCGGCGACTACAGCCATGATAAATATCACTGCTCTTATTGCTTCAGGAATGGTGACAACAGGAATCGCAGTAGGAGCGGACACAGCGCAGGCGAAGCCTCATGATATTTTGGAATATACAGCTGCTTCAGCCGCCGCCTCTTTTATTTTAACCAAAAAAAATGATGAGAGCATTGCAGATATAGTTGATTTTACCTCATATTCTTCAGATACGCCTGATTTTTGGAGAAGAGACGGAATTTCTTATCCCAGCCACGGGGGAAGATTTACACAAGCTGCTTACTTTGCCCATGTTGAAGGAGCTGCCAAAACACTGTTAGACAAATTGAAACTCACGCCAAAAGATTTTGATTACTGCGTTTTTCACATGCCCAACGGAAAATTTCCCAGAGAAATTGCTAAAAAATTAGGATTTACTTCAGAACAGCTAGCGCCATCACTTATTATTGATCATATCGGTAACCCTTATTCAGCCTCATCTTTTTTGGGACTGAGCAGTGTACTGGACGAAGCTAAACCAAATAAGATGATTTTTATGGTTTCCTACGGATCCGGAGCAGGATCAGATGCCTTTGTTTTTAAGACCTTGAAAGGGGTCAGCCAAAAAAGAACCAACTCTCCGCGGCTTGCGGATTATCTGAAACAGACTCAATATATCTCTTATATTCAGTATTTGAAATTCGGGAGAAAAATCTGATGAAAGTGGAAATTTTAGCGGGAAGTGTGAGTAAATTTGGTGAATTATGGGATGTTTCGCCGCGCGATCTTGTTAAAGGGGTTGTTTTAGAAGCGCTGTTTGAGACCAGGTTGAAAACCGGAGAGATAGAAGCTGTGTATATTGGCAATATGCTTTCCAGTTCTCTTGGCGGGCAGGACCACCTGGGTGCGTTTTTTAGTGAAGTATTGGGGTTAAATGTTCCGGCTATGAAGGTGGAAGGAGCATGCGCATCCGGAGGATTGGCGGTGCATGCCGGAATACTGGCAGTGACCTCCGGTTTATATAAAAATGTTTTGGTCGTAGGAATTGAGAAAATGACCGATCATAAGCCTGAAGAAGTAGCCAAAGCCCTGATGGGTGCGGGATCTGATGAGGAAAGAGAAGCAGGCGCAACCTTTCCCGGCCTTTATGCCATGATAGCACGGGCCTACATGAAAAAGTATGGCGTTTCGGAGGAAGATTTAGCCAGCGTTGCCGTAAAAAATCATTATCATGCCTCACTTAATTCTCACGCCCAATTCAGGTTTCCGGTAACAATTGAACAGGTTATGAAGAGTTCCGTCGTGTCTTCTCCTTTAAAACTTCTTGATTGTTCGCCCATCTCTGACGGCGCTGCGGCGGTGATATTAGGTCAGGGGTCAGGGGTCAGGGGTCAGGGGTCAGTAAATATAATCGCTTCGGCTGTGGCAACAGATAGTTTAGGTGTCGCTGACCGGTCGGATTTGACCAGTTTACAATCGACCGTCCTGGCAGCTAAAAAAGCATACTGGCAGGCAGGAATCAAACCGTCACAAATAGATGTTGCTGAAGTGCATGATTGTTTCACTATCGCTGAAATCATAGCCATGGATGATCTGGGTTTTTTTCCGCGGGGCAAATCTGCGCAGTTTATCCGCCGGAAAAAAACGACCCTAGGGTTTGGCTATCCGGTAGTAAATACGTCGGGGGGGCTGAAAGCCGCAGGTCATCCGGTCGGAGCAACGGGAGTAAAGCAAATTGTAGAAATATACCGCCAGCTGAAAGGCGTTGCCGGGAAAAAACAGGTGAAAAACGCCAAAATAGGTTTGACTCATAATGTCGGAGGAAGCGGAGCGACTGCTGTTATACATATACTTAAGTCTGATAAGTAACTTAAGTAACTTAAGTAACTTATGATAAGTCCGGTCAAAATTTGGCGCAATCAGAAAAAAATCCAGAAAATCTTAGGCCTGGAAGGAAAGATATTATCCTGGACCAAAATTTATGTACCGCCGGCAGGATTTGAATCACAAGCTCCATACGTAGTGGCAATTGTAGGACTCGCGAAGGGAAGAAATTATTGCGCTCAATTAGTGGAGTGGGAAGAAAAACATTTGATTACCGGACAAAAAGTAAAAAGCGTACTCAGACGAACCAAAGATCCTGGAACTGAAGGAGTTATTCCATATGGCGTGAAATTTAAACCCATTTAAAAAACCTTCATGCAAATCACTGTTTCTACACCGGGCAAAATAATTCTCATTGGCGAACACACGGTTGTTTACGGGTTTCCGGCAATTCTCACTGCCATCAGCCGCAGGCTTTATGTCACCGTCAGATCCACCAAAAAAACCAAGAGTTCTAAAGATAACCCCAAAATCATCAATGCAAACGTCAAAGACAATCATTTGGTCAGGAAAAGCATAGAAATTTTCAGGGAAAACTTTAAAATTGAGAAACTTCCTCCATTGGAAATTGAGATTTCTACAGACATTCCGCTTAACCGCG
>MFJN01000053.1:0-8114 GCA_001779235.1 Candidatus Gottesmanbacteria bacterium RIFCSPHIGHO2_02_FULL_40_13 | reverse complement strand
TGAAAGGGGTACTGAATCTCTGGAATCCTGCCAAAATAAACGAGCTTTCATTCATCGCGGAAAAAAGCCAGCATACCAATCCGTCAGGCGCCGATAACACCATTGTTACATTTGGGGGGTTGATCTGGTACAGGAAAGAATTTGAATTTCTGAAATCCATTTGGAGCCTGCCTATCATCCAGTACAAATTTCCGCCTTTTATTTTTATCGACTCCGGAGAGCCTGTTGAAACCACAGGGGAGATGGTGATAAGTTTAGGTGTTTTGTATAAAAAACAGAAAAAGAAAATGGAAGAAATTTTTTACAGTCAGGAAACCGAAACCAAAAAAATGCTTTGGGCTTTGAAACAAAATAAGATACAAGATTTACAGGAAGCGATGGAAAACTCAGAAAAAAATCTGGAAAAAATGGAGATTGTCGGACCGAGCGCCAAAAAAATTATCGGTGAAATCCGGAAAATTGGAGGTGTTGCCAAAGTCAGCGGGGGAGGCGGATACAAAAAAGGAAGCGGGATGCTGATTTGTTATCATACTGACCCTTCCCAAATTTATGCTCTGACTAAAAAACTGAAATTGCCGTTTTTTCCGCTTTTACTGGGGGAGGAAGGAATAAGGATTGAAAACGAGAAAAAATCAACATGAGGAAAAATAAAGTGACCGTAAAAGCCCCGGGTAAACTGATGATACTAGGTGAACACAGCGTGATGTACGGATATTCATGTCTGGTAACCGCAGTCGATAAATATCTGACTGTTGAAGCCGGTTTTTCTGAAAGAGGTCTGGATGAAATTATTTCTCCGCAATCATCCGACCAGTCATTTATCAAACAAACGCTTGCTTATTTCCGGCAAGGCAAGAAGAAAAATAATTATTTCCGGATAAAAACTGAAAGCGAAATTACCGGGTTTGGCCTCGGTTCATCAGCCGCTGCAGTTGTAGCCACCATGAAAGCATTAAGTTACCTTCATCAGATAAAGTTAACTGACCGGAAATTATTTGAAATCTGCTACCAGATAGTTTTAAATGTCCAGAAAAAAGCTTCAGGATTTGACGTCGCCAGCTGTATTTACGGGGCAAATATCAAATTTTCCGGACAAAGCAAAAAGGCAGAAAAAATTTCCTCAAACCTCTTGCCTTTAAGCGCAGTTTTTACCGGTAGCAAAGCTGATACCAAAGCCATGATCGATAGAGTGGCGGAGATCCGAAATAAAGATCCGCAAAAAACAGACGGAATATTTATAGAGATTGAACAAATTGTAAATCAAGGCCGACAGGCAATCCTTGAGAAAAATTGGCAGGTATTGGGAAGACTGATGAACCAAAATCAGATATTACTCAAAGAGTTGGGAGTGAGTAATTCCGGAATTGACAAATTAGCGGAAGTTGCCCTCAAAAATGGAGCATATGGGGCTAAACTTTCAGGAGCAGGCGGAGGAGACTGTATAATTGTCTTATTGGATGTGAACGAAAGACTAAGAATTGAAGATGCTTTGAAAAAAGCAGGCGGAGAAATTGTCGTTTTAACGACTTCTGTTAAGGGAGCAAAAATAATATGAAAATGACAGCCGTAGCGCCGTCCAATTTAGCCTTTATCAAATACTGGGGAAAAGTTGACGATAACCTAAACTTGCCCGCCAACAGCAGCATTTCCATGAATCTTAGCGGGTTGACTACTACAACAACCGTTGATTTTGACAATCAGTATAAATCCGACTTGGTAATAATCGACGGCAAGAAAGATGAAAAAGAGAGCCTGCGGGTAACATTACACTTAGACAGGATTAGAAAATCGGCTAAAATTAAGTTAAAGGCCAGAGTTGTGTCACAAAGCAATTTCCCCGCATCCACAGGCCTTTCTTCTTCAGCTTCCGGTTTTGCAGCGTTGACGTTATCCGCATCAACTGCTGCTGGACTTAAACTTACGGAAAAAGAATTATCTATTCTCGCAAGGCAAGCTTCCGGATCAGCCTGCCGGTCAATTCCTTCCGGGTTTGTGGAGTGGAAAAAAGGCCAGACAAGCAATGAATCATTCGCTTATTCTCTTTATCCGCCCTACTGGTGGGATCTGATTGATGTTGTTTTAGTTTTAAGCGACGGTAAAAAAGTCGTTTCCACCACAGACGGCCAAAAACTGGCTTTCTCCAGCCCCTTTTTTACAAATAGACTTGAGAGGCTGGAAAGCAAAATAAAAAAACTTAAAAAAAGTTTAGCTGAGAAAGATTTCAGCGGGTTTGGGGTTTTAGTTGAAAACGAAGCTTTGGAACTCCATGCAGTCATGCTTACTTCAATTCCTTCTTTAATTTATCTGCATCCCGAAACTTTATTTTTTATGCAGGAAGTTACCAAATGGAGAAAAGAAGGGTTAGAGGCGTATTTCAGCTTGAATACCGGTCAGGCATTACACATCCTTTGTCAAAGCAAAGATCTTGTGAGGGTAAAGCAAAAACTGGCAGGATTCAGAAATATTAAAAAAATTATTATCAACCGGCCCGCAGGGGGAGCCGGAATTATTACAAGCCATTTATTTTAAAGATGAAAGACCAAAAAGATCAGATTCAACACGTGGCCATTATCATGGACGGTAACAGAAGATGGGCAAAAAAACGCCACCTGCCTTCATTTGCGGGCCACCGGAAAGGAGAAGAACGCATTTCACCGATTATTGACGAAGCGATAAGACTCAAAATCTCTCACCTGACTTTTTGGGCATTTTCTACGGAAAACTGGCACCGCAGTAAATCGGAGGTGAATTTTTTGCTGAATTTATACCGCAGTGTTTTACATAAAAAAATCGACGGATTCCATAAAAAAAACGTCCGGATAAACATCATCGGCAACTTACTGATGTTTCCCAAAGATGTCCAGGAAATGACTCACGGGTGGATCGAAAAAACAAAAAACAACAATAAAATTACCGTAAATTTTGCCCTCAGCTATGGAGGGAGAGATGAGATTATTCGCGCAATTAATAAGTGGCATAGTCACAATCAAACAACGAAACAATGTAACAATGAAACAATTACTAAGAAAGATTTTGAGATCTATCTTGATACTGCCGGACAACCTGATCCGGATTTACTGATAAGAACTGGAGGTGAAAAGAGATTGTCAGGTTTTCTTCTCTGGCAGCTTGAATATGCCGAGCTTTATTTTACCGATGATTATTGGCCGGATTTTACTCCAGTAGAATTTAGAAAGGCCATTGAAGACTATTACCGCCGACAGCGAAGGTACGGGGAATGATGTATAATTTACCCCAATGGACAGAGAACGGTTGACTATCACTTTAAAAAAATCAGTTTTAGCCGGTGTGGACAGATTTATTGACGGTACGAAGATCCGCAACCGGTCCCACGCGATTGAATATCTTATCACTCAAAGCCTGACCCCAAAAGTCAGTCAGGCGGTGATCCTGGCCGGAGGCCGGGGACTTAACATGCGTCCCTACACCTTTGAAATGCCCAAAGGTCTTTTTCCGGTCGGCGGAAAACCGATTTTGGAATATATTGTCGAACTTCTTTCCCAGTATGATATCAGAAACATCATTATGTCCGTCGGTTACCTGGGCGAGAAAATCAAAGATCATTTTGGCGACGGGAAAAAATTCGGAGTAAAAGTAACCTATATTTCAGAAACCCAGCCACAAGGCACCGGAGGAGCTTTAAATTTAGCAAGATCCATCATCACCGGCAATACTTTTTTGGTTATTCACGGGGATATTTTAGTGGATATAAATCTGACAGATCTTATTTCATTTCATAATGAAGGTGATGTTTTATCAACAATTGCTTTGACGTCTGTTGTCGATCCCTCACAGTTTGGTGAAGTTGCTCTGCATGGAGCAAAAGTAACAAGATTTATTGAAAAGCCTCTTAAAGGGAGACAAACTTCCCAGCTTATCAGTTGCGGAATTTATGTTTTTAATAAAGAAATTTTCAATTACCTGCCCAAAAAAGGAATTTCTTTGCTTGAAGATATTTTTCCGAAACTCGCCCGGGAACAAAAACTGGGGGGTTTTCTTTTTGAGGGGCGCTGGGTGGATATAGGTACACCGACCTCGTATGAAAATGCCATTAAAAAGTGGGGAAAAAGAAAATAATTAAATTACCCGGTCGAGATGAAGCCTTTTTTTCAATTTTTTAATTTCCGTCAAAATTCCTTTTGGTATTCTGCTGTCAAATTGCAGGATCGCATCAGTAAGCACTTTTTTAATACTTTCCATCTCCAGTCTGGTTTCAGTTCCGGCCGAAATTCTTAAGAATGGCTCTCCAAAATCCGTCCAGAGAGAGGTTAAATAAATCCTGGTCTGATTTAAGCCAAAACTTGTTCCTCCTGCCAGCCCGATTTTATTTTTACGGGCACAGGCAATAACCAATCTGATAAAGTTCTTATAAAAACTGGTTGTTTCAAACTCCGATTTAAATTTTATGTTAAAAAAGCATCCGTGAAACCACCAGTCTTTTGTCCAGTCGTGAGTTTCATGATTTGCCAAGCCGGGGTAGAAAACTTTTTCCATATTAGTTTTATTTTGCAACAGAAAATCATGCAGATAGAGTGTTAAAAGCCTGGCGTTTCTTTCAAATTTTTCCAGGCGTAATTTGAGCATTTTTCTGTTGGGGCGGGGTAGTAAATAGACTGCAAAATCAGCTATATTCGTGCCCAAGTTTTTCCGGTATTCAAAAAGCTGAGAGGCGATACGGGTTGGAGCGATGATTATCCCGCCATTGACCCGGTCCAGACCAAACTGCAGATATTTAATCAGGCTTTCAAATATTATCGGTTTTAAAAAATTATGTTTGCCTAAACTTTTCCAGCAATTGAAAGAAATTGAAAGTCCGGTATTGTCTATGACAAGATAAACTTCGTGTCTGTATTTCTTGGCCAGAAAATCGATGATTTTGGAAAGATTTGCCACAGCAATTGATTTGGAGTTGCATAAAGAATCAAGAAATATTACTCCGGGTTGATGGCGCTTTATTAAACTGATTATTTTGTCAGTTTCCGTTTCATCCACCTCTATGATTTTGCTTCTCAATAGTTTCACCGCTAAGTTTTTGTACTGGAAATAGGATGATTTACCGATTAAAATTTTTTTTTGGAGTTTTCCTTCCATAGCCAGATAGTTGAGGATAGTGGTAAACGCCGCCTGACCGCTACTCACAGTCAAAGCCTTCCAGGCATGTTTGTTTTTGACCGTTACATACTCTTTGATAAACATATCCTCGTATGGCTTTTGGTCAAGATGGTGATCTCTTTTATAATCGTTGAAAGTGGACTCAATCTTGCCGGTCTGCATGCCTGCCTGTGTTGTTAATGAAAACTCAGATGAAGGCGATTGCCAGTCGCAGGAGGTGATTAAAGCGCCAACAAGGCAGACGTTCGTCCGGTAAAGATCATAGTAGACGTTTTTCAACTTTATCAATCCTGTTAAATCATGAAAATTATATTGGGATTTTGATAATTCGTCCGCTGACTTTTCTATATCAGATCTGAAGTCTGAAAATATTTTTTCAATCCTCACCAGCTCCTGAAAAACTGTATTTCTTGTTTCAGGCAGAAGAAATTTTTTGTTTTTTAAAAATCTGTAACGAAAATTGTTAATATTTGTTAGTGTACTTTGGCAGAGAAACTCCAGTTCATGAAAATCTTTCCTCAAGTCAGAGGCTGTTTCGAGCAGTAAATCAGAGTTTACAATTAAGGAAGATTTAGACATTTCAGATTTGGGCAAAAATTCTGGCAGGGGCTCCGTCAGCGCAAGTCAGCTTCAGGGGTGCAATGATAACACGGCATTTTTCCCCGATCAAGCCGAGGTTTGTCAAATTTTCGACTATCAGAATATTTTTAGCAAACAGTATTTTATGAACCTCATACGGGAAGTTGTCCGGTGTGAAGGAGTCAATACCTACAACTTTAACTTTAGATTGAACAATGCTTTGGGCTGTTTCGTTAGTTATTACCGGATTATTTTTGAAATAATTATTATGGAAGATATTGGCAATATGATTGGTATAGAAAAAAATAATGGGAGCGGTAATTTTTTTAGGAAGCAAATTTGGTGTAATCAATTTTTGCCCTCTGACATCTATCACCTGAGTCTGCCCAATGAAATAATCAGGCTCAAATTCCTCAAGCTTTTTTCCGTCGGTAAGCATATGAAAAGGCGCGTCGATATGGGTGGAAAAATGGCTGTTGAAAGAAACCCTCTTTTCATTAACCGCGTACTTTTTTATGGTAAATAAATTTCGAGACTCCATTTTGGGGTCTCCCGGAAAAGGCGGGATCTTTTCACTGACTTCAAGAGTAAGGTCGATGTACATAGAACAGTTTAACAAAACAGCTTTGATTATACTTGAAAATTTATATTAAATGATATACTCCAGTAAATATCATGAAGACAGTTCTTTTTAAAAAATTAAAATTTCCTCTAATATTTATTTTCACCTTCTTGTTCAATCTTTTTATCGCTTTTGGTTCAACAGGCACTTTTGACATTAATACTGTCATGAAGTGGACCAAGGATTTTTTCATCTTCGGCTTCTGGCAGGCTTTTGCAGTAAATTCTACTTATCCTCATTTACTTAACCTTATATTTTATGCAACCGGAGGGTTAGTTAAGGTTCTTCATTTTCAAGTCGGAGCCTATGAAAATATTTTTCTTCTGAAATCTGTAGCAATAATTGCTTTTGCTTTGATAGCCGTCCTTCTTTATTATCAGGCTTCCTACCGGAATTCGCGGATGAAACTAATGGCTGTACTTTTTCTGTTAAATCCGGCTATGGTGCTTAATGTTTCCGTCCAGGCATATATGGATGTTTTTTATCTTTTGGCTTTGGCTGGTATTTTTTTTATGATGAGCAGAATGTCAAGATCTAAAAGTATAAAATCATTATCTATATTTTTCATTTGGATATTTCTCTTGGTGGGGCCTTTCTTAAAATGGCAATTTTTTATCTTTTGGCCATCTCTTATACCTGTGGCTATTTATCTTACTTATAAAGAAAAAAAGTTTAAAATTGCTTTTATAGGATTATTAATTAGTCTGGCTCTAATCACTTTCCCCTTAATCCCTAAAGCCAAATCTACTTTTGTTCTCCGGTTGAGAGTCCGTGCTTTATCACAAAGCTTTGATAGGATAAGCAATGAAAAATTTGTCGTCGCTAATTTCGGGAATTTATGGCAGATTGTAAATGGTATTAGACTTATTCTAACCGGCGAAAAATACCTACAGGATTATCTTTCTGTCTTTACAAATCCGATACCTTATTGGGAAGATCAGAGGCTTAAATATCAGGGAAGATTTTTATTTTTGCTGGTTTTTGGAATTTTCCTGTTAATCGCAACGAATAAATTACGGATTATTAAAAAAATAGTTTGGTATGATTATGTTCTGACATTATCCCTTTGGACAAACGTAATTTATGTGCTATTTAATACCAGTGTTCATGAAAACCACTTTATTGCCTCAGTAGTCATATCAGCTTTTATTTTCATCACGAATCCATCTTTTAAAAAATTCCTGCTTTATACTTTTTTTACTCTAATTAATTTCGCCAATTTGAACTTTTTTTATGGTCTAGGCCAATCAGGACTATTTGGATATGATTACCACCTCACATTGTTTAACTTCAATACTTCAATTCTGATCTCATTTTCACTAATTATATTTTTCTTAATATATTTTATCCGCTTTCTCAAAAGCAAAAATTCTCTTCTGGGGTGGGAAGATATAAAGGATTAGAAACTCCTTGCGGTCTGATTTGACAACAAGAAAAGCCATTGGTATCCCGATAGAAAGAACACCTTATTGCTTATGGTTAATCAAAATATCACCATAGTGTTCTTACGTGTTTGTATGATCTTATTTTCTGATCGCTGGTTATTAAAGTAGCACCTAACTGGCGGGAGGTGGCGATAATGATGCGATCGGCAGGATCCGGATGAAGTGTGCCCGGAAGCATTACCGACTTTCTGGCGATCGCGGTATCTACAGGAACAAACTGGATTCCCGGAAGGTTTTCGACTTTATCAAGCCATGTATCCATATCCATGGTGAAAACCAATCTTCTTTTGACTGCCAGCATTGCAATTTCCCAGACGCTGATGGCTGAAACATAA
>MFJN01000052.1 GCA_001779235.1 Candidatus Gottesmanbacteria bacterium RIFCSPHIGHO2_02_FULL_40_13 | reverse complement strand
TACCAGATACCCTATGAAAAGTTAAAAAGTGTTACCGAATTACTGGACTAGTACAACCGTCCCCCTATACTATACCCTATAGTCCCCTATACCCTATATAAATATATATAAATATTACCTAAATAGATTATACTGTAAAATCCACACGAATATACCTAAACAATATGCTATCAATGCAGGTATAGTGGCGACCCTTAAATATGCGGTAAAAGTAAGCTCTTTTATTATCGCCATCGCCACAATTCCAGGGGCAGAACCAATTAAAAGAAGCGAGCCACCTACACCTACAGTTAAGGCCAAAAGAGCCCACAGGTTCGCATCAGTAGTCTTGACTATATCTATAGCTGCTGCAGTCAATGGTATGTTATCAAATATAGCAGATAAACCACCAATAGCTATATTTCCCGTAATAATCCTTATTGTAGATGGTGTTTCAGTAAAAACCTTATGAGATATTTCGTCTAAAACTCCTATGTGACGAAGGGCAGCAATCGCCATAAGAATACCGATAAAAAAGTATAGACTGGCTATATCAGTTTGTTTGAAAAACTTTTCGATTGAAATAGAAAGACTGGAGCTATGGGGTGTGCGTTGTTTTGCTAAATCAACCACCAACCAAATAACACCTAATCCGAATAACAAACCTATATATGGAGGCAGATGAATAACAGTCATAAATAACGGCAATAGGAATGAAAAAAGGCATAGACTAATAATCAACCACTCTGTTTTCCCCAGTCTTACTGCTTTTTCAATCTTATCCTTGGTATCAACAGTAATTGATTTACCTATCAAAAGAGTGCTTACCAAAAATACAGTTAGAGACGGTAAAAAAGTCTGAGTAACAATTGTCTGCGCTGTGAACTTATTAGCAAGCCATAACATAGTTGTCGTAACATCCCCGATAGGAGAGAAAGCACCACCTGCGTTAGCAGCAATTACTATAGCTGCTGCTGATTTTATTAGATTTTTTCCGCTGAAAAATCTGCTGGCTATCTGCAAGAAAACTATGGTGCTGGTCAAGTTATCAAGGAATGCAGAAAAGATAAATGTAAGGAGAGCAATAATAAAAAATTGGTCTTTATCTTCTAGGTGCAGTTTTACTAGTTTCGTGTAAATATAGTCAAACAGTCCGTAATGGGTGAGGATTTCAACCAAAGTCATGGCTGATAGAAGGAAAATAACTAAACCAAAGATTTCACTACCTGCTTCAGATAGTGCCATTCCAACACTATTGTTACCGCTGGCAATTACCAAAAACCACAAAACCACACCGATGATCAAACTGATAGAAGTTTTACTTATCTTCAAAAAATGCTCCTGAGAGATGACTATATATCCGGCAAGAAATATGATGATGCTTAGAATTTTAATCATGGCTTCTTTCTACCCGTTCCTCACGGGTAAAAGAAACCCGAGAGGTTTACGGGGATGTTAAACGTTGACTAGGTTTACTGTCGTCAGGTTCTTCTTCCATATGTTTGTATTTTACAATAGTAATCTTACATTCACAATGATTATTCATTTCTTTACTGGGACAAACATATAAGGCTGATTCATATTTGAGAGAAAACTGTCATCGTTTAACAACTGATAATTTTGGCCAAAATAATGATTAAAGACAACTCTGAAAGTATTTACTAGACTGATGGTGGGATAAAGCAGTTTATCTCCTCCCTTGGGAAGATAATAGGCATTTAATATTCCCATCTTTTGTACAATTTCTTCATCAGTTGCCGTAGTCCAGTCGAAGTTTTTATGGTCTTCACTAATTCTATCAGGATAGTAAAGAGGGGGACGGTTCTCTTTTAGCCACGGGTTTGAAAGAGGGGGACGGTTCTCTTTTAGCCACGGGTTTGGTAAATCATACTTTTCATATGGATTAGTTTTTAGATAATTTATTTATCAATCAAACCTTTTAGACTTCGGAGAATATAAACATAAAACATGAGTAAAGTTTAACAAAAAAAAGATAGAGTGATTGGGGTAAATTTTGCGAAACTGATAATGACCGTAGGGTTTAAGGGCTGTGAACCACGTGGGGTTCACAGCAGTACACCCTACGTGGTGTACTGCTCGAGAAACGTACAATTAATATAACCAAGCGATTCCTGCGTATTATCGAGATATTCCAGGATGCGAAGTTTGAACAGCAACTAAGACTTAAGATCGAAAAGGTGGAATCCACGTTAACTAATCTTATGTAATCTTATATAGTCAATATATAAGAAAAATATGACAAACAAACTTGTCCTTGAATTTTTTGAAATACAACATTATCAAGTGCAAAACCAATGTCATAGGTACTTGCAATATTTATGAGGGGACATGCTGTGATGTATACATATCAAGTAAACGACGAATCATGCTCTGATATGCAACATTTTGTTTTTTGGCTACATCTTTAAAAAACTCCACACTTTTTTTGGAAAGCGACAAAGTCACTTTTACTTGTTCATCTTTCATCACCAACTCCTCAGGTCCTGGAAGAAAGTCATGTATAACTTGTGCGTGTATAGGCTCATTTTTGTATTGAATTTTCTTTTTCATATATTATTTTCCCCTTTCGCCAATATCCGGCTCCAAAGATTCGAATCTGATTATTAACCCTATATGTAAATCGAACTGTTAGTATTCCTCCTTTCACTCTTCCAAAACAATAATATCGTTTCTCACTACTACTATGTGCAATATCCTTAGCTATTACACGATACTTATCAAAAAAAGCATGCTGTGCGATATTAAAAGAGACGCCATGTTTATGAATATTTTCTAAATCTTTATCTTTATCCCATTCAAATCCCACATTCATAATTATATGGGTATTGTACCATATTTTTAACCATAGTAAACTTGGCAATAATTAATTCTTAGAAGACGCTTCTTATTCTGATGCTTAAGATACTATGTTTAATTGATTTGATATAAAATCCATTCCCCTAGCGGTTTACTCAGAACTAGATTCTGAGACTATGTGAGGGACTACTTTCTTACTGCAAAAATTGAAAACTTGATAGGATTTGACCAAAAATTTTCATACGTTCTGAATCATCACTTGGACTTGAACCTACATAAAGAGTGAAATGATATTCAACACCATCATGTAACATCCAATAGGTTCTTAATATCCTTGGATTATTTAATTTATTGAGTTTTTCTGTGAATGTATTGGATATTGCACGTTCACCTGCAATAGTTAAATATTGAATATCGGTTACATCTTTATCTCTGGTTTCAGATATTTTCAATGAGTTATCTTTTTGTTCAAAAGATTTATAAATATTCATCTTCAATATATTTATAAATGCAAAAGCATTGGGAGGAATATATCCTTTTTCTGGATCTTGTTTTGACACATCAAATATTGGTGCCAGAACAATTCTTTCTATACATGGACCGCAATCAGCTGGAACTTCTGTGGTTGGCCAATTTTTTGGATAATTAAAGCTATACTTTGCTTTTTTGCCTTTATATGTAAGTAAATTATTAGCTGGTGGTAATTCTGATGGAACAGGAGATATATCTTTAACAATTTGTTGTTGATTTACTGTTGGTAGTATATTTTGTGTTTGATTTAAGGAAACATTATCTGTAATTTTATTTTCCTGAAGACCTGAAACTATACCAATACCAGCTCCGATAAGACAAATAAGGATAAAAATTATAAAGAATATTTTTTTACTTGATGATTTTTTAGGAATATCTTGTTGGTTTTGTATTGGAATATTTATTCCTGATTGGTTTGCAACTACAGTTTGAGATGATTGCTGATTAGATATATTTTGGGCAAGCGAAGAATTATCTAAATTACTTTCCATTAATTTATGTTAATTAAACTAGATTAGTAATTCAATAAACAATATTCTTCTCAAAAAAAGGTTCTAACCGTCTATTAAGGCTAAAGAAGTTTGGATTGTAAGAGGGAACGGTTCTCAAATAGGCACGGGATTGATAATTATTACTTGAATTTAAGAAAATATTCTTTCAGCATTGTCATAAGCGTGGTTCTTCCTCTGTTTGTTTTGAGATACAACTCTCTCCTCTTGGCGTCTTTCATGTTTTTATATGCTTCATAATGGATAAGGGCTAGTGGTTTATATGCCTTTGTTGATATATTTTCTCCTTTATTGTGGGATGCGAGTCGTTGTTTCAAATTTTCAGAGTAACCGATGTAGAGGAAATTTTTATGAGAGTTGTGGAGAATATAGATGTAGTAGAATTTCATATCTTGGGAGGTACAAGTCTGCACCTCCCTCAGTCCCAAATCTGCTTTGGCTTCTTACGAAGCCAGGCGCAGACTTGTGCCTGGCTCCCCCGGCTGGATTCGAACCAGCAACCTTCATCTTACAAGCACTCTTCTGTTACCAAAAGGCTTGGACTATCTCATCACCCTGTACCGACTGGTACGGGGTCGGGTATATAGTCTCTACACATTTATGATGCACCGACTGGTGCGTCAATTTAGCTCGGGATTGTCCGGATGGTGACAAAGTCATGATATCCGGAGTCCCCCGAATTAGCCCGATTTTTCAATCCCGCTTACGCGAAAAAGCTGCCTGATTTGACAGGATGCCGCTCTACCGTTGAGCTACAGGGGAATGTAAATGTACATTTGGGATTTTATCATTAAACCTCAGCAAAATCCAGACTTAGATCAGAGGCACCGAGTCGGAAACGTCTTTTTGCCCGGGGTATTCACACCGTAATATCTCTATGTCATCAACTTCCATCTCCCACCCTACCGCCCCTAAATTTTCTTTAAGATGATCTTCCTTTCTCATTTTGGAAATAGTCACGATATTTTTCTGTGAGATCAGCCAGTTGATAGCAATTTGGGAGGGAGTTTTGTGATATTTAGCACACATCTCCTTCATAACTGGTATAGAAGCATCTGTCAGCATCCCGTATTGCACGGGCCTCCAGGCGACTAAAAACACATCGTTTTCCCGGCAAAAATCAACCAGACCTTTTCTTTCCGGCTCGCGGAAAATCAGATTGTAATGCAGTTGGTTAACGACAATTTTATCCGCACAGTAATCTTGCGCTTCTTTAAACCTCTCAACACTGAAATCGCTCAAGCCTATATTTTTGATCAGACTTTCCTTTTTCAACTTAGACATAGCCTTCATGGTTTCTTGGATGGGAATGTCCGGATTTGGCAAATGGACTAAATAGAGGTCAAGATAGTCTGTTTTCAGCCTTTTTAAACTGCTGCTGCAGGCAGTTAAGACATCTTTATACTTCAAATTGGTATTCCAGACTTTGGAAGCCAGAAACAGTTTATCCCTTTTATAATTGGAAATTGCTTCCCCCACCAGCTCTTCAGCGTGACCATTGGCATATCTTTCCGCGGTATCAATATGAATAATTCCGCTTTCAATCGCGTTACAGATTGCCTGAATATCAGCCTTGTCATCATTGGTAAAATCCTGCTCGTGACGACCACCCATCTGCCAGCTGCCAATACCAAAGACAGGCATTGTAAAACCGTTTTGTAATTTTTTTATGGGAATTTTCATGATGGATAATCCTTCCGAAATTATTCCAGATAATCCTTGAGTTTCTTGCTGCGCGACGGATGCCTAAGCTTTCTTAATGCCTTCGCCTCAATTTGCCTTATTCTCTCGCGGGTGACACCAAACTCTACTCCTACCTCCTCCAAGGTCCTCGGTCTGCCGTCTTCCAGACCAAAGCGCAGGATTAAAACCCTTTTTTCCCGGTCTGACAAAGTAAGAAGTACATCCTCCAAATGCTCTTTCAGAAGCTCTCGGGAGGCAGCATCATAAGGAGTCGGCTGGGTGGTATCCTGTATAAAATCACCCAGAAGCGAGTCCTCATCATCGCCAACCGGGGTAGCTAGAGAAGTCGGTTCCTGTGAAACCTTCATTATTTCCCGTACCTTGGTGACGTCTACCTCCATCTCGACAGCCACTTCCTCGGGAGTCGGTTCACGGCCAAGATCCTGCATCAGACGGCGCGAGTGTTTCAAATAACGGTTGATGGTTTCCACCATATGGACCGGTATCCTGATTGTTCGCGCCTGATCGGCAATGGCGCGGGTGATGGCTTGCCTGATCCACCAGGTGGCGTAGGTCGAAAATTTGTAGCCTTTTCTCCAGTCATACTTCTCCACCGCCCGGATAAGTCCCTGATTTCCTTCCTGAATCAGATCAAGAAGCGATAATCCCCGCCCTATGTATTTTTTGGCAATGGACACTACCAGCCTTAAATTTGATTCTATCAACTTCTGTTTGGCCCACCTCTCCCCTTTTTCATATGACTTAGCCAGACTTATCTCATCGGCAAATTTGAGAAGCGGAGTGCGCCCTATTTCTTTCAGATACATGCGGACCGGGTCAGATACCCCTCCTTCATGGATGATAGCCAGAGATTCCAATTCTTTCTCGAGTTCTGAGGCTGTTTTTTGAGTGTCTTTTTCTTCTTCATCGGAAAGATTTTCAAAGACGTTGGTGCCGTTTTTAATCAGCTGGGCGTATAAATCATCCAAATCCTCAATGTGATTTTCCGGATGTGGAAAAATAGTGAGAATTTCATCCTGGGTAATGAAACCATTATCTTTGCCGTTTTTAAGAAGTTTTTTAATCTGCTTATCGTATTTATCTTTATTTATTTTTACCATAGTATTTTTTATGACTCTTTTAAACCGTTTTGTCCCGTTAATCCGGGTTAAAACGACCTAGAGAAATTTATACTGATTTAATATCTAGTAAAAGAAGTATAGCCTGAATTAACCCTTATTATCAAGCTCTTTGAGAGAAGTAAGACAAGTTTTTAATTGGGTGTTCAGTGATGATATCTCCTGAACGTCGTTTGTCTCATCCAAACTTCTAATGTTTGTCGAGATAATATTGATTTTCCTTCTCAAGGCAATTTGCTTCAGAGTTTTAGCCATACCGATTAGTTCTTTGTCATATTTCAGATCATCAGAAATGATGGCATCCAATTCAATAAGATATGCTTTATCAAAAATTGGGGTAACCTCGGCATCAAGCAGAGATCCGAATTTCTTGATATCAAAATCATCATGTTTTATGAAGTAGCCTGACAACAGGGAGATAATTTTACCAACAGGAGGAAGGTGAAAATCATCAACTTCCAAGATCTTCATGGCTTTTTCCATAGAATTTTTAGGAGTTTTGCTTTGGATGATTAATGATAAAAGATACTCTTCGATCATCTCTCCCCTGTTGTGGACGACAACCTGTATCTCCGGAGAAAGCGTTTTACCTGTATTTTTAGCAAGACGTCTAATGAGGATCTCTATTGATTCTTCATTAACCTCGAGTTCTCTGGTCAATCTTTTTATATAATGCGATTGGATAATGGGATTTTGGATTTTAGCAAGAAGCGGCAACACATCGTCCCCGATCTTTTTTTTGCCATTGGCTGTACTTTTGTCGTATTTGGATAAGGCAGTATCGATAACAAATTCATAAATAGGCACTGCCTTTTCTACTGACTCCTTCCACAAATGCGGACTTTTTTCTACACACTCTGCCGGATCTTTGCCGTAAAGAAGTTTGACGACTTTAACAGTCAAACCGGTATTGTCTGCCACCTCAATCCCACGTCTGGCCGCCTCATTACCGGCAAAGTCGCTGTCAAGAGCTAAAATTAAATTTTCTGTATACCTTTTCAGAAGCAAAACCTGATCCTCGGTCAAAGCCGATCCCTTGATGGCCACAATGTTTACTACTCCGCTTTGAAACGAAGATAAAAAATCAAATTCTCCCTCAACTATCACCGCATCCCCGCTTTTTTTGATATATTCCTTCGTCACATCCATTCCGTAAAGAGTGGAGCCCTTGTGATAAATAGGCGTTTCCGGAGAATTGATGTATTTAGCCTGATTGTCAGTACTTTCTGCCAGTTTTCTTCCTGAAAATCCGATCATATTGCCCCTGTGGTCTTTAAGGGTAAACATGACTCTTCCGCGAAAACGGTCGTAAAATCTGCCCGAATCTGATTTAATTGTCAGTCCTGATAAACTAATTTCTTCCGGTGAGTAACCTTTTTTTTGCAGATATTTGGACAGAGAATCCCAGCTATTTGGTGCATAACCCAGCATAAAAGTATCAATTATTTCTTTTTTAATGCGTCTCGTGTCAAGATACTCGCGCGCCCGCATGCCGAGGGCGTGCTTTGTCAGGAGATAATGGAAAAATTCGCAGGCAAGGTGATTGATTTCGTAAAGTTTTTCCTTCTGTCTGATATTGTCAGTCGGTGTAAATCCGGTCAGCTTCACCCCGACTTTTTTAGCGAGGATTTTTAACGCTTCCAGAAACTCGATATTCTCCCATTTTTGCAGGAATGAGATAGCATCTCCTCCCTCCCCGCAGGCACCGAAACAATGCCAACTCCCTCTTTCCGGAGAAACGACGAAGGAGGGGGTTTTTTCGCTGTGAAAAGGACAAACAGACTTGTAGTTGCGTCCTGCTTTTTTCAGGGTGATATAATCGGAAATAAAATTGACGATATCGATTTTGGATTTAATTAACTCTGCGTCGGTCATTGATTTATGTTTAATAAATAGTAATCGAGCCTATTTTAACATAAGCCCGCCTTTAGAGTTTAACTGACAAATAAGTCACGCGAAGTATGTGCAATTTTTAAGAATCTGCAGACGAAACCTGACTCATAACTGCTTATTAAAATTATTTTTAAGACCAAAATGAAGTTGATTAAATTAAAATACATACGATCTAGTTACCTTGCAGTTCGAAAAAATTGCAGATACAAGCGATGACGCAAACAATTTCAGCAAAAGCATATTGCCCTGTCAGTTTAAGCCTGATTTTTAAAGTTTGTCCAAACCCGAACCCTTACAAAATGGGCTCGCAAGGAGTGGGTTTTACAGTCAACAAGATTGTAACGGTAGAAGCAGCAAAATCAGAAAATACTATAGTGTTTTTCAACAACAAAAGAATAAAACTGCCGACTCTTACTTACCTGATTAACCTGTTAACACACGAAAATCTTTGCATCCAAATTCATTCTCCTCTTCCCCTGGGCTGCGGATTCGGCATCAGTGGAGCCAGCGCTTTAGCCTGCAGTCTGGCAGTAAATAAATTATTAAACCTAGGAAAATCTAAGTTATTTTTAACCAAACTTGCACACCTTTCTGAAATAATACATGGTACAGGACTGGGCAGTGTCGGGACAGAGTCAACCGGCGGATTTTTACTGAAGGAAACTGCCGGAATTCCGTTCAGATATAAAGCGTATCCATATGTTGGTCAAAAAGTTTACGCCGTAATTTTAGGAAAAATTGAAACGCCGACCATTCTTCAAAATAAAAATCTCGGGGATAAAATTAATATTGCGGCAGATTTGGTTCTAAATAAAATCAAAAAGATTAATAAAATTACTTTACCTGATTTTTTGGACTGCTCTTTGGAGTTCGCCAACCGGTCAGGTCTTCTGACAGATCAAAAATTGATCAACTTCACAGACACTTTGAAGACAGACAATTTTCACGTCACCATGGCGATGCTCGGAAGAGTATTAATCACTGATAAAAACCCCTCAAGTGTTGTCAAAAATTACCCGGTGGTAAAACTGATTATCAGCGATCAAACTGCCGGACTTTTGGATTAAATTATTATGATAAAAACTTCATCAGATCCCAAACATCCGAGATTTCTGTCCAATTTTTACCGCGATCTATTATCAGAGGGTGTGAGAAAAGGCATCACCTCCCTGCAAGGACTCACAGCACACGGCAGAGGAGAAACTTTTGATTATCTGATGGGTGAGAAAACCTGCAGTTTTGCCCGCGTGTCGATTCAAGCCGCCGCAAGTTTACTGTTATTGTCTAAATTCCCTGTTATTTCAGTCAACGGCAACACGGTAATTCTGTCCGGAAAAGGATTGGTGAAGCTGTCTCAACTTATCAATTGCCCTCTGGAAATAAATCTTTACCATGCTTCAAAATTACGCGAAAGAAAAATATTTACTTATCTGCAAAATTTGGGAGGAATGAATATCCTGCTGCCTGATAAAACTAAAATCAAAGGAATTTACAGTAACCGAAAAATGATAAGTAAATCAGGTCAGAAAATGGCTGATTTGGTTTTTATTCCGCTTGAGGACGGCGACCGCACCAGGGCTTTAATTCACCTTGGGAAAAAAGTCATCACTATCGATCTTAATCCCCTATCCCGTACTGCTAATGACGCCACAATTACCATAGTTGATAATATTGTCCGAGCCCTCCCTTTGCTAATTCAGGTTATCACTCAATTCCGGCAGTTGTCCCGAAATGAGTTGCAAAGTAAGTTAAATTCCTACGACAACAAGAAAAACCTGGCAAGGGCATTACGCTTCATCAGAAAAAGGCTGGCTGAGTTGGCTTAATAACCCGCCCCTGTGATATGATTTCTTTATGAAGGATAAAAAAGATAAAAAACGCAATCTGCTTCTGATTTTGGCTGTCATCTCACTAACTGCTATCGCAACTGTAATGCTGATGGGGTTTCTCCAGGCGAAAAAAGCCAGTCCTGCATCATCATCCAAACAGGTTTTAGGAGATATTGCTCAGTCGGATAACAACCCCAGTCCAACTTCTTTTGTAAAGGATATGGTCAAAAATACTCTAAATAACACCCAAACTATATTAGAACAAACTAAAAATACCGTGACGGAAAAAGTTGTCGAAGTGGAAAAAAACATACTTCAAAATGCCAAAGATCAGCTCAACTCCCTAACCCAGTCCCAGATAAAAACCATCCAAACTCAGATCTGTACCGACTGGGGAGTGGTCACACCTTAATTTTCGGTTTAATATCATAAATCTTCAGGTCTTGACATAAAATCCCAATCAGGTTAAATTAGATATGTTCGTATTTATTTCGTTTTTAATAAATAACAATGAGCATCAAAATTGATGAATCAGTCTCGGTGGAACTTATTTTTGAGAGCAGTAAAAAAAGGGTTTATCCCCGCCGTTTCAAATGGCAAAACAAAGTCTACGCCATCGATAAAGTAGGACTCCACCATACTGTCAGACGCGGCCGTGATCTTTTCCATATCTTTTCCGTCAGCGCCAAAGACAATTTCTTCCGCCTCAGTTTCAATACTGACAACCTTCACTGGAGGCTGGAAGAAGTGGAGGAATGACAACTCAATATCCTTTTGATCATCTGCAGTTTAATCCTTCTCCCTCTGCTGTCATACATATTGATCTGAATTCCTGTTTTGCCACAGTCGAACAACAGGCCAATCCTCGTCTTAGGGGCCAACCTGTTGCCGTTGCCGCCTATACCACTCCCAACGGCTGTATTATCGCCCCTTCAATTGAAGCTAAAAAACTGGGAATTACAGTCGGTATGAGAGTAAGAGAGGCGAAAGCGATTTATGCAAAACTTATTGTTCTTTCTCCTGATCCTGATAAATACAGATTTGTAAACCGCAAAATACTCGCGCTTCTCCGTGAATACAGCTGTAATTTGAGCGTCAAATCAATTGATGAAATAGTCCTCAATTTCTCCGGAGGCAGATTTTTTCCGGATCGCATGAAAGAAGCCGCCCGGGAAATAAAAAACAGGATCAGGCAGGAAATAGGTGAATGGCTGACAGTATCTGTCGGTATTTCCACCAACAGGTATCTGGCCAAAGTCGCCTCGGGACTGGAAAAGCCCGACGGATTGATAGTCATCGACCACAGCAATTTCCAGGAAATTTACCAAAAAATGAAAGTCGAAAGCTTATGCGGAATAAAATTCCGCAACATGCTCCGGCTCCACCGGGTAGGCATTTTTACCGTCTGGAATATGTACAGGGCGGATATTATCCGCCTGAAAGCCGCTTTTATGTCCGTTACTGCTTATTATTGGTATTTGAGGCTTCGGGGGTTTGAAATTGACGAGGTGGAATTTGCCAGAAAAAGCTTTGGTCATTCTTATGCTATTTATAAAGCTACCAGTAATCCCGTCATGCTCACTTCTCTACTTTGCAAGCTGGTAGAAAAAATGGGCAAAAGATTAAGAAATGCCGGCTACAATGCCCAAGGCATCCACATGAGCCTTGAGTATTCCGACTACTCTTTCTGGCATCATGGACATACTACAGCCGTTAAAATGTATGCCTCAAACGAACTTTACCGACAGGCAAGAAAACTGATGTTTTCTGCGCCTTTAAAACCTGTGAGAGTTATTGCCGTTTCCTGCTTTAAACTGACTAAAAATACTCTTAACCAGCTTTGTTTACTACCGGAGGAAGAGGAAAAAAGAGCGCTAATTTCCGCAATTGACGCTGTCAATAATCGTTATGGAATTTTCACTGTCTTTCCGGCAACGATGATGGGCAGTAAAGATTATATTCCGGATAGAATCGCCTTTGGCGGAATACGTGAACTGGAAGAATTCGTCTTCCGGGAACAGGTCAGTGTAAATAACCTGAATTAAACTTTATTTAGCCTCAAGTTGAAACTCGTCTGACCAGATATTTTTACCGTCAATGACGGTATGAGCTCTGAAAAAATAGGCTCCTTCAGAGGCAATTTTAACATTGCCGACAAACCGGAAGGGAATATTATAAGTACCTTTTATAAAGTCCGCCACTTCGTTGGTATATGTCGTATCTTGAAGCTCAATATCAGAACCCAAGACTCCCGGATTTGATTCCGGACCAAAACGGACCGTGGTGGAATTAACCACAGTAGGCGGACCGTTTATATCCCAAGTGATGGTTATTGGCAGTCCTACTGATGCTGAAGTTGGAGCGTTAACAACTGAGATACTGTATCCTTGAGGTTTGATCTCCATAGTATATTCATCGGTCCAGTAGTTCTTGCCGTCAATTAAAGCATGCGCTCTAAAATAATAAGTGCCGGCTGTAGACATCACGGTATTGCCGACAAACTGAAGGGGAATGTTATAATCTCCTGAAGCAAAATCTTTAACAAAATCAGTATATTTGGTATCTTCAGGTTTTGCCTTTAGATCTTTTTCTCCCGGATCTGAAACTATTCCATAATGAACAGATGTATGATTAATCGTAGCAGGAGGTCCGTCAATACGCCAAGTAAAAGTGGTTGTTATGTCTGCTTCAGCCTCTTTGGGAGCATTAACTAAAATCACTTTGTAAGATTTTCCTGTTACCAGCACTTTCACTCCGATAAAACCAACAATAAGAAGTATTATTACTCCCAAAACCAAAAAAAGCTTTGAGCCCTGTGCATTGGTAGGATTATTATCTTCCATATCTGCCTCCTTTAATACTAAATATTTTTATTATTAACTCATCATATTAAAAATAAAATTAAAATACAAGAGCTAATATTTATTTGTGATGTTTGCCCCAATGGACTTCATTCCAAATCCTTTCATGAATAATATAGATTATTGTGCTCGAGATATTGGAAAAAAGCACCACTCCCAAAGTCAGATCATAACGGCGGGTAATAAGATAAATAATGATACCGTCAGCAATCAATATCATAAGCCTGAATGTAATTGCTTTGACGATCGACCTGTGGAAAAGTTCGTAAAACCGTCCTGCCATAAATATACTATAGCAGATGGCAGGCAGGTTGTTCTTTGATTTTATTTTTAAATTATATATTCCTTCAGAAGTAGAAAGGGGACTAGAAAGTAGAAAGGGGACGGTTCTCAAATAATTATACCCGCCTTCGCGTAAAGCTACGGCGAGGTAAATCCCGCTTTCGTCCCGATGTAATCGGGACTTCAGCGAGGCGAAGGCGGTCTCTTTACGAAAAAATTCGAACTATATTTCAAAGGTAGCCCTTCGACAAGACTTCGACGATGAGCTCAGTCGAATCACTCAGGGCAGGCGCTTGAGTACCCCTACCCCTGCATGCCGGCAGGCAAGCGCTCGCCGCGCCATCTTGGAGTTCATCCTGAGCGCCGTCGAAGGACTCAGCCTCCGGCCTCGCTTATTTTTTGCGTGCGATTTTCTCGCCCTTCGGGCGAGCAAGGAAAAAAATTATAGTTTTCCTTTCCCCGCACGCCCGTGCGCAGAAAACGATTTAACACCCTTAATTGTAGCAAAAACTGAACTTTTTATAAACGCAAGGTGAGGACCTTAGTAAAAAGATATATCTGGAAGAAATTCAGGTGGAGAGAAGCAACTTAAATAAAGCTGAGGCAAAAACTACCCAACCAACGGCACTATTTTGAAACCTACGGCATTAATGCGCCTGCAGCGTGGGACATTACGACCGACGCTGCTAACATCGTCATTGCCGACATTGACACCGGCGTTACTAACCATGCCGACTTGCGTGGTCGCACGCTGCCGGGCTATGATTTTATCAGCGACCCACATGTTGCCAACGATGGCGATGGACGCGACGCCAACCCTAGCGATCCTGGCGACTGGGTTACGCAAGAAGACATCGATTCTGGATTCTTTCCAAGACCTGCACTGTGAGAGACAGTAGTTGGCATGGCATACATACCGCAGGCATAATCGGCGCAGCAGTAATAAAGAGACGTTGAAAAATCAGGAGATCGCTACTCAGGGATTTAGTACTCCATACGGCGGATGCGTTTATTTTCTACAAAGCGTAAAGCAGCATTGCTCAATGCTATGTTGTGGATTTTTTACGGTTGATTGATCTGTATAATACCGTCCGGTTCCGCGTATTCTACATCGGATAATGCCATTAATCGGTCTGTAATGCGGCGAACCTCGGAATCGGGTAAACTATTGGGCAGGCGTAAGACATGTGCACCTCCGGACATCTTGCGGAAATACTCTAGAGAGATGCCTGCGGCTGTACTCAACTCTTTCAATCGTGCAGGATGAGATGGCGCTCGCTCGCCAGCGAGATCGGCTGATGCCTTGTACTTGATAATGATTTGATCCGTATGAGATGGGATGGTCATTGTTGATGATACAAGTGGAGAGCTTGAATCCTGAATTGTAGTTTGGATATCTTTAGGATTCACTTTTTGGGAATTTACTATCATTCCTGCATAGAAAACTCCACCCAATAAAACTAGCACCAGTATGCTCAACAGCCCAAGTTTGACCCATTTTTTCTGCAGGGTGCTTTTCAGATTATTTTGCAAATTTGGCTGTAACAGTATATCAACACTTTTTCCTAGATTGTCTTCCATAGATTTTCCCTCAAATTTTGTTTTAAACTTCAAATTAGCCTTGAAATAAATGGTTGTCTTAATGCTAAATTTTTCTGTTTCCATTATATCATTTTTGTGGTATATTTTTATTGGACTCAATTTTTGCGGAATCTCTTTTTTAATGGCGCAATCGGACAATTGGAAGAGATTCTTAATTGAGTCCACCGGTTGCCCCACTTAAGTTTTGTTCTTTTAAATTTTTGCATTTTCTTTCGTAAAGAGTCCGCTGCTATATCAAACCCCATCAAAAAAGGCCGGGCCTTTCCCGGCCGTTCGCCGGGCGAATTTTGTACAAGACATATATTGACAATATATCCGTCAAGAACAGCGACAAAAAAATATTTAGAAAAGAGGTGAAAAAGTATGATTAAAAAAATTAAACTGGACAAATACGAGCAAACAATAGAGACAGCGTTGGCCGCCGGCAAGTTCAGGCGGGTGAAGAATTTCGCCGCCGAGAAGAATAAGCTGGTTAAAGCGGCCCAAAACACCCTTAATAAAATGCGCAATATTAATTTAAGGGTTTCAATCAGGGACTTGATGAAACTCAAATCCCGGGTCGAAGAAACCGGAATTCCTTACCAAACTTTAGTCCGTTCCTTAATTCGCCAATATACCTCCGGCCAGGTCCAGTTGCAAGTATAAGAAAGTAAGAAAGGGGACGAAAGGGGACGAAAGGGGACGGTTGTAAATGTTCACTAATTCGGTAACGATTTGAGATAATCGTTACCACATGACACAAGAAATTCAG
>MFJN01000051.1:9039-16415 GCA_001779235.1 Candidatus Gottesmanbacteria bacterium RIFCSPHIGHO2_02_FULL_40_13 | reverse complement strand
TATCCAAACCGTCCTGCAGCTGCCGGTGGGATATTTCCAATACCAGATAATCACGATCGCTCATCTCATCAAGCCTGTCAGCTACCTGCAGTCTCCAGGTTTCATTTCCGGCAAAATATGATGAATTCCCGGAAAGAATTAACAACTGATGAATCATATTGGCAGTGCTCCCCTTACCCACAGTTCCGGTAACCGCGATAGTTTTGGCTTTTGACTGCTCCAAATAAAGTCTGGTGAGTGAATAAAACGGAATACTTTTCCGGCATGCTTCCCAGAGAAGTAAATTCTCTTTTTTATACAGCCTCCATGACTGAGGAACAAAGATCAAATCACTTGTGAGTATATTATTCAGGTAGTGATTCCGGTCACATAATGTTGTTTTTTCCAGGTCTCTCAGAAAGTTTTTCAGGGCATTAATTTTATTTTCGGGATCTGTGTCTTTATGCCACATCCGGAAGCTTTTAGCCAGGTTTTCCCTGTCAATAAAATCATGCACGGTTATTTTGGAAAAATTATGTTGCAAAAGGTAACGTAAGACACTGCTTCCTTCGGACCCTGTAACTCCGACTATATGTACGTTTTTATTTTTATATGTATCAACGAAATTGGAATTCATGGGTTGAATATTTTCAATCTGAATATTCCGTCGCCATTTTGAGGATGAAAATATTTGACTCCGAAGTTAATATCATTTTTGGTGGTTTCTCTCCATTTTAAGTTATTGTTAAAATCATCAACCATAATTATTCCCGTGTGGACTCCTGATTCTTTCGTCATCTTAGATGAATGGATGTATGTAATCATATTATTATTATTTTTAACGACTACTGCCACATGGCGGCCATTATTAATTCTTATCAAATCTCCTAATCTCACCTGCAAAAATAAATTAATTTTTATCACATGAGTGCCTAAGGTTAATTTATCAGCATTTGTTCTGTAAATGCCGTCAGGAAACACCTGTTCCAAACTCAAAACCTCACAGTTTTGATATTTTAACCGGACAAGTTCCGCAAGAAACCTGTAAACGAATCCTGAACAATCAATGCCGATTCTATTTTTTCTGGCAAGTTTGAAGATTTCCTGTTTGTCTTTGATTGGTCCATTAGCGTAAACAACCCTGCTAAGCTCCTGTTTAATGTCTCCATAATCACCTTTTCCTCCCATAAAACCGGATAAAACTACTTTTCCATTTCTGATTTTATTGGCAAAATAAGGACAATTAATAGTGGCTTGCCCTATTTTCATTTTGAGCCAGTTATCAAGATATTTTTCAATTATATTTTCCATATTTAATTACTTCACCACGATGCTATAGTGTAAAATCCTACCGCCAAACCTATGATCATGCCTCCTGCCACGTCTGAAAACCAATGCTCACCCAGGAAAATCCGGCTGATAAACATCCCTGCGATAAACAGGGTAATTAAAAGTGTGTGAAAGATTTTTAGTGATATTTTATTATTTTGCCATAACATTATAAAAAGAATAATCAGAGATATAAATGTACTTCTGGCCATATGTCCTGAAGGAAATGATGAGACTGTGTTGACGATAAAACTGCTCGGGAAGTGAAAATCCAATGCATAGCGGTTAAAGATCGGCGGAGGTTTGGGATGAAAGATTAATAACTTACCCATCAACTCGATAATATAAATGATAAAAAAAAGTGTCAGCCCCAAAAAAACATGTTTTTTTTTAATCAGAACAATAATAAATATCAGACCTAAAGCAATAAAACTTAATTCCGTCGAGCCAAAGAGCGTAAAGTATGAGAGCGGTTTATCAAAATTACGACCTATAAGCGACTGCAGATAAAGCATCAGGTTGTAATCCAGGCTCCGAAAACGGTCTTGTCCGACCATCCAGCTTAGAATTAAAAAAAGTACTGTCAGACATAAGCCGGTAATCAAAGCTTTGATACGGATGGAACTTTTCAGCATAGAGTTTAAATAATCGTAAATTTACCTTCTTTGATTTCCAATTTAAACCATCGGGAAGTTGATAAATAATTATTTTTTTTGTAAGCCCAGGTGAATTTTTTACCTGAAATGTGTGTTTTTAATATCAGAATCGGGTCCCCGTGAGAAACCGCAAGTACCGACTCGTTCTTATGATTTGAATTAATAATTTTAACAAATTTCATCATGCGTATGGTAATTTCATCTATACTTTCCTGTCCTGCGTTTTGATGTTTACTGTCATAGATGAAGGGCTGTAACTCCCTATGGTACTTCTCCAGTGAAATGCCCTGATGAAGTAATTTTACTTCCGTCAATAATTGCGATATCTGAACTTTTTTCCTGACACGATCAGCTATTATTTGAGCCGATTGCCTGGCACGTAAAAGCGGACTGGAATATATTTTATCTAATTTTTGCCGCTCAAAAAATAGCGCACTTTTTTCTACCTGTTTTATTCCGTTTTCGGATAAACGAAATCTTTTCAGGCGGCCATAAAGTACCTGAGACGGATTATAAACTTCGCCATGACGCATGAAATAAATTATTGTTTTCACATCATTTTTTTATAAATATCCAAAATTTTTTGGGTTTGAATGTTCCAGCAATATTTTTGACTGGTTTTGAAAGCATTTTCTCCCAATAAGGATCGGCTTTTAACATCATTAATAAGTGTCCAGATTATCCTGGCAAATTGTACTATATTACCGTTTTCGAATAATCTTCCGTTGAACCCGTCTTTGATAAGGTATTTCAGTCCGCCGACTTTTGAAGCAATAACTGCACTTCGGCAGGCCATTGCCTCCAAAACCACTAAACCAAAAGATTCATGAAAAGACGGCATCACCACTATGTCTGCTGCTGAGTAATAATAAGGCAAAAGATGGTGCGCTTTACTGCCTAAGAATTTTACACAACAATCGAGTCTCCGGCTGCTGATTAATTTTTTAATTTTTACGACTTCATGATTATGCCAAAAATTCCGGTTTTTAATATCTCCTCCGATGATGTAAACTCTGAATTTATTTTCGAAATCCGGAAATTTTTTGGTTAAATCGGAAACAGCTTTAATCAGAAGATCTATTCCTTTAATTGGATCTATTCTCCCGACAAATAATATGATTTTTTTAGACTGCGGGAGCTGCAATTTTTTTCTTGAGGAAAGTTTGGCATGATATTTAAATACTTTATGGTTTACCCCCGGACTGATAACAAATATTTTTTTAGAATCTCCGTAATAATATTTCATGAGATCATGTTTTTCCAATTCGGTAGAGGCAATAATTGCATTACTTTCCCTGACAATTACTAATTCCCGTTTTTCTCTTTTTTTATCTTTAATGCCTCCATAAATAAACTTCACTGCGGAGGTGGTATGAAAAGTTACAATTGAAGGTATCATTAACTTTTGTGATAAAACTTTCGCAATTAATGCCGAATAGAAATAATGGGAGTGTAATACGTCATAGTGCAAATTGTTGCTCCGAATATATTGAGTAAGATTATTTGCGTATGGATTTACATCCAAATATGGATCTTTGTAAGTCACAGGTAAATGAATTAGGCAGATATTCTGGTTCAACTGTAAGATTTTTTGTTCTTTTGTATTATGAGTTTTGGTGAAAATATCGATTCTATGGCCGAGTTTTCCTAAAGAAATTGCCAGATTATAAACATAGACGTTCATTCCTCCTGCATTTAAAACCCCTAATCTTTCCAGAGGACATGACCAATATGAAATGAAGGCTAATTTCATACTTTTAAAATTGTGAATTAATAAGCAAATATATTATCATAGGATTAAGCGGAAATATAATTTCCTCAATATGACTATCCTAAAAAAGATTTGGATTAAGTATAAATTATATCTTATCGCGTGCTTTCTGACTATTTTATATTTTACACTTAATCTGGCCATTATAAATGATTATGGGGTTACGTGGGACTTTACCTATCATTTTAATGCAGGATTAAAACAATTAAGATTGCCTGTTAAAGAAAATAATTTTGTTATGTTTGCATCAAACCCTATCCCGGATATTATCCCGACTACTTTCTATCTTATTTTTTTTGAAAAGCTTAAACTTCTCCCGTGGGACAGTGCTTATAATTTGTTTAGTGTAATTATGGGATCTTTGGGTATAGGAATTCTATTTTTATTTATAAGCGAATTAATAAATCCGACTCTAGCCATTATATCTTCCTTAACCTTAGCCCTTCTTCCCAGATATTTCGGGCATCTGCATAATAATATGAAAGATATTCCACAGGCTACCTTATTTACACTTTCCTTGTTTTTATTTTACCGGTATCACAACCGTCCCGTATTCAGGAATTTACTATCGGTAATTTTAGCTCTATCTTTATCTTTACTCACTAAGATCAATGCTGTGTTTATTCCCTTAATCGTAGCCTTTTGGTACTTATTACCATTTCACTTATCTTCTTTTAAGAAAAGAATAAAAACGCTGGCAATTCCACTAAGTTCTGCGTTTATTCTCATGTTTCTGTTTTGGTTAATTATTTGGGATCACCCTGTTGACAGATTTTTTGAATCGATATCTACATATACCACTTCAACCACGAATATGCCGGTTTTATATTTCGGTAAAATTTATTATTCGGGTGTCAATATTCCATGGCACTATCCATTCGGTATGCTGGCCGTGACAACACCTCTACCAATTCTTATTTTTTTCATTATCGGGTTATTTATCTTGATTAAATCAATGAAAAATCGTAATAAATCTTCTTGGCTCATCTTCCTCTGGTTTTTTATTCCGTTGTTGCGTTTTTTAAAACCACAGATGTTGGTAATTGATGACATCAGACATTTTATGGAAATCGTTTTCCCGTTATCTGTCATATCCGGAATAGGTATAGTTCAGACAATGTTACTATTAAAAAAAGCGGTTCGTACAATACGGTATTCTGCTTGTTATCATTTTTCAATTTATTTTTTTTACTTCATTTATTTACTTTGGCAGATAATATCAGTTCATCCTTATCAAACTAGTTATTTCAACGAAATGATTAATCTTTCAAAAAAAAATTCAGAGTTATTTGATATTGATTTTTGGACAATTTCTTATAAATCGAGCATGAATTGGTTAAATAAATATGCGCCTTATGGATCGAAAATAACTGTAGCAATGGCTCCTGACATTGCTAAATTATATTTAAGGGACGATTTGAAGACTTCTCTAAACTTAAACAATCTTACCTATACGGACAACGCTATTTATACAAAAAGTGATTATACGGTTATTCTCAATCGTAAATCTTTTTTCGGTTGGTATAATATTTATCCTTATATACAAAACCGCACTCCGATTTTTACACTGAAAAGTCAGGAAACACCTTTAGTTTTTATTTACAAAAACTGATATTCTTTTTCTTTCGTGCTAATATAAACATCTCACCGGTTTTCAGCGGAAACATTTTTTGATTTAATCCTTCAGGTATTAAATGATCTGCAAATTTAGCTATTCTTGTTAAGATAGGTTTAGGATAGATGCTGAGCCGATGTACTATATAATCAAAATTTTGATATTTTTTAGCAGGTTCATAATATACTGTTTCAAAACCACTCTTTTCTAATGTTTTCTTTAATGTTGAGTATGAAAAATATGTCAGATGCTCCGGTAAAAAGTGTGGCCAATATGTCATAAAAAGTTTTGCGGTCAAACTATAAATATCTGGAGTAACGATCATCAGAAATCCATCTTTAACCAGTAAATTATTTATCAAAGTTAAGCATTTCAAAGGATTATTGAAATGTTCAATAACATCAAATAAACTTATTAAATTAAAAAAACTGTGAGGAATTTTACTTTTTTCCAGTAAACCTACAAATATCTTTTTACCAAACTTTTTTTGAGTGATTTTTGCAATCTTGCTTGATACTTCAAGTCCATAAGATTGCCAGCCTAATTTTGAAGCAGTTTCTAATGCATATCCTAAACCACAACCAATATCAAGAAATTTACCTTTAGTTAAGTATTGTTTTATCTTAAATAAATAATATCCATAAGTAGTTTTTTTTAATTTCTCAATTTTTTTATCCGATATATTATCACTCCAATAATCATAATAGTGCGGATTTGAATAATATTCTTCCAACGACTCTAAATCAGGACGCAATGAATTAATAACTAACCCGCAAAATAAGCACTTTTTTAAATTGAGGGAGTTGTTTAGAGATGCAAATTTATCATTATCACACAAGAAACACTTGATTGCCATTTCAGTATTATATCAGAAATTATCAGAGAAATATGAATTTTAATGTTTACCAGTTATCACTTTTTTACTTAATAAAAATAAAATAGTTAGGGATATAATCGAAATCAGTAGACCAATAAAATAAATTATTGGAGAGTAATAAAATTCGACTATATGAACTCCTTTGGGTAAAAAAATAGCTCGAAAAGCATAATTACCCGGAAATATCTTTGTAGGTTTATTGTCAATCTTGGCCTTCCAGCCCGGATAGTAAACTTCACTGGTAGAAAGATAGGCATCGCAACTACTTTGAGTGCTCAGTGTAATTTTATTTGGAGAAAAATTGCTGATTATTACATCTCCAATCTTATCTTTTACGCAATTAACATCCTCCTTACTTAAATTATTTATATCGTCAAGAATAAATAATTCTTCAGCTATATCTAAATTCCTGCGAATAAGCGCAAACTCAATATCTTTCAATGAAGAATATTTTTGAACACTATTGGTTGCAAAAAAACGTGGTTTGGTATTTTTGTTTTTATAAAGTGTAAATATGTCATTTTTTATAACCGGTATGAATTGATTTGAGTATTTTTCATAAAAAGAATCAAGACTATTTGTATTTTCTTCTAAAATATAACCGACACTCAATAAATCAATGGTATTCTGGTTTAGTTTAATTGGCGGTATTTCTACATTAAAAAAAACTAACGAGCTGTCTAAAGTTTTATTTGATAAATCAATAAAACGATAATAATTCTGTAAAATGACCGGGTCATAACCTGAGGTAGTATATAAATGATATTTTAATGAAGAGTTTAAATCCAGAGATTGCAGTACCGGTGATATGACTCGATAATGAGGAAGAAGCCTTGCCTGTCCGGTTTCACTCTCCAGATAATTGACTAGTTTTTTATCATAATTTTGCTCCGGTATCCGGGTTGTAAAAACTAATTTTTGATTAAATTGAATAAGTTCGAGTATAAAAAATATCAATAGAATAAGTTTTATAATCTTATTTTTAAATAAAGAAAGAACTAATCCTGTCAGGAGCGGAACTAAAAAAACAACATAAATTAAATTTTGTAATGGTATCCTAATGAAGCGGTATAAAGGAATAATTTGGTAAAGAAGAAAATGCAAATTGGGTGAAATATTATTTCCCAAAGAAATCCATAAGAAAAAAAT
>MFJN01000051.1:0-9026 GCA_001779235.1 Candidatus Gottesmanbacteria bacterium RIFCSPHIGHO2_02_FULL_40_13 | reverse complement strand
AAAAACCAAAAATCATAATTTATTGTTATTTTTCTTTTATTTCCAAAAATTAATACATTAATAAGCAAAACAATTAAAAAAATAAATATAATAATTAATGGTAATCTGCCGACAAAATGATCAAATGGATTTGGTACCGGTCCTCCACCAAGATTAAAGGTAATTTTATTCAATTCATCCCGATTATAAGGTTGAAAAAATAACTTAAGACCAGTCAAAGGTAACGTTCCCCAGGAAGCTAGTTCATAAGGAAATCCTTGACCTCTTATAGACAATTTAGTCAACTGCCAGGTTGGCAACCATTGAACACTCGTAATTAGGGCACTAGTTGAAACAACTCTTATAAATAAAAATAATCGGTTGAAAATATAAGTAAATTTAAAATCCTTTTCTTTAAGTAAAATAAATAACGTATATCCCAGAAGAAATTCTGCGGTTGATAAGATATAAGCTTGATATCCGGCTAAAATCATCAGACTTAAAAAAAAGACTGCAAATAAAAATTTCTTATAAGTTAAAGACTCCAATAAATCTTTATAAGAACTAAAAACCAATGGTACCCAGACGGCTGTTGTCAGCAGATCAACATGACCGGCATAGATTCTGGCTGCAAAAAAACCGCTCAAAATAAATAACGAAGAAACTATTACACCGGTAATTTTATCTGAATATTTTCGCGCCAACCAATACATACCGCAACCGCCTATTATTATATGGATGAAATAATTTATCGAGAAAGCCATATTAAGCGGGAATAATAGAAAAATTAGGGTACCCGGATAAAACGCTGCGATAGCCGGATGCGCCAGAAAAGGTGTTCCTGAAAAATTATACGGATTCCAGAACGGTATAAAGCCATTTTTAATACTGTCAACCAAATAACCTTTCCAAAAATAAAATTGAGTTAATAAATCCCCTCCGTAAATTATCTGGTCCGGCTTTAGGATTAAGACGTGGCGGAAATAAAAAAGGGTGAGAATTAATAGTATTAAATACGGCCAAAAATTAATTAGCAGGTCTTTGATAGAAAATTTAAGTTTTCTCATGAAACTAATGGGACAATGATTCAATTAATGTTTGTATCTTGTCACTATTTGCTTTATCTTCGTCAACATATTTTTGTTCGCCGTCTGTCAACCACTGGTTTGCTTTCATTCTGACGACAACCTTCTGAACATGGCTTCGCCGGAGATCGATCGCATTTAATAATTCGCTGATTTTTTTTTGATCTATGCCATCGCTGTTTTTAAATTTTTCGTAAAATGAAGAAGCCTCATTAAGATTGTCCAAAAGTTTCTGCCAGCCATCTACTACGTCTTTTGGATAATTGGGAGGAACATATCCGCCGAAATGCACTGCTACCACCTGCAAAGGACACCCCTGTATTTCTCCAATTACGCCGTTAATTCCGATATCCTGATATTCTGAACTAAAAAGCAACTTTTTAGTGTCAGGGAATTCCAAAAAATTTTCGAGGAGTTCCGATGATTCGAAATACCCCCGGGTAGAAATTTCGGCAAGCAGCTTGTTCTGATAACCTGCTTCTTTAACGGCTATCTTCATCGTAATTCCGCTTTTGGTTGCCTCAAAAGAAAAGTCATCAGTGTCAATCATTACCCTGCCGCGCCTTCCGCTGGAAAGAGTTAAAAGTGGAGAATAGGTAAGGGGTTTAATATTTTTTTCTTTTCTTTTGGCGTTTAAAAGCGAAACAAAATCATACCCATCAAGTGTCGGTTTATGAGCGAGTGTTCTATCAAATTTAGTATCCCGAAGAGTAGTTTTGTATTCTTCCTGCTGGTCAATTGGAATTACAAGATGAATATCTTTTTCATCGATAAGCCCTAAGTCAAATCTGGAATCAAGGCTTGCCTTGCGGTTATCACCCATGACAAATATTTTTTGCGGTGGTACGGTCAACACCTTGCAATCAGGCAGAAAATCTCCGCCGTAGGTTGACCGGGGTTTGGCGGTGTAAGGTTCGTCCAGGATATTAGAGTTGAGGTATACATATCCGTCACGAAGTTCGATTTTATCGCCTGATAGCCCGATTACCCTTTTGACAAATCCCGCTACCTCATTATATTTAACTTTAGTTATTTCTTCGGTTTTAATATTTTCAATCTCAACTATATCCCCTCTTTGAAGGCCGTATGAAAAAAAGTTAATACCGAACAGGTTAAATCCCGACGGAAAAACTTTCATCTTGGGCCAGGCTACAATTTCTTTGGCATTTATTACCTCATCGGCACTCGTTCCCTTGGGAAAGGTGGGAAACATCGAACCTGTCCCTGCTATTTGAATTCCCTGCTTGATGAGTCCCGTTTGCAAAAGTAATTGCCGGTATAAGGGATATGAGGCTATGACGATTATGACAATGAGTAAAGTAAAGACAGGAGCGATAAACTTTTTCCAAAAAGAAACTTTTGCCATTAGGCTTAGTATACTTCTTTTATCGTAATTTGGAATCAGTATATACCCTACTAAATTGTCCCGACTCAGTCGGAACGAGTAAGTAGGGTAAATAGGCAAAATTATTGGAAAAGTGAATCGGAGATTTAATTAACTACCGGCTCGATTTTTATGCCGTGAGGATATTTCTTTTCTCGTGTTAAAAATAGAAATCCTAAGAAAATAACAAGTAATGAAAATCCCAGATATTCCAGATATTGGGGCAGATAGACGATAATAATTGTGACTGGCTGCAGGTTGTAAGAAGTTGATGATAAATCCCAACCGTTTTCCCAATTATTTACCAAAACGTGATCTTTTATTTCTTTGAAAAATATAAAAGGAAATAATTTTTTTAGCTGACAGCTGACAACTGACAACTGACAACTGATTTCATACGCCTTCCACCCCTTATCAAAGCTTTGAGATAGTACCATATAAGTATTGGGGGTCAAAGTCGAATCAGCAGATAAGTCCACCTTGTAAAAACTCGGGTTAGGATGATCCACTTTGATATCCCCTTTAAGGGTCTGACCCTTAAAGGCAGATAAGTCTGTAACGATTTTCAGGCTGGTAAGAAATTTGTATGGAATTGGGTTGACGGTAATTCTTCCTAGTTCATTCACTGTTTTTACCCTGCCGATTGAAATATTATCAAAATGAAGAGTATAGCCTATCGCATCCGGCTCCATTGGCGGAAGGATGAAGAATGAGGTATTAGGTTTTAGGTTATAGGTTAGAGGTTTTTTGGGAAGATAAGTCTCTAAATCACTTCTTTGGGAATTTTTATTGATGACGGAAATAAGCAAACTTTTGCCTTCCACATTCTTACTCTCTACGGTCACCAGATAACCGTACCTTTGAGCAAGATTTCCTAAATCCATATCCAGACAGTTACTGGATCCGACACTGGTAAGTTTGAGAAGTTTGGTATTGTTTTCTATAACAGTTTCCTGCGTCAAAAGACCTTTATTAAACTGGTCACAGGTTTTAGGCACATTTTCAAAGACATCGAAGGTTACATTACTGTCATAACTGTATAAACCACCTACCTTTGGTACCCTTACCTCCAGATTCCCTTCTTTAATATAAGGAAGTGTCAAAGATACCTCCGAGCTAATTTTCACCTCGGGGGTGGCAGGCTGATCCACCTCTGGCGGAGAAGCCATGATTCCCGCGAGGTGTAGTGGTGGAGGAATTTGAATTACTTCTCCGTCAAGAAAAACTTGCGGATCTTTGGAAACTATATTATCCAGATTTATCTCACCTACGTTAAAAACTTCATTTCCAAATTTCGGGATCACCAACTTTGCCCCCTCCATACTTTTAGGTATTTTGGTCTTAAAAGAAAAATATGTACCCAAGTCTTCGACTCCAAACTCCAACTCTTCCTGTTTCCTGCCGGTAAAAAGCGAGCGGAAGGGGTAATAAACATCAGGTTGTAGGTTATAGGTTATAGGTTTTAGGTCATTGGAATTATTAGTTTTGTTATCTGTTATTTGTTGTCTGTTATCTGAGATGTAATTTCCATACTCTTCATAAGCCTTATCATAATTATTCCATTTATATTGCGGCCCGATATTGACTAAGGAATTTGAGAGAAAAACCAAATTTTTAGGTTCCGAAGTAAGAAGTACCCGGTATATTCTGATCTTGCCGAAAACTGCTGATGGGGTAATCTTTTGAGATTTCCCTATCATCTCATCCAGCTTGTTAAAGTAAATCTCCTTCTGAGAGGAAAAACTTATAACACTATCATCAACCAGCAGCCACAGTATCTGGTATTTATCGAGTGACTTCTCAAACATTTCCTGATTTCCCGAATAAATTGCCTGCGAAATCTCCCAGTAGTAGTTTTCATCTGAGGTACTGTATCCGTCAAATGCGCGGTCGAGTATGGGATTTTCGATGCCATACCAAATAAAGCCAGATCCCCTGCCTCCCCAGGAATAGTGATTCCACCCCCAGTAAGAGGCTTGCGGAAAATTTGCAATTCTACCGGTATTTCCTTTATTAGAAAAATATTTAAAAGTTTCAAAATACTCATCAGGAATCTTCAATTTCACGTTATCGTAAAACAGTTTTCCTTGAAATATGGGAAGAGCATAAATAAAAATAAGAACCAGAATCGGTAATATAATTAACGATGCTCTCTTGTAATATTTTTCCATGATCGAAACTAATGAACCAACTCCAAATGCAAAAAGAATACTGTAGGTAAGGGAGGCCAAAATTGCAAATTTTGTAAAAGGTACTCTGAATACCTGCGAAAATAGAGGTATATAACTTCGGACTACATTATTTAATTCTGAAAAAGGAAATGTATCTGTGAGCAACATGGAAAATGGAAGCATAAAAAGAAGGATAAGAGAATAAGAAAATTCTGATCGTTTTTTAGATTGACTTAGCAAACCGAGAAGTATTAGAAAAAAGAAAAAGTATCCCGATAATAAAATTATTGGAGAAGCTGAATATCGGAGCCAAGGGTCTATCATATAATTAAGCTCCCGGTTGGCGCCATAATCGACAAACTTAAACCAGAATCCTTTTATTAAGGCTACGTTCGGGATCGTTCCAAACTCTTTGTTTCTTAAATAGATATCGTCTGTTGCCATATAATTTTCTTTGGCTGCAGAAACTACCGATGAAGATGTAGCAGTAAAATAAAGAAACGGCAGAAGCCAGTAAGCATTAATAATAAAAGTTGCAAATACCAGAACTAGAATTTTTTTCAACCTCTGAACTTTGTTTTTTTTGAACAATTCTGAGAGAAAAATCAGCGATAAAGCCATGCAGTAAACGACAAATAAGGTTGGTACATATGCTTGCGCACTTCCTATCAGGCTTAAGATAATAAAATATATTAAAGTCTTTCGATTTCCGGATAGTAAATAGGAAAAAGTGAACGCCAAAAGCCAGGGCAGAAAACCGTAATGGGTCACGAAGGCTTCAAAAGGAACATAAAAAATCTGGACTGTTGCCAGATTTAGAAGATAAAATAACCCTCCCAAAAATCCGTATATTTTTTTCTTATCGGTACTCAAATCATAAGGAAGTACTGTATGCAACAGCTGATAAACGCCAATTGGCCCTATAATTAGCATCAGTGAGATCCAAATATACCGCAGATAATTAGTTTTTATAAATAAAGAAAAAAGTAAAAGAAATATCTGTCTCGGCAAATCCGAAGCATGTCCCATTCCTCCCAGAAGTCCAAGTCCCTGATACTCCTGCCAGACGGCAAAAATAGAGCGCTTAATATTGAGCCAAAAATTAAACTCCGGATGTAGATTATCCCAGCCGGTAAGCCAGATACCGGATTTATAATTTAAAATTCCAATTAGTATGGATATAGAAGCAAGTATAATAACGGGAAAGTAATTTTTTAATTTCATAGCTTTTATTAGAGTATATAAGACATTGTATGCTCGATAAATCGCAGAATATTTACTTTTGGATAGCGAAAGGGTTTTAATCCTCTCCATATATAATATAGCGGATAAATAAGAGAACTTGGTAAAATAAGAACAAGAATATATTGAAATAACATTAGAAAACGTGTGTATAAGTCTATATTTACTTTGTATTTGTTAATAGCTTCTTTTCGTATTTGATAAGCCTGTAAGAAAATCTCTTTCGGCAGTTCTACTTGGGTGAGACTATCTCCATGCTGACGATAATATAAAACTGTATCGGGTAAATTTGCGGCTTTACCGAATTGGAAAACACGAAAGAAAAAGTCTAAATCCTCAGAAGTGGCATATTTATATCTATACCAAATAATATTTTCCGGCAGAAGATCGCGATTTATCATCATGGCACCTTGCTGAATAGGCATTGCCGTAAAAGCCAACTTGATAATATCATCATTATGTTGTGGAAAATTCTTATGGACGATAAATGTACCACTTTTACTGACTAAATCCACTTGTCCACCCACAACTACTACGTCAGGATGTTTAAGTAAAAATTCTACCTGCTTTTTTATTCTGTCAGGAAGAATAGTATCGTCTGCATCCATTCTTGCGATAAATTTTCCTTTCGCATGCTTTAAAGCTATATTTGCTACACCACTTACTCCGATGTTTTTCTCGTTATTTAAAATCTTCAATCTAACTTCTAACTTTGAAAATCTTTGTAAAATATCCAGTGAATTATCGGTTGATCCATCATTAATCGCTATGACCTCAATATTCTTATAACTTTGACAAAATATGCTTTCCAGAGCTTGCCATAAGAAATCTCCGGCATTGTAGACCGGCATTATCACTGATACCAGTGGTATCCGGTTGTAGGATATAGGTTGTAGGTTATAGGTTTTAGATTGTTTCATTGTTTCATTGATAAATTGTTAAAATTATTCGCCTGTCTCATCACTCAAATCGTTTGAAAGATAAAACAGGAAAACAAAGTTTGGTGGTGTGTTGTGAGTTGTAATTGGGAAAACTTACCCATGTACCAGGCCAGTCTGACTGGTCGGTACAGGGTTCCGCTCCACTAAGCGGAAACCTGTGAAAAAAAAGATGCCACGAGCGTGAGCTTGTGGAGCTTCACTTTTTCCCTAAGCCTTCGTCGTGGGGACCGATTGAGAGAATCCGCAGGGTTTTTTCTTCCACTATAAAAGTGAAACGGTAATGATAATCTACTCTGGCCTCGAATATATTTTCACCTTGCTTTTTCTTCACTCGGAGAGATGGATATTGAGGAATATCTATTAATCTCTTAAATTGTCTATTTGCCTTTTTCTTTACGTGTAATGGAAGTTTAGTATATGATTTTTCAGCTCGTTCGGTAAGTAGAACTTCAATAATCACTTTAATGAGTCAAGATGTTTTGTAAGTTCTTTTACCGATTTGAAAGTCTTATATCTTCCAGCTTTTATATCTTCCATTGCTTGCTTATCAGACCAGTCCCACCATTCCTCACTTCCGTAAGGTGGCTCTTTCTGAGTTTTGGATTTCAATTCTTTGATCTCTACTTTTAGCGCATCTAAGATCGAAAGAATTTTATCCAGTTTCTTTTCCGGAATTGTCACAGCATCAGCCATACACCGTTATTATAACATAAATTCAACTCTATTCACTTGTCAAAGAGCCCGCCCAAACCACATGATTGTGGCGGGCGATGCAGACCCTGTACTTGTGCTCTTTGCGAGCGCGAGGCTGAAAGCCTCCGGCGCAAAGTAAGCATAGTAGCGGGGTCAATGTGCCTATATTCCTCTGACTTCAAATAGCTTTAAAGCCAAAGGAACAACGCAGAAGTATTAGAGATCGTTGTTGTTTGAAAAACAACTTACGAACTCTTATACCCCGTACCTACGCTCCCCGACATAACGTCGGGGTAAGTATGGTTCGGGTGGTATTAAATTGTTAAATTACATCATGCTCCCCTAAGCTCAAGTAGAAACTTAAGCTTATGGGAACAACGAGAAGGTAGAGCAGGAAAGCAAAAAGAGTAGCGGAAAGCTACAATTCTAAGCGCATGCTTAGTTAGCTTATCCAACTCTTTCGTTGTCCTTTGATCCTTTCGGATCGTGTAGTTGTGCCTCTCTATAAGCACGTCTGATTGTCATTCTGAACTTGTTTCAGAATCTTCAATCAAGTTGGACTACGGCCAACTTTTTTTGATTCCAGCCCATCGGGCGGGATCCACCAGTATTACTGTCCAACGCTGTTTGCGATGTTTTTCGGTCAAGTGCCTTACCTGTATTGGTCTCTTGTCCCTCGAAAGGAACGACCACAGGCAGGAAACTTGCCTAATAGCGCCTAACGGCGCTTTACATCAAACTAGCGTCATAAGGACCAAGGCGGATCCCGTCCAAATGAGCGACCGCTCATTTCACCCTCCTTTCAGAGGTTTTTTGAGCGGTAGGGACTACGGCCGGCCGTTCGGGCTGGTGGGAGCGATGGCGGGATCTTGCCAGAGCACGGTGTAAGCACCGGGCTTGGCACAACCTGCACCATTGGGCTCGGTTTCGAGCCCTTTGGTAATCCACCACTTCACGAGCGATTGCACGTCATCTTTGCTCGGATTACCTCCAGCATATTCCCAAGTGCGATGAGCACCCTGGAACCAAAACGAGCTTTCGCCCGTGTTGGTGACGACGATGGCCGTGCAAGCATTGCTGCCGCTCGGCTTCGTGAAGTTGGCCCAGAACCAGGCAATGGTAACCCAGTGGTTACCCTTGTGGTCCCAGTCCTTCTCCTGCACAAGCACGTCCCCGGCGGGAACGAACGAATCACCCGCGGGATTCAGCGCGACCTCGGTCCATCCGGTCGGCTCGCTTCCGGCGACGGCTTCGCTCGGCGCGTGGATGATCTCCTGCACGCTCACCGCGTAATCGTTCTGCGCGTTGCAGGCGAAGCTTGCGTTCGACGCGAGGGCGGTATGCACCCACTTAGTGATCGCGTCGATGTCGCTCTGGCCCGGTTGGCCTTCGAACTGAAACTTGCGCCAACCTCCCGTGACAGCCAATCGCTCGCCGTCGGGATCTTGTGTAAGCCTCACGACTGTACCCAGGTCTTCCTTGACCTCGCCTTGTTCATTGACCAATTGAACTTGGCCCCACGTAAAGAACA
>MFJN01000050.1 GCA_001779235.1 Candidatus Gottesmanbacteria bacterium RIFCSPHIGHO2_02_FULL_40_13 | reverse complement strand
TATGCCAGTTGATAATATGTTTGGACTTATTACCTCAATCCACTTTGTATTCAAACTTTTGATAGTGATAGTTCTTCTTCTTCACCTTGCGTTTTCCATACTTTTATTTCAGCAAACAAGATTGATGATAAAAGTGGTTGAAGCAGGAATCTCGCCAGTGATTTTATCTATAACTATTATTCATCTGCTCATATCGATCGCGGTTTTATTCGGTATTCTTGTTTTTTTCTAAATGAAACTGAATTTCACAACGGAAAAAATTACCACCTCTTCTAATGAAAATCACTGGGGGGGAGTTTTTTGTGAAAACGGCCTTTTCCTTGTTTTGGAGGTAACAGGTGATGCGTCAAAACCGGCCCCGCTGTCAGGCCGGGAAAATTTGGATTTACTTCTGACCAGGTTTACCAACCACAAAGAAATCAATCTGGATGTGGTCCGCGACCTCTTGAAACAAATCGCCAAGACAGGCCAATCCCTAAACCTGATAGTTGGTCTTTTAGACCAGGATCATCTTTATCTGGGCAGTTATCAGAAAGGGATTGGATATATGGTTCGCGGTGAAAAGTTGGGTAAAATATTATCTTCAGGCAGCATCATTTCAGGTACGGTTATGACAGGCGATGTCATCATTTTATACGCCGAAGATTTAAACACCATCATCGACCAGTCAAAAAGAAATGCGCTTTTTACCAAAAATAATTTGGAAGTTATAAAAGAAGAGATGTTTTCTCAAGTTTTGGATAAACCAGAAACATACGGTAAGGCTGTTCTTCTGATATCTATAGGCAGTCGGAAAGAAGAAGAAAGTTTGGTAGAAATACCTCCGGAAATTGTGCCGCAAGAAGAATTGTCCAGTCAGGAAGAGCCAAAAAAAATTATCCTGTGGTTGAAAGAAAAATGGCGGCAAACCGCTATCCGCCCGGAAACAAAATCCAAGAAAAATCTTCTGACAATTGCGGTAGTTTTAATCCTGCTTCTTACTTCAAGCATTTTTTTCAATATTAATCACACCAGAAACAGTAAAAAGACCGAGGAGTTAAATAAGGTGATGGAGCTTGTTACCCAGCAGTATGATGAAGCAGTAAGTTTAATTGACCTAAACAGCGCCCGCTCGCGGGAATTATTATCTGCTAACAAATTATCCTTGAGTCCGTTTTTAAACCAGTTTCCAAAAAACTCCGCTGAACACAAAAAGATTCAGGAATGGCTGGATAAAATCGCTTCTCAGGAAACTGCAGCCTATAAAATCTACAAGCTCACCGCAGTGCCTGTGTTTTTTGATCTGAACCTCATAAAAAAAGACGGTACCGGGGCAAAGATTACCAACTTCAATGAAACGACTGCAATACTTGACAACCAAAATAAGGCAGTTTATTCCCTGCAAATCGACAGTAAAAAAGCTGAAGTCATTGCCGGAAGCGATATTGTCAAAGATGCAGGAGCCATAACTATACACGGAATAAATATTTATCTTTTTAACAGCGACGGAATAGTTGCGGTCGATATAAAAAGCAAAACCTCAAAAATAGCTATAAAAAAAGACGACCGTTGGGGAAACATAAGATCAATTGCCTCTTATGGCGGTAATTTGTATCTTCTCGACAGCCAAAATCACGCCATCTGGAAATATATCGCCACAGATTTCGGCTTTTCGGCCCGCAGTAATTATCTAAATCCCGATGTCAGAGTAAACTTTGCTACGGCAGGTACTCTGATTATTGACGGGTCTGTCTGGGTAGCCACCGATACCGAAATTTTGAAATTTACCAGAGGTTTAAGCGAAGATTTCAGCTTCAAAGGAATATCCGACAGTATCCAGAACGTCACCAATTTTTCTACCTCTGACAGCAATAAATATCTTTATATTCTGGATAAGCCTCTTTCCAGAATAGTTATTTTTGACAAAGACGGTGTCTACGAGTCGCAATACCAGTGGGACGATCTGAAAAATGCCGACGGGATTATAGCCTCGGAAAGCGGAAAGAAAATTTTTGTGATGATAGGCAGTAAAATCTACGCTATAGATTTGCAGTAAAATCATTTCTTACCTCATATTTCTATCCCGGGGCGAAAAAAGATATACTATTAGTATGAATCAAGCAAAAATCATCAACAAAAAAGCCCGGTTTGATTTCGAAATTCTGGATACCTATGAGGGAGGTATGAACCTTTTCGGAGCTGAGGTGAAGTCTCTGCGGGGCGGCAGAATGTCGCTAGAGGGATCTTATGTCAAAATTTTAGGGAGCGAAATATACCTCGTGAATGCCCATATTTATCCTTATCCTTATGCCAGACCCGAAGGGTACGATCCGAAGCGAACCCGTAAACTTCTTCTTCACAAAAAAGAGATATTCTCCATAAAAACTAAGTTGGCTTCAAAGCATTTGACCTTAGTGCCGTTGGAATGCTATAATTTACACGGGTTTTTCAAATTGAAAATAGGTTTGGGACAAGGTAAGAAAGAATTTGAAAAACGGGAAAAAATTAAAAGACGGGATATTGACAGGGATGTTCAAAGAGTGTTGAGAGGAAAATAAATTGGGGATGCACTGATCGACGAAGATCGCACTTTAAAATCTGCAAGCCGAGTTGATTGCACTCGTAAAATCAATCAAAAAAACAACTGTCAGTGACAATACTGATAGTGAAGACATTTTAGCTTTGGCCAACCGAGTTCTCGGAAAAGTTAAAGCTCGAAATGCTTCATTTGCTTTCGCACGAAACTATCAAATGTTGAGTGCCTAAGCCATCTATTGCGTCTTTATCCGGCGGGGCGTTTTGGGTGAAAATACAGCCGGGATGCTCCCGATTTTTTGACAAAATATCGGGATAAGATTTTGTCTTACTTTTTCCAGTTATTGTCTGTTGAGATATTGGAAGAAGGAATATTCCTTCTTAGCGCAAGCTTCGGAGGACCAGCAACAGACTACGCTTGTAGATGTTTTTAATATGTATTTTCGGACTCCGCCTCATCGGCGGACATCTCCACTTAGACTCGCCCTTCACATTGTTTAGGGCTCGCTCAGTATAAACACACTGAAATTGTAGATGAATTTCCTTGACCTGATTTTTCCCCGAAGATGCGTCGGTTGCAATAAGCTTGGTGCTTATTTGTGTTTACCCTGTATCAATAAAATTGAATACATAGAAAAACCTATCTGCCCGGTCTGTGGCAAGCGGGCGATAGACGGGGCTACTCATCCACACTGCCAAGGCAAATATTCTTTGGACGGTCTTTTTGCCGTAGCACATTTCAGAGGTGTGGTGAAGGACGCGATTCACCTTATCAAATACCGCTTCGTATCGGATTTAATCGAGTCAATGTCAGATTTACTGATATCCAACTGGTCCAAAACATTGCCTGAATTTGATTATCTTATTCCAGTTCCACTTCACTCCCAAAGGCTAAAATCCCGCGGTTTCAATCAGAGTAGTCTCTTATCCCACTATATAGGGAAAAAACTTGATATTGCAGTCAAAGAAAAAATACTGTTCAGAAAAATTAATACAACTGCTCAAGCGGATTTAAAATTAAAAGAAAGGTTGAAAAATCTGGAAGATGTTTTTATGATACGTGACGAAACTGATCTTTCGGGGAGAAAAATTGCTCTGATTGACGATGTGACTACGACCAGATCGACTTTCCTGGAATGCGCTAAGCCTTTAAAACAACATGGAGCTGAGATTGTTTGGGGGATAGCGATAGCGCATGGGTAATTGTAGATTCATAGCAAGACAGCTGATATAATAGTGAGGCTATTGGAGGGTTGCCAGAGTGGTAATGGAGCGGCTTGCTAAGCCGTGACGGTGTTATAACCGTCCACAGGTTCAAATCCTGTACCCTCCGCCTTTGCTTCGCCGAAGTCCGCCATGAATTTGGAGAGGTCGCATAGTGGCCTAGTGCAGCGGTTTACTAAACCGCCGTCCTGTCAAAGGGACCGTGGGTTCAAATCCCACCCTCTCCGCAGCGCACCAGTCAATGTATGGCTTCGAGATATACCCTCTAGTGCTATATTTATAAAAAAGATATAATTTGATAAATAATTCATGATAATCATATCTGGTTTATTAAATAGAATAATTCGCAAAATAGTTGAGAGAAGAACAGGAGAAGTAACAGATGTAATAATAAATTTACTCGGTAAGGAAAATAAAATACTTGATATAGGTTGCGGATTTTGTACTGTTACACAGAAATTATCTGCAAAAGGATTTAAAGTCACTTCTCTTGATATAAAAAACAAGAGTGTCTTTCCGGAAATTATTCCTACCATATATAACGGGAAGAAAATCCCTTTTCATAACCACAGTTTTGATACTTCTCTTCTGATTACGGTTCTTCATCACACCCCAAACCCCAAGATCATACTTGTTGAAGCCAAAAGAGTATCCTCAAAGATAATTGTAATGGAAGATATTTTTACAAATCCAATCCAGAAATATCTGACAATGATGATGGATAGTTTACTGAACTTTGAGTTTCTTAATCACCCCCATTCCAATAAATCAGATAGGGACTGGAGAAAACTTTTTAAACAACTTGGGCTGAGGGTAAGGACAACAGAATATCATCAATACTGGGGATTATTTCAAAGCGCGACTTATTTATTAGTGGAATAATGAAAAATGAATATTATTTCGTCAGAATATAAGCAAAATAGGTACTAACTCATAAAGCGTTATTATTGAGGATGAGTCCCAAGACTATAAAAAGCTGTATGAGGACAAAGAAAAAATTAGAGATAATAATTGGTTTTTCTTTATGGATAAGTCCATAAGACAGCCAAAAAAGCGATCCGGTCAAAAACCCCAGCCAGGTAATCAGTGATACTCCGGCAGTATTTTTCTCGCCCCAGATTTTTGTCAATTGCGGTATATTGGCAGTAATTCCGGCAACAACCAGAAGATAAACTGATTTATCTATCAGTTTAGTAATATCAGGTAAGTAAAAAAATTATAACACTGTAAATAGTTATACAACTTATAGACATCTTGGTAAAAGCAGATTATAATATTATTCATGTCTGCCCTTGAAGCCAGTACTCCAGTTAAAGAAAAGCAAAATTTGAACGAAGTTCTTCTTTCCTGGAACAGTCCTTCGCACCCTTTCAAAAAAAGAAACAGGCTTTTTTATCAGACAATTATAGCTTTCACATTCTTACTTGTGGTAATCGTCTTTTTTCTTCATGAATTCATGCTGATTGGAGTGATACTTTCCGTCGCATTTGTCGTTTATGTTATTTCGTCAGTTCAGCCGATTGAAGTCACACACATAATCACTCCGCTTGGTATTAATAACGCAGGACGCCTATTCCGCTGGATAGAACTATATGGATTTTGGTTTGAAGAAAAACATGGATTGAAAATTATTGTAATTCAAACCCGTCTTCCTTTTCCCGGCCAGATCAGGGCTGTTTATCCTTCCGAAATCAGGGAAAAACTGAAAGAAGTTGCCGATAAATATCTTCTGTACTTTGAAAAGCCCCAAAAAAGCTTCATTGACAAGCTGTCCGACTGGGTCAGCCGAAAGTTTCCTATGGAAACCACTGGATAAGCCAAACCTCAGCCACGATTGGATATTAAAGCCTCAAAATACTATAATATCATTGTGTTGCGCCGAGTCTGACTCGGCAGCCAAGTCTGACTTGGCGCCCATAGCTTAACGGATAGAGTAGGAGCTTGCGGAGCTTCTGATCCCAGTTCGATTCTGGGTGGGCGCGCCTCGTTTCACTCAGCGCGCTTTTTATTAAGATGGACTTGCCTTGAGGAGTACATTCATTACGTTCAGTGTAAACGTAGCGATGAAGGGTGGGGTGCAGGAGCGGCTAAACTGCCTGGTTTCGAATCCCGATAAGAGCGGAGGGTTGGCTGAGCGGCTAAAAGCGACGGTTTCGAAAACCGTTCTTCCGTAAGGGAGACACAGGTTCAAATCCTGTACCCTCCGCTCTGAATCGGGACAAATCTCGCCCCCACCGCAGACAAAATTATGATCAAAGAATTTTCAGCAGGTGGAATAGTTTTTTCGTCCAAAGGACGATCGGCCTCTGGCCGAAAAAAGCAAAAAGAAGAATTGTTATGGCTTGTTTGTCAACATTCACAACATAAAGGTTGGGTGTTTCCCAAAGGATTGATAGGAGACCATGTAGAGGGAGAATTAAAAGAAACCACTGCATTGCGTGAGGTAGAAGAGGAGACAGGGGTAAAGGCAAAAATAATTATACCTCTAAAATCTCCTGTTTCTTATTTTTATGCCTGGCAAAGAGAGAAGCGTTTTAAAACAGTCTATTACTTTTTGATGGAATACCTAGACGGAGATATAAAAAAACATGATTTAGAGATGTCAGCTGTCGAGTGGTGGGATGAGGAAAAAGTGAAGAAAGATCTGACGTATAAATCTGATAAAGAAGCATTTAAGGAAGCGTTGAAATTATTATAGTATTTGCTCCCGTAGCTTAACGGATAGAGTACTGGCCTCCGAAGCCGGTGATACCAGTTCGAGTCTGGTCGGGAGCGCCAAGTCAGACTTGGCTGCCGAGTCTGATTCGGCGCAGAAATTATGAACAAAAAATCAGTCAAGTTCCTTTTTGAAGCAGCTACTTTGAAAAGACTGCAAAGAACCGGCTGGCAGATTTTGGGCGGAGGCAATCAGGAATCCATTGCCGAACACAGTTATATGGTTTGTGTAATCAGTATTGTTCTGGCTCAAAATTTGAAGGTAAATCTCGAGAAAATCCTGACTATGGCGCTTTTCCATGATTTGTCGGAAACGAGGATCGGCGATATTTACAAACTGGCTGATTTGTATGTCAAAACTGATGAGAAAAAAGCAAGACGCGACGTCTTTTCCAATCTTAATGATGATAAAAAAACGTTAAGTATTTTAGATGAGTACGATAAAAAACTGTCGTTAGAATCAAAACTTGTTCATGACGCCGATACTTTGGCTCTCATTTTGGAATTGAAACAAATGATTGAAAATGGTAATCTTAACGCTCAAGAATGGCTGTCGGCAAATATCAATTGTCTGAAGCTGAAAAAATCAAAAGAACTGGCGCGAGAGATGGAAACAACTAACAGCCAGGACTGGTGGAGAAAAGAGAGAAAAACCTTGCATCGTTTTATGAATGGTAAATAAGGAGAGGTCGCATAGTGGCCTAGTGCGTTCGATTGGAAATCGAATGTCCTCGTAAGAGGACCGCGAGTTCAAATCTCGCCCTCTCCGCAAATATATTAGAAAGTTGGTATTAAGCTCCAAAACGAGGTTTCACCTGGTAATTCCAATGATCACAAATTATGTATGAAAATATTGAGAAACCACCTATAGGAAATTTTAGACACTTAAAA
>MFJN01000049.1 GCA_001779235.1 Candidatus Gottesmanbacteria bacterium RIFCSPHIGHO2_02_FULL_40_13 | reverse complement strand
TTACCCACTGCCATTATCATAGACCCTTAGGGGGGTTGATTTTTGTACAATACTGTGCTGTAATAGATTTTATTCAGAAATTAAAATGCCAAAACCTGCGACAGAAAAGCAAGACATCAATAAACTTACTCTGATTATCTGCGGACTTCTGGTGGTTGCCGCTTTTTTAATCGGCATGCTTTATACCAAGGTACAGTATTTGGAGAAAGGCGGACAGGCGGATACCGGTAAAAACATCGCAAATAAGGAAGCTCCTCCAAACGAACCAACACAAGCAGTTGTTAATGTGCCTAAAGTTACCGATCAGGATCATGTACGGGGAGACCGCAAGGCCAGAATCGCCCTCATCGAGTATTCGGATCTGGAATGCCCATTCTGTAAAAAATTTCATCCGACAGCCCAACAGGCTCTGGATGCCTATAAAGGCCAGTTGATGTGGGTATACAGGCATTTTCCCCTGGCGTTTCACCAAAACGCCCATAAGGAATCTGAGGCATCGGAATGCGTAGCAGCCCTTGGTGGAAACGATGCTTTCTGGAAGTATATTGATGCAATCTATGAAAGAACTACTGCTAACGGCACGGGTTTTGCCTTGGATAAACTGGCGCCTCTAGCTGTTGAAGTTGGGGTAAATCAGGCTAAATTTACAGAATGTTTCGATAAAGGAACATATGCCAAGAAAGTGGACGATGAAATGAGCGGAGGATCACAGGCAGGTGTCAACGGAACTCCGGGAAATATTCTTCTTGATACCAAAACAGGTAAGACTGTGGTTATTCCCGGAGCCGTACCTTTTGAACAGCTTAAATTAGGTATTGACAGTCTACTCAAAGGCTAATCGGAAAACTAATGCAGGTCTTTTTGCAGCTGGGTAAAGCTAAGTTCTGATAACATTCCTGTCTGCCAGTTCAGATGGAACCCCTTTTCTATCGAGTATATGCCCGCATATTTCGACTTCTCATCAACCGGAAAATCACTGTTCAGCATAAAGGCTTCTATTATTTTTTCACCGGAGGTGATGTGATAAGGAAAAGCTGACATAAAAATAGTTTTTTTGGCGTAGTTGAGGGGGGTTACTACCAGTTTATAAAAGGGGTAATTTTTGATAAGCCTGCCGAAAAGCCCCATTCTTTCATTATTGGAATAATGTACTGAAGGCTTTTTCCAGAATCTGGGCTCCAAAGGAAAAAGTTTTTCAAACTTTATCGGTAAAACGATGGTATTAGGATCTACGTAAAGTTTATTATCCACATCCATATTACTGCCGAAAAAACTGCTGTCGGCCATGATATCCTTGATGGAGTTGTAAACAGGTCCGATCGGATAGCTGACTTTAAAATTATTATAATCAGTAATGGTCAGCATCAGAATCAGACCGTGAAAGGGAAATTTATAGATATTACTACAGAATTCCAAAGGGGTAATTTTTTTCCTCATGACAGCATATTATAACCTTAAGTTTTGCAAATCAATACCACCAAATGTAACTATTCAGTATTTACCAACGAATATGTCTATAGATTGCTTCGTTGCACTCGCAATGACTATTTTTCGGGAAGAACTGAATAACTATGACCAAATTAAAATGTTATAATTCTTTTATGTACAAATCCAGCCGATACATCTACAATCCCCACTCTCAAGACCCTTTCAAGCTGAGCCGCAGCAAGATTGACCTCTTTATGCAATGTCAAACGTGTTTTTATCTGGATCGAAAGTATGGCATCGGCAGGCCCTCTATGCCGGGATTTAACCTCAACAGCGCGGTAGATTTTCTTCTGAAACGTGAATTTGACCTTCTTCGCGCAGATGGAAAACCGCACGAACTCATGAAAAAATACAAAATTGACGTGCTGCCATACAAGCACGAAAACCTGGACATCTGGAGAGAAAATTTCAAAGGCGCGTCATATTTGTTCGAACAGGCAAATTTCCTTGTTACAGGTGCCATAGACGATATCTGGCAAAATCTTCAAGGTGAGCTGATGATTGTTGATTACAAATCCACCAGCACCCAGCACGAGATATCCCTTGATGACCAGTATAAACAGGGATATAAAAAACAGATGGAAGTCTATCAGTGGATTTTCCGCGGGATGGGCTTCAAAGTATCCCGGACAGGATATTTTGTCTATGCGAACGCCGGCCGCGACCGTGATAAATTTGACGGCAAACTTGAATTTGCCTTAAGCATTATTCCTTACCAGGGAGACGATTCATGGATTGAACCAACATTATTGGCAATTAAAAAGTTATTGGATAGCGAACAGGTTCCGCAGGAAAGCGGGAACTGCGAATACTGTGCCTACAGACAAAAAATAGAGGATACTGGCAAGCAACATAGATTATTTGATTAGTTCGCTGATATAATTTTTTACCAAAGTATAACCTTTTGTCATGCTGAATTTATTTCAGCATCTCATGGGATCCTGAAACAAGTTCAGGATGACAGGGATATATTAAGTGAAGTGAAAATTTGCATTTTATGAATCTAACTCAAAAAAAATGCGTACCCTGCGAAGGGGGAGCGAAACCTTTTTCCGCTAGCCAGATAAATGGGTACAAATCTAAGTTAAATAGTGATTGGGAAGTGATTGATGATAAAAAAATCAGCCGGCTATTCAAATTTAAGAATTTCAGGGAGGCTTTTGACTTTGTCAATAAAATTGCCCAAATTGCAGAAGAGGAACAGCATCATCCGGATATTCAAATAAACTATAACAGAGTCAGAATCGATTTGACTACCCATGCTATTAAGGGTTTGTCGATGAATGATTTTATCATGGCGGCTAAGATAGAAGCATTAAATCATTGATTCATTGTTTCATTGTTACATTGTTTCATTGATAAAGTGAAGTTTATATTATAAATAATGAATAGTACTATCAACATCATCAAAGCGACAGGTGAAAGAGAGCCTTACAGCAGGGAGAAGATAATTTACTCTATCAAAAGAGCCGGAATTCCCGACGTTTTGCGGGATCAGGTAGTAAGACATATCGAAGAAAAGCTTTTCCCGGGTATTTCGACCTCGGAGATTTATCGTCATATCAGCGAATTTATAGGTCGATCCGCCCATCCGTATTATGAAGCCAGTTACAACCTTAAAAGAGCTATCATGGAACTTGGTCCGTCAGGCTTTCCTTTTGAGCAGTTGGTTGCAGCCATTCTTTCTTCGAAAGGCTATAGAGACGTACAGACAAACGTCACCTTGCAGGGTAAGTGTGTTTCCCATGAAATTGACGTATTAGCGGTCAAAAATGAAGGGCATTACCTGATCGAGTGCAAATTCCATAACCAGCCGGGACTGCGGACCGACGTCAAAGTAGCTTTGTATGTCGATGCCCGATTTCAGGACGTGTTATCAGCCTGGAAAGCCGAAGGAGACAGGCATAAGCTTCATCAGGCCTGGATTTTTACCAATACTAAATGCAGTAAAGACGTTATTTCTTACGCCAACTGCCGCGGGATGAAAGTTACAGCCTGGGGGTATCCTGATAAAGATAATCTTCAGGAACTGATTGAATCAGGAAAATATTATCCCATAACATGTCTGGTATCACTGCCGAATTTTTTCAAGCAAAAATTGCTAGCTCAAAACATAGTTCTGGTTTCTGATTTGAAGGCCAATAAAAACTTGATAAAGAGTTTATCAGTTTCCGATCCGGAAAAAGCAAAAGTGGAACAGGAGATAAACTATCTGCTGAACTCATAAACCTCTCAGAACTCATAAAGACCTATAGTACTTGACAAGATGATAGGGTAGTGCTATACTCCACAAAGATTTTTTATTCAGCCTGAGAATTTCAGACTAAATCTATGATAAAAAACTATTTTGCTAAAGCCGTTGTTTTGCTGACTTTACTCGTCAGTCTGATTAATTTTAAAACACCTCAAGCTCTTGCCAGCGCCGGATGTGTCCCTGTATACGGGGGCGGAGTATCTTGCCCGAGGCCTGCTGAAGTTCTTCTCAATAAAACAGTCAGGAATCCCGCCACAGGAGTTTATGTGGATAACATCCTTCCGATCGATAACACTAATTACAGACCGGGCGCGATTATCCCTTTTCATCTCAAAGTGCAAAATTCAGGTGATGAGACGCTTTCATTAGTTACAGTGACAGATTCCATTCCCAGTTTTACCGATTTTTCATCTATTGATGCTGCTGTCGAAAATTCTTCCTATGATTCTAATTCCCGTAAACTTACGTTTACAGTGTCCAATCTGGCGGGAAATTCCTCAAGAACTTTTACTTTGAATTTACGGGTGGTAAGTGAGACAGCGCTTCCTGCCAATAAAACTTTGGTTTGTCCGATCAATATTGTGGACACGATTTCCAGCAACAACGGTACAGATCATGACGAATCGCAATTCTGTATACAAAGAGTGATAGAAGTGCCTCAAATACCTAAAGCCGGACCTGAAAACTGGATTATATCGATTGTCGGACTATCTGCGTCCTTAATTGCCGGTCTAAAATTTAGAAAAAAATCAGCGTTAAGTTAATAGCTTAATACATCCTGGTAGGAGAGAACTAGGATATCTTAAAATCCCTTTTTGATCTTTCCTAACCAGAAATCAATCAGGGATTTTTTGTGAGATTAAATTCATGAGTTAAGCGCAAGAAGACTCTCTCCTCTTGCGCTTTACCCGGAGTTTAAAAAACTCAGGTCAATCTGTAAAGATTAGTAGCCATTTGCGGCTACATTGCCCCTCGAAGTTTTATGCGAAGTGGGGAAAAATCTTGAAGGATTGAATCTTGACCCTGCTACTATGCTTACTCTCTCGCGAGGGCTACGTCCTCGCCTCGAGGGAGCGCAAGTACAGGGTCTGCATCGCCCGCCACAATCATGTGGTTTGGGCGGGCTCTTTAACAAACGAGAAGGTAGATTTGCGTTCCGCAAAGAATGCGGAATACGCAAATCTATCCCGCTAACATCGCTCCGTGAGCCGTGTTCGAATAGAACTGAAAAGGCGAACAGTGAGATGAGTGGGATAGAATTAAATCTCTATATTTTATTTTTTGATAAGGCACCCAAGTAAAAATTACTGTAGGAAATTAAGGGAAGAATATTAAGACTGAAGAACTTTTTCGAGTTTTTCAATTCGATCGTTGATTTCAGAATGGGAGCCGGCGTGTATCTCTTGTGATTCGTGCATGGCTTTTACTTCACCCATAAGCTTATCCATCTTACTGAAGAAATCGTCTTTTGTGGGTAAATATTTTATGTAGTTGGGGATTTTCTTGTCTAGTTCATCATCAACTACTTGCCTGATGAGCTTTTCAAATTTATCGAAATCATTTTTTGAAATCATGTTTACATCTTAATAAGTGAAAAATAGGCGGTCAATAGTCAAGACCATTTATTTCGACCATTTATTTTCTTCTTTCCTTGATTTCCTACAGTAAAAAAATAACTGGGTTGCCGAACCCAGATTGCGCCCGTAATGTACGTTGGGAAAGTCCCAAAGGACACCGGCAAATAGACTTTGCTTTGAGGCATCAATATGTCTCTATGGAAAAAGCAAAGTCGACTCTTACCCGACCAAATTTTCTGTCGAAGAGTTGAATTATCCTTTCGTATAGGATTCAGCTCCCAAAGTAAGCAGAAGATGAAGTCAATCACACGGAGGTGTGAAATGCGTCCTAGAACCATGGTAGTTATTGGAATCGGAGC
>MFJN01000048.1:48958-49100 GCA_001779235.1 Candidatus Gottesmanbacteria bacterium RIFCSPHIGHO2_02_FULL_40_13 | reverse complement strand
GCTGCTGACCACACCATCAGAATCATATTGCGAATTCGGATCATTACTAAATGACTTTGATTCTGGCTTGAAGCAGAGAGAAATGTTTTGTCTTTCGACAGTTCCTATAGTTGTAGATGTTATAAATATCTTCGATAAATTT
>MFJN01000048.1:45753-48945 GCA_001779235.1 Candidatus Gottesmanbacteria bacterium RIFCSPHIGHO2_02_FULL_40_13 | reverse complement strand
GTTCGATAAATTCAGGCTTCAACTCACCGGCTGATATAACCATATTTAGATATCCTTCGGCACCATCTGTCATAGAATCATTACTTGCCTGCATGGCACTTATTTCCTCAGTAAATGGCATAGTACTCTTTACTGAATAATAGCGTATCATGGCATTATAAATTTCCGATGCCGTATTGCGCCGTGACGTATCCGTACCTTTCTTCAGCTGTTCGAACGGATCAACTGTAGCAAGCAGACCTACAGCTAAAGCACCCAGTAGAGCGATAACAATCAGCAACTCGATCAAGGTAAACCCTTTTGATATTTGAGATTTTAGATTTGAGATTTTAATTATTATCACCCCCTTTCATTTGTTTTTTTTTATAGTTTAAAAACTGCTGGTTAAGGAATAAATCGGCAGTAGAATCGCCATGACCAGAAATCCTACGCCCAAGCCTAATATAATCATGATAAGTGGCTCAATCATAGTTGTCAAGGAGCGCACGGCATTGTCTGCCTCTGTCTCAAAATACTTGGAAAGTTTAGAAAGTGAATCCCCCAATTTGCCGGTTTGTTCGCCAACCGATACCATCTGGCCCAGGATCGCCGGAAAGAGTTTATTTTCATTGAAAGGGTCAGACAAGGGGTATCCCTTTTCTACTTTCTTGCGGGCCTCGGCAAACGCCTCTTTGTAAAGCATGTTTGAAGTAGCGTCCCGGGCGATATCAAGAGAGGTGAGAATGGGAATGCCCCCTTCTATAAGAAGTGACAAGGTACGGGTAATCTCAACCAAGGTTGCCTCCTTGATTAAAGGACCGAATACCGGCACGTTTAAAGTGATCGTTGCCAGTATCCGCTGGCCGAATTTGGAACGGCTGAACCTGATATAAGAAAATACAAATAGCACAATGATGATAATCATCATCCACCATTGATTAGTAACAAAATTGGACATGGCGATCAGGATTTTTGTCGGAAGGGGAAGATCTACTCCGAATTCCTTATAAAGGCCGGTAAGTCTGGGAACTACAACAGTCATAACAATAATTGATACCACGACCATCCCGATCACCACAATGGCAGGATAAACAAGAGTACCTTTGACCTTGTTTTTAAAATCGCGGGATTTTTCCAGATTATCTGCCAGCCTGCCTAAAATCACATCAAGCTTGCCTGATGCTTCTCCGGCCCGCACTAAAGCCAGATAAATCGGAGGAAATATCCGGGGGTATTTTTCCAGAATATCAGCAAATGGCTTTCCTCCCTGCACTTCTTCCTGAATATGGGTAATCAATTTTAAAAGTGAGGCTTTTTTTATCTGTTCAGAGAGGATTTTTAATGCTTCTACCAATGTCAAGCCAGCTGTAATCATGGTAGAAATCTGCCTGGTAAAATTTACGACATCATCAAAAGCCACATTCGCGGTCGGCATTTTTATGGAAGTAAAACTCTTTCCTGTTTCTTTCACCGTGATTATAAACAGTCCTTCTTCATGAAGTAAATTGACAGCATGTTTGACATTGTTAGCTTCAACAATTCCTTTTTGAACCAATCCTTGAGCATTTTTGGCTTTATAATTAAATTTGGACATGGAAAAATTTAACTTTTGATTAATTCCAGATATATATCAGGTCTTATCGCGTATTCTAAGGCAATTTCGTGCAGGATTTTATTCTGATGTACACGTTGGCGGAGATGTTCCTCGAAAATCATCATGCCCTCATCTGAGGATGTTTGAATGATATTATCTATCAGGTGGGTTTTCCCGTCACGAATATTATTTCTGATTGAAGCTGTTCCTAAAAGAATCTCGCATACCGGCAACCTCCCTCCGGCTATAGCGGGTACTAATTTTTGTGTCATAATGGCGCTTAAAACCATCGACAACTGCATACGGCTCTGGTCGCGTTCATCAGCCGGAAAAATGTCAATGATCCGGTCGATGGTCTGGGAAGCTGAATTAGTATGAAGAGTAGCCAAAACCAGATGGCCGGTCTCAGCGATGGTAAGAACTGAAGAAATGGTCTCCCTATCCCGCATTTCACCGATATATATCACATCCGGGTCCTCGCGGAAAATATTTTTCAGGGCGCTGCTCCAGGAATGTGTATCCTGATACATCTCGCGCTGGGAAATTATTGACTGGCCTTTAGGATAAATATATTCGATCGGATCTTCAATGGAGATGATATGGGCGGTACGGCTCAAATTTATTTCCTGAATTATGGAAGAAAGTGTGGTGGATTTTCCCTGCCCGGTGGGTCCTGTGACCAGAATCAAACCCTGGCGCAGTTTGGCGAACTCCTTAACGATAGGCGGCAAATTCAAATCCTCGATGGATTTTATAACTGTGGATATTACTCTGAAGGAGCCGAAGATCGCTCCCTGTGAAAAATAAGCATTAGCCCTGAATCTGACTGTGTTTTTATTTTCCAACTCTAAAACTGTGGAAAAATCAAGTTCTTTGTTGGCGAGTAAGACTTCTTTCTGCTGTGAATTTATTAAAGAAAAAATCATCTCTTCTATGTTGCCTTTCTTTAACTTCGGAAAAGATACCAGAAACACCAGCTCCCCGTTAATCCTTAAAACCGGTACCTGATCTGCCAGTATGTGTAAGTCCGACGCTTTACGAAAAACAGCTGTTTCCAGAAGTTGGTTAATATTCATATTATTCTTTAGCCACCCTCAAAATTTCTTCCAAAGTGGTAATACCGTTTAAAATCTTCAGGTATCCGTCCTGAAACATGGTAATCATTCCCTCGGATACTGCCTGTTTTTCAATCGCTTCGGCTGATGACCTTTCCAGGACCATTTTAGCAATGGAGGAGGTAACCATTATAGTTTCATAAATTCCGATTCTGCCTAAGTAACCGCTGTTGTTGCACTCCTTGCATCCCTTTCCTTTATATATAACCAATTCCTTTAAATCCTGCGGATATAAATTACCTAAAATATTTTTAAAATCGGAAACTATTTCAGGAGGAGGGGAGTATGAAGTCTTACAGCTGGGGCAAATTCTGCGGACAATTCTTTGGGCTTCTACAGCTGTTAAAACAGAGGCAATCAGAAACGGCTCTGCCCCCAAATCCAAAAGCCTGGGAATAGAGGTCGAGGCGTTATTGGTGTGCAGTGTCGAAAAAACTAAATGTCCGGTTAAAGCCGCCTGAACCGCCAGATTAGTTGTTTCACTGTCCCGAATTTCTCCAACGA
>MFJN01000048.1:36851-45720 GCA_001779235.1 Candidatus Gottesmanbacteria bacterium RIFCSPHIGHO2_02_FULL_40_13 | reverse complement strand
AGTATTCAGACGGGTGAGGACAGAATAAAGAGTGGTTGTTTTACCTGAGCCGGTCGGGCCGGTCACTAGAATTATGCCGTGAGGACGCGTAATAGCCAGTTCCAGATTGCGCAAATTTGATCCGGTCAATCCCAAATCCGGCAGATCCGGAATACCGCCTGTTTTCTTCAACAGCCTCATGACGACTTTTTCTCCATGGACTGTCGGCAGGGTAGATACACGCAAATCCACTTCTTCATCACCCATCTTGAAATTAAACCGCCCATCCTGAGGAATGCGCCTTTCATCGAGTTTCAGATCAGAGAGGATTTTAATCCTCGACGTCACCGCATCATGAACATTGCGGGGAAGTGCCAGTTTTTCGTTTAAAATTCCGTCAATTCTATAGCGGACGCGCGTTCTTGTTTCCTGAGGTTCGATATGCACGTCCGATGCCCTGCTTTTGATGGCATATTCCAGGATGGTGGAAACAATTTTGGCAATAGGAGCCTCTTTAATAATATTGCTTATTTGAGTTGAATTGATGGTTTTAACGCCGGAATCTGACGACTCTTTTAAGGCCTCGGTAACATCAGCTGCCAAACCCTGAGAATATTCTTCCTCGATTTTGGCCATAATATCGTTATCGCGGGCCAAATACGGAATTAATGTCTTGCCGGACTTTTGTTCCAAAAAGGCTATGAGGGGCAAATCCAAGGGATCAACCATCGCCACTGACAACTGTCCTGAAGTCTTTTCCAGGACAAAAGGAATAAGTTTGTACTTTCTGGCAACCGGTTCAGGAATCAAATTTAAAATTTCCGGTGATATTCCCTTTCCCGCCAGAGTAACATGAGGAAGATTCAAACTTTCAGCTTTGGCGATAAATAAATCATCAGGAGAAACTAGATGTTTTTGTAGCAGTATATCTACCAGAGGTGTCCCGGAATTAATCGATGCATCTTTGACATTCTGGGCTGTTTTGTCATCAATAATTCCTTTTTTTATCAGAATTTCCAGTATTCTTTTATCATTTTCCATAGGGCAGTATTTTATTATGTGTGTTTTGCGGTATAATTGTCAACGTATAAATATTAGAGTTTTTATACCCATCTTACTCCGGTTTGCAACCCGAAGGGGCAGCAAAGCGGATTAGAGGGGTATATACTGAGTAACTCAGTTGCAAATCTGAGTTACGTGGGTATATATGCAACCGATTCTTTTTCTATCAGATGACCAGACAAATATTAATAATTATATTGAAAGTCAAAAAAAGTTTTACCATACCTCGCCCTTCACAACTTATGAAATTTTTCCGTCTCCTTCCATCGGTATTGATCAGGTTCGGGAAATTAAAAATAAACTCCGTTTCAAGTCATATCAGAAAATCATCAATTTAATTATTATTAACGATATCCATAAGGCCACTGCCGAAGCACAGAATTCTCTGTTAAAACTGCTGGAAGAACCTCCTCCGGATACACTTTTTCTCTTGACTAGTGCAAATGTTGAACTTATTCTTGAAACGGTCGTCTCCAGGTGCAAAATTGAAAAAGATACCACCGTTCATAAAGACATCCGTAGCGACGAAACTACATTTGTTCTGCTTCGGCAGATTCTCCAAAGTTCCCCCGGTAAAAGGCTTCTTATCAGCCAAAAAATAACAGGCAAAAAAGAAGAATCTCTGAAATTTCTCGATTCTCTTCTGACTGTTATGAAGAATATCATGCTGAATCCTCATCAGGATATAGGTTTAACTATGGAACAGATAAGCAATATGATCACCAAATCGCTCAATGCCAGATCATATCTTGAAAAAAATATCAATCCCAAAGCCACTTTGGATATTCTTTTTCTCAGCTTTCCTAAAATCTGATCTAATCAACCCGTCGGGTTGATTAGCTTTAAACATCTTCTTGACATAAATTAAATGGTATGTTATTCTGACAGAGTGGCATCAAAACGCGGTCTTCTTTTTGTAAACGACTTTGTGTACCATATTTTTAATCGGGGCGTTGAGCGCCGACCACTTTTCACGACCAATCAGGAATACGACCGTTTTGTCATGCTTCTGGGGTTTTACCGTTATCAAAAACCTCCATTGAGTTTTTCCCACTTCCGTCTTCTCTCTACCCCGGATCGAGATGGGTTTATGAAAAAATTAGGTGATACACCTCATTCCATCGACATTCTTGCCTATGCTCTAATGTCAAACCACTTTCATTTACTTGTTCGCCAACGGCAGGAAAACGCAATTACACAGACACTAGCCAATATCTCCAACAGCTATGCGAAATATTTTAATATAAAACACCATCGCGTAGGTCCGCTCTACCAAGGGCCGTTTAAGGCTGTTCACGTAGAGACCGACCAGCAGCTTCTCCATCTTTCTCGCTATATTCATATTAATCCTGTGGTTGCCGGTACAATGACCCAAGCAGAACTTCTTTCATCTGCTCGGACTTCATTTCCGGAATATCTGAGACACGCTGGCACATCATTTATTGATATCAAGCCTATTCTTAGCTACTTTGTTTCTCCGCAATCGTATAAAATATTTGTTTTCGATCAAATCGCTTACGGTAAAGAGCTTGAGAAAATCAAACATCTGTCATTAGAAGAAAAGGTTTAAAGCTATTCAACCCGACGGGTTGTAATTCGAAGGCTTGTCAAATAAATTATCTTCCTTTATAATTGATATGTGGTAAGGGTAAAATCAAAAAATTCCTATTCCGGGGAACAAATTGTGGTATTGGAAGGATTGGATCCGGTCCGTAAAAGGCCGGCTATGTATATCGGTTCCACTTCTATAGCCGGGATACATCATTGCATTACAGAAATTATTGACAACTCAGTCGACGAGGCGCTGGCCGGATTTGCCAATAATATCTGGGTAATTATACATCCGGATAACTCTGTTACAGTTCTTGATGACGGCAGAGGAATTCCCGTTGATATTATTCCCAAATACAAAGCTTCGGCCCTGGAAGTCGTAATGACCAAACTTCATGCGGGAGGCAAATTTGAATCCGAAGCCTATAAAGTTTCAGGGGGTTTACACGGTGTCGGAGCATCGGTCGTCAATGCTCTGTCCGACTGGATGAAAGTCACGGTACTTCGCGACGGCAAATTATATAAGCAGGAGTATAAAAAAGGAAAGCCTTCCACAAAAGTCGTGGAAATCAAAGACCTTGACGACTATCTGAAACAGAAAATTGAAACCCTCCCCAACACCTTTATTAAAAATCCGCCTCCAACCGGCACCATCTCCAGTTTTCTTCTAGATGTGAATATTTTTAAGCAGGGTATTGCCGGCGACTTTGCAATCATCAAAAAACAGGTCAAAGAAAGAGCCTATCTGGTACCAAAGTTGTATTTTCATCTTTATGATGAAAGGAGCAATGAACAGGCTCAGTATTATTTCGAAGGCGGAATATCGGCGCTGGTAAAATCCATCAACCGCAATAAAATTTCCCTTCATGATCCGATTTTTATCCAAAAAACGGAAGGGGCTGTGGAAGTGCAGATTGCCATCCAGTATAATGACGGTTTTAATGAAAACCTGGAAAGCTATGTCAACGTCATTAACACCGCAGAAGGCGGCACGCATCTGACCGGCTTTAAGATGGCCTTAACCCGCAGTATTAACGAGTACGGCAAAAAAATAGGCGCCTTTAAAAACAGCAATGATTCAATTATCGGCGAGGACACCCGTGAAGGGCTGACTGCAGTTATTTATATTAAGATGTCTTCCCAGGATCTGCAGTTTGAAGGCCAGACTAAAACTAAGCTGGGCAACCCCGAAATACAGCCTCTCGTGCAAAGCGCTATGAACGAAGCTTTGGATATGTATTTTGAAGAACATCCCTCAGACGCCAGGGCAATACTTGAGAAAGTTTATCTTGCTTCGAAAGCCCGCTTGGCTGCCAAAGCTGCGAAAGATGCAATTATCAGAAAAGGTGCTTTAGAGGGCGCCTCGCTTCCGGGTAAACTTGCCGACTGCCAAAGCCGGATACCCGCAGAATCGGAGATATATATAGTAGAAGGCGACTCGGCAGGAGGCAGTGCCAAGCAGGGCAGGGACCGCAAATTCCAGGCAATTCTTCCCCTTCGCGGTAAAATCCTCAATACCGAAAGAGCCAGGCTGGACCGGATTTTGGAATTTTCGGAAATTAAGGATCTGGTAATCGCGCTTGGAATGGGCATATCGGAAAGTCTTACCCCTGAGAAACTCAGATATCACCGGATAATTATCATGACGGATGCAGATGTAGACGGAGAACACATTATGACTTTGCTTTTAACCTTTTTTTACCGTCATCTGCCATATGTAGTCCAAAACAGCCACCTTTATATCGCCCAACCTCCTTTGTATAAAATCCAATTAGGCAAAGAAATACAATATGCCTACAACGATCAGGAAAAAGAAGTTATCTTGAAAAAAATGTCAGGAGGAAAGATCCAACCTTTAATCCAAAGATATAAGGGTCTCGGAGAAATGAATCCGGAACAGCTCTGGGAAACTACGATGAATCCGGTGAACCGTATTTTGAAACAAATTACGATTGAAGACGCCACTAAAGCCGACGAAACCTTTACGATGCTCATGGGTAACGATGTCATGCCGAGAAAAAGATTTATTCAATCTCATGCCAAAATGGCCAATTTGGATGTATAATATTATTTTAAAAATATTATCAGGAGGAAAAATATGGATATTCAATTAATTGCTTTATTTACTGCTCCTTTAACTTCTCTATTAGCGCTCGTATACGGATTTTATTTATCCAAAAAAGTACTCGCTGAAAGTGAAGGAGGCGAGAAACTCCGTAAAATCGGGGATTCTATCAAGCAGGGTGCCATGGCATATTTGATCAAACAGTTCAAAGTAATATCAGTCTTCATGCTGATTCTTTTGGTATTAATGTATTTAACAATGGGACTCGGAATGGCAGTAACTTTTCTTATGGGAGGTCTATTTAGCGCGGTTATCGGTTATTTCGGCATGTGGATTGCGGTTAGAGCCAATGTAAGAACTGCCAACAATGCCCAATACGGACTTAATCCAGCTCTCAAAACTGCCTTCGGCGCCGGCACGGTCAACGGCATGTTGGTTGTAGGTCTGGGACTTCTCGGAGTCTCCCTGATTTATATGTGGTCGTATTTTTCATATATCGGACAGGGAAGTGATATGGTAGCCAAACAGGCCACCAATGTACTGGTAGGTTACGGCTTCGGAGCAGCGCTCTTAGCCCTTTTCATGCGGGTAGGAGGCGGAATTTTTACCAAAGCAGCTGATGTGGGTGCGGATTTGGTGGGAAAAATTGAAAAAGGCATACCGGAAGATGATCCCCGCAATCCGGCAGTCATTGCCGATAACGTAGGAGACAATGTCGGAGACTGCGCCGGAATGGCGGCTGATGTTTTTGAATCATATGCCATCACCATTGTCGCAGCTATGATCTTGGGAGGGTACATGTTTGGATTGAAAGGCGTGGTTTTTCCGCTTTTAGCCAGATCAGGCGCTATTTTGACTTCCATCCTGGGTACCTTTTTTGTCAAAGCCAAAAATGATCAGGAAGATCCCATCAAACCGTTAATTCGCGGATTCATCGTTTCCGCTGTTGCCGCGATGGTTATATTTATGATCTTAGCTGTTTATCTGTTGGGGGAGCCCAAAGCAGGATATGCCGCAGTGACGGGAATTATCTCCATGCTGGCTCTTTTATACGTCACTAAATACTACACCGGGCCGTCAGAAAAACCGGTGCTGGATATAGCTCAATCTGCCAAAACAGGTGCCGGAACCTTACTGATTACCGGACTTGCCAAGGGAATGGAGTCAACTTTTATTTCTGTAGTAATTATCGCCGCAACAATTTTTGCCGGTTTTTATTTCCTTGGTTTTTACGGTATTTCTCTGGCAGGAATGGGCATGCTGGCGACAACCGGCATCATCATGTCTCTGGATACCTTCGGACCCATTGCCGATAATGCACAGGGTTTAGTCGAGATGGCATCGCTAGGGGGAAAAGCAGGTACTGTCACCGCCTCTCTTGACGCCGTAGGCAATACAACTAAAGCTTTAACCAAAGGATTTGCTGTCGGTTCGGCGGCAGTTGCTGCCAGTTCACTTTTTGCCACCTATTTTGAAGCCACCGGTCTGACCTCTATAGATATCGCACAACCTAAAGTATTTGTGGGGCTTTTACTGGGAGGAGCTTTACCATTCCTTTTCAGCTCCAGATTAATTGATTCCGTCGGTAAAGCAGCTTTTCAGGTCGTCGAAGAGGTAAGACGTCAATTCAGAACCATCAAAGGCATCATGGAAGGCAAGAATCTGCCTGATTATTCTAGAGCTGTTGAGATCGTCACCGCAGCTGCCCAGAAAGAACTGATAATCCCGGCCCTCATGGTCGTTGCGATGCCCATACTTGTCTCATTCTTAGGATCACAAGCTTTGGGAGGGTTTTTGGGAGGAGTTGTGGTCACAGGTCTGATGTTGGCTCTTTTTATGTGTAACACAGGAGGAGCTTGGGATAATGCTAAAAAATATATCGAGGACGGACATTTCGGCGGTAAGGGAAGTGAAACCCATAAAGCAGCTGTAATAGGGGATACAGTAGGGGATCCTCTGAAGGATACTGCCGGTCCGGCGCTTAACCCAATGATGAAAATCGTGCAGATCGTAGCTCTATTAATCGCACCATTCCTTAAGTAACCTAAGTTACTTAAGTCACTTAAGTGACTTTCGAATCTATGAATATAGGAAAACTTCTTGCCACTGAAATATCTGCGGAAATGAAGAGGAGTTATCTTGATTATGCGATGAGTGTCATCGTCTCAAGAGCCCTTCCGGACGTTCGCGACGGACTAAAACCCGTGCACAGAAGGATACTTTTTGCGATGCATCAGCTGAGTCTTTATCCACCTTCCCGTCATACTAAATCGGCTAAAGTTGTCGGAGAAGTATTGGGTAAATACCACCCTCACGGCGACTCGCCTGTCTATGATGCTTTAGTCCGACTGGCTCAGGAATTTTCCATGCGTTATCCTCTTATCGACGGTCAGGGAAATTTCGGGTCGATCGACGGTGATCCTCCTGCTGCCATGCGGTATACTGAAGTACGTTTAGCTAAAATTTCCCTGGAAATCCAGGAAGATCTGGAAAAGGAAACGGTCAAATTTTCCCCGAATTTTGACGGTACTCTTATGGAACCGGACTGGCTGCCGGCAAAACTCCCCAATCTTCTTTTGATGGGATCAGACGGAATTGCAGTCGGCATGGCTACCAAGATCCCGCCCCATAATCTCTCTGAAGTTATAGACGCCATAATTTATCTGATCGGAAAAAGTAAATTTATCACAAAACCCAATATCGACCCGGCAGCTAAGGAAGAGTTAACTCTTCAATCTGAAGTCAGCGTGGACGAATTGATGAATTTCATAATCGGCCCTGACTTTCCCACAGCAGGCATGATTTATGATATCGATGAAATAAGAAATGCTTACGCTACCGGTAAAGGCAAAATCATCATGAGGGCAAAAACCGATATTGAGGATATCGGGCAGGGAAAATCGGCAATAATCGTCACGGAACTGCCCTACCAGGTAAATAAAGCCAATCTCGTTGCCCATATCGCAGATCTTGTGAAAAACAAAAAACTTGAGGGAATCAGCGACCTGAGGGATGAGTCCGACCGTCACGGTATAAGGGTCGTGGTCGAACTGAAAAGGGATGCGGTACCGCGTAAAGTCCTGAATAATTTATACAAGCATACTTCTTTCCAGACAAGTTTTCCCGTCAATATGGTCGCTCTGGTTCACGGGACTCCCCAAACTATGACTTTGAAACTCATACTTGATGAATATCTCAAACACCGTTATTCGGTGATTAGAAAAAGAAGCGAATTCGAACTTAAGGAAGCCAAAGCCCGCGAACATATCCTCGAAGGCCTGAAAATTGCCGTTGACCACATTGACGAAGTCATAGAAATAATTAAAAAAGCCAAAGACGTAATTGATGCCAGAAATTCCCTGATGAAACGGTTTTCACTTTCGGAAATCCAGGCGACTGCTATACTTGATATGCAGTTGAAGCGCCTGGCAGCTTTGGAACGGCAGAAAATTGAAGACGAACTGGCGATGATACGGGAAACTATTACTTATTTAAACGATCTTCTGTCTCATCCGGAAAAAATTCTAAAGGTTGTCAAAGAGGAGCTCGTCAAACTTAAAGAAAAATACGGGGACGCCCGCCGGACCAAAGTCTATAAATCAAAAGTTGGTGAATTTAGCGACGAACAGCTTATTCCCAATGAGGATGCGGTGATTACTATCACCAAAACCGGCTATATCAAACGCCAGCATCCATCCACATTCAAAACCCAGGGCAGGGGTGGTAAAGGAGTCATCGGTATGACCACTAAAAGTGAAGATACCATCTCACAGCTTATCTCCGCTCAAACCCATGACAACATACTCTTTATTACCAATAAAGGCAAGGTTTATCAGTTGCGGGTATGGGATATAAACGAAGGCACCCGTATCAGTAAAGGACAGGCTATTATCAACCTGATAGAAATCGATCAGAATGAAATGGTTACCTCTGTGCTGACCTATCCTAACGTCAAAGATAAAGACCAAACGCATCCTTACATCATTATGGTGACCAAAAAAGGCACTGTTAAAAAATCGAAGCTTTCAGAGTATAAAAACATCAGAAAAAGCGGGCTTATTGCAGTCAAACTTTCCCGCGACGACGAACTGTCATGGGCCAAACTCTCCACAGGTAAAGATTTTATACTTCTGGTCACTCACAACGGTAAGGCGATTAAGTTTACCGAAGATGAAGTCAGATCGACCGGACGGGATACCATGGGAGTCAGAG
>MFJN01000048.1:33152-36814 GCA_001779235.1 Candidatus Gottesmanbacteria bacterium RIFCSPHIGHO2_02_FULL_40_13 | reverse complement strand
GGAAATAATAAATGAAGAAAATAAATCCTGTGATTTTTTGGCTCTTATGGAAAAAGGCATCGGTAAAAAAACACAAGTTGGAAATTTTCCCAAGCAACACCGGGGAGGCCAGGGAGTAAAGGTTGCCAAAGTGACAGGCAAAACCGGAAAAATTGCCAGTGCACAGATAATTGCACCTGAGTGTCAAACCCTGATCTTAACCTCAGTTAAAGGACAGATTGTCAAACTGCCTTTAAAATCAATTCCCCGTCTTTCCCGGGCTACACAAGGCGTAATTCTCATGAGATTTTCAGATAAGGATGATTCCATCGCTGCAGCCACCTGCCTTGAGTAGGGGATAAATAATCATGATAATAGACGGTAAATTGATCGCTCTGGAGATAAAAAAATCTCTTCTCAAAGAGGTACCCAAACTTCAAAATAAACATATTACTCCGCAACTGGCCATAGTTTTTTGTGATACGGATGACAGCATACGAACTTATATCAGGCAAAAACAAAAATTCGGAGCGGATCTTGGCATAAAAGTTAAACTTATTAAGTTTGGCAAATCCGCCTCCGGTCAATCAATTATAAACAGGCTTAATAAATTAAATAAAGATCCTGAAATCCATGGAATCATAATCCAGCGGCCCTTCCCCTTATCCATTCCGGAAACCGTCCTCAAGACTCTCGTCAATCCCCAAAAAGATGTGGACGGCTTTCATCCTAAATCCAGTTGTGAAGCTCCAATTGCCTTATCTGTCATTAAAATTCTACAACAAGTCCATCAACAGCTCGGAAAAGAAAATGAATCTCCTGGTGGCAAGCCGCGAGCTATCAATTGTCATTCCGAGCGAAACGAAGTGGAGTCGAGGAATCTTCCAGCTAACGAGAGTAAAAGATCCCTCCACGCGCTTACGCTTGGTCGGGATGACGCTCTTATGCAGCAAGCTGCGAGGAATTACTGGCTGAGACCAGTATCCTTAAGAAAGATTAAATTTGACGATTGGCTTTCTGAAAAAAAGATCTTAGTCATTGGCAGGGGAGAGTCGGGAGGAGCGCCGGTTGCGGAATATTTTCACAAATATGGGATTTCTTTTCTTCAAGCCCACAGCCAAACTAAAAATATAGACGGTTTAATTTCAGAAAGCGACATTATCATTAGTTGCGTAGGAAAACCCAATATTGTGCGACATGATATAGTAAAGTCGACTACAATTCTTATCGGCATTGGACTATACCGGAAGAATGGGAAACTGCAGACTGATTATAATCAGGAAAAAATAGCAAACCGGGTTGCATTCTATACACCGGCGCCCGGCGGCGTGGGACCGGTTAATGTGGCTTATCTTTTTAATAATCTAATCCGGGTCGTGAAACTGTCTGTTTCCAGTTAATATCTATCTTCAACCAGCTGAAAACCGTTATCATCTATCTTTAAATACTGTCCGATTCCATATCCTACATATCCTGTATTGATAAATCTTTGAGATGAATTATATTCTTTTACATGGCTATGACCACAAACCAGCCATTGGTTGGATTTTCTATTATTCTTCCACCAGCTGATCATTATTATATTAAATTTTTTCAATCTTTCTTTTCCTAATTTTGAAAGCAGAAATTTTCTGGATAATAAGATAACGGTCGCCATCGTAGACCGGAACTCCGTAATCCAGGGATATTTGTCGTCCGGAGCCTTGGCAATTCGATTGCCATGTTCAATCCGTAATACGCAGTTTTTTACTTTAATAATAAATCGATCGCATTGCTTTATGGAAAATTCATTCACTCTGTAATCGCACCACTTTTCCTGATCATGATTACCGTATAGATAAATAGCCTTTTTTTCTTTTAATAATGGAAAGAGCTGACTCCATCGGCTTTGAATAAATTGGCTGAAACTTAAAAAATAATAATCCCATAAATCGCCATTAATAATGACTTGATCTGACTGTTCGATAATTTTTTTTAAAAAATAGAATTTTCTTTTATCAAACCTGCGGGTAAGATGCAGATCTGAGATGATAATTATATGCATAATAAATTAACGGTGGTGGAATTTCTGATGGATATTTTTGAGTTGAGGATTGGTAACATGGGTATAAACTTGGGTTGTGGAGATGTTTTTATGCCCGAGCATTTCCTGTATAGCTCTCAAGTCAGCGCCGTTTGATAAAAGGTCTGTCGCAAAACTGTGCCTGAGGCCGTGAGGAGTGATCGCGACCGGCAATCTGGCTTTACGTGCGTATTTGGCTACAATTCTTTGCACACTGCGAACGTTTAATCTTAATTTTTCCCCCCCGGTTGTGATCTCTTCTTTTTTGCCGCCGTATCTGATAAATAAAGGCGGATAATTATCATTTCTCTGACTGAGATACTTTTTGATCCAGACGGCGGCAGCCTCGGATAAAAAGACCACTCTTATTTTTTGTCCCTTTCCGACCACTCCAAATTCTTGACTTGAAAGATCAATCGTATCGCGGTTTAGCCGAACCAGCTCGCTGACACGAAGCCCGGTACTAAAAAGCATCTCGAGAATTGCTTTGTCCCTGAGCCCGTTTCGGGTTGAGACAATCGGCATATTCATCAGCCGGTCTACTTGCTCACGGTTTAAAAATTTCAGGGATCTGGCCTCAGCCTTAGCTAAATCTATTTTCTCGGGGGCCAGAGTTTTTATATCTTTTTTGATCAAATAACGAAGCAGCGCTCTTAAAGCTATCAGATGGTAGTTCTGGGTTATCTTTTTGAGTGTCAAACGGTTCTTATCGCTGAGCCTTGATAAATACAATCTGAAACCGCGAATCAGATCCATTGTAATATCGTCACATTTGATATTATGCGGGTTTGATTTTTGGCAAAATGATAAAAATCTCGTCAGATAATGGCGGTAATTGCGGATGGTAAGTTTGGAGGAATTCTTTTCTATTTCCAGATATTCCAGAAAGTCCTCGATTGCAGATTTAAGTTCCACTAATATATTTTGCGACAGTTAATATCCAAAGTCAATATGATTCGAGTTTCGCACCTCAGTCATTCCGAGCGAGGTCGAAGACCGAGCGTGGGAATCTTTCATCAGATTGCCACGTCCCCCGACGTTACGTCGGGGTCCTCGCAATGACAACTGCGAAATTCGTGTATGATTAGGGCAACCCTTAGAATCACTGACTCACTGTAATGCCCCAGAATGGCTTGTTTAACCTTATGACGTATATCAAGTCGGCTTGAAAAAGATGTGGCGATGATAAAGTGATATTTTAACACGGATGTCGAGTAAAATATCATCCTGAATTCATTTCAGGATCCATATAGATGCTGAAACGAGTTCAGCATGACAATAATCAGCATAATTTCGTATATTTTAATATTTAGGAGATAATTACATAAGCGGTGATAATTGTAATTTTTTAGAGAAATAAATTTAATTAATTATTTAAATGTAATTTATGTAGAACGCGAAATCTGGCAAATAATGGGTGTTCTCCCGTGGCAGGTTAAATATGTCGCAAAAGGTATATTGTGCGACCTAATACTGTTTTCGCCATTGTCATTCTGAGCGGAGTGAAGAATCCCGCTGGGATTATAAATTACCTGCAGGATCCTTCGGCTGATGCCTCAGGATGACAGGAAGTGCAATACTTGTAAAATCATGAGAGATGTAATTTTTAATAAGGGGCTTT
>MFJN01000048.1:32999-33125 GCA_001779235.1 Candidatus Gottesmanbacteria bacterium RIFCSPHIGHO2_02_FULL_40_13 | reverse complement strand
ATCAATAATCAAGGCTAAATTACTGCGGAATGGATTATCCTACAAATATAAGTATAGAGCATAACACCGGGCCATATCTCCTTTTATAGCCTCATACTAATTATCCTAAATGGATATAAATAAATC
>MFJN01000048.1:15949-32936 GCA_001779235.1 Candidatus Gottesmanbacteria bacterium RIFCSPHIGHO2_02_FULL_40_13 | reverse complement strand
ATTGTGGCTATATTTCTACTATAGTGAAGAAATAGAGTTAGATTTAGCGCATTAGATCAATATAAAGTAATGATTTAATGCATAAAATAAGTGTTCAATAAACCTGAATACGAGTTTCGCATTAATCAACAACATGTCATTCCGAGCCCCGATTGAATTGGGGTCGAGGAATCTTCCAGGGTCCTATTATAGAAGATCCCTCCACTCACCAGTCTGACTGGTTCGGTCGGGATGACAAATCAGATTCCTGACAGTTCGATTTCGTGAAAAGTTTTGCGTGAAAACTATCCACAATAAATACTATAGGCTGTATAATATATCAAACCATAACACCGGCCAAAACTTAAAACCCTCCCCTCTTCCCTACCTTCCACCCCATCTGGTGACAACAATACTGAGAAGAATAATTAAAATGAATACGCTGATATATTCTTTTACAGACTGATAGAATAATTTTCCCTGAAGGTTAAGCTGCAATATACCGATAAAAACATAATAAGCGCAGGTTATAAGCAATGAATAGGTGGCATTCTCAATTGGCCAAAAAGATAAAACCAGTGCCAGCTCCCCGACTGCAACGCCTACCATCAAACAGTATTTTAAAATTTTAGGTGATATTGTCTGGTCCAGATTGACCGACCATAAAGATTGCAGGGAAAGAATAAATACAAATAAACCCACCAGGAGAAAATTGAGGTAAAACGGAAGCCGCAGTGAAAAAACGATATTAGATGATAAAAAAACGACAATCAGAGTGATGAACAGTCCGATGCTGTGAGCAGCCCGCAGAAGTTGGATCGAGCGGTCAAAGGCGACATTGTAAATATTTTCAACCAGCAGTACGGCATACGTGCCGACTGAAAATATCGTCAAAATGATTATTCTTATGAACCATCTTGCCGGCAATAGAAAGTAAAAAAGGGAAACTGACAGGGTAAAAAATACAGGCAGAATAAAAAGCATACCCCATTCAATTCCTTTCACATCCTCGGTCAACGACCAGGCAGTTAAAAAGAATGAAGTCAAACCTAAGATCACTACCATGGCAAATCTCACATCCTGCCATATGAGCTGGGTGATTAAAAGACCTGCAGTTAAAAAAAGGGTTTGTATGACAAATCTCTGCCGTTTATCCAGAAAACTGTTTTTCCGGCGCGAACTCAGATAAAAAAATCTGATTTTATATTTAAAGAGAGACAAAATTGGCATTAAAGAGTATGGTTGCTGTATACTTTTTGTATATCATCCGCCTCTTCCAGACGCCTGATCAAATTTTCGATGATTTCCTCTTTATGGGCATCGTCCAGTTTTATTTTAATAGTCGGCTTGAAGATAAGTTCGTAAGAGAGAATTTTTAATCCTGATTGTTCCAACTCCATTTTTATCTTATGCACTTCTTCTTTTCTGGTAAATATTTCGATCTCGCCGCTCATCTCTGCTATATCAAGGGCTCCCTTATCAATCGAAAGTTCCATCACTTTATCAAACAAAATAGTGGGGTCTTTCTGCACCCGAATTAAGCCACGGTGATCATATAAAGGCATAACAGCTCCGGGAGTCAGTGCTCCTCCTCCCCTTTCAAGTATATTTTTCACTTCTGCGACAGTCCTTTGCTTATTATCTGTTGTTGTGACAATTATCAGTCCAACCCCCGATGGTCCCATACCTTCATAGATTATTTCTTCAATATTAATCCCCTCCCCTACGCCAAGAGCGCGTTCTAAAGCTCTGTCAATATTCGCTTTTGGCATGTTATGCTGATGAGCTTTTTCGATAGCGAGCCTTAATTTGAAATTTGACTGGGGATCAGAACTTCCTCCCCCTTCACGAACGGCCAAGGTAATGACGTTGCCTAGTTTAGTGAAAATTTTACCTTTGACGGCATCGGTTGTTTCTTTCTGATGCTTAATTTTAGACCATTTAGAGTGACCTGACATAAAAAAAGATTAAAGCGGAAAGGATAAAGCGTAAAGTTTAGATGAAGTTTTTTTAACGCTTAACGCTTAACGCTTAACGCTACTATTTTATCCTACCTCTTGACATTACTCAAGAAGATTCGTAAACTAATCGCATCCTTTGAATCATCTCACATGCCAAATCTTCAACAAAACGCGATAAACTGCGCTTTAACCCATGATTGGAAAGAGGCTATTGAAAATAATAAAGCAATTCTTGAAGTAAACAGCACAGACATAGATGCTCTTAAAAGATTGGCATATGCCTATACGAAACTTAGCAAAATCGAGAAAGCCAAAAAAATATACCGCCAGATATTAAATCTTGATAAATATAATCTAATTGCCCAAAAAAATTTAGAAAAAATAAAATCTCTTCCGATAACCTTTAAGGAAAATTCCGCCATCTCCATCGCTACTAATCTGATTTCACCGGGACAGTTTATCGAAGAACCGGGAAAAACGAAGGTCGTAATACTAACTAATTGCGCCCCTTTAAGCATCCTGTCAAGATTGCATATCGGCGATACAGTTTATCTTCATCCCAAAAAACATACGGTGGAAATAAGAGGTTTTGATAAAACTTATATCGGGGCTATTCCCGACGACATATCTTACCGGCTTTTAATGTTTATCAAAGCAGGTAACGAATATGACGTTTGCATCAAAAATATTCACAGTAAGGGTATTTCTGTATTTATTAAAGAAATCAAGAGAGGTAATAAATTTCTCAATCAACCTACGTTTATGGCGGTACATGAATATTACGCAACTTCCACGCCCCGCATGATAAGAAGTTTGCACAAAACTGATGGCGGCGGGAACGGCTCTTTAGACGATCAACCTGATGATGACAAATCGGAGCCGGAAGAATCTGCGGAATAATGTACTACTTTCCGTTTTAAGAATAAAATAACTCCACCCAAACCGCGGCTTTTACGGATTTTTATGCTTTTCACCTCAAAAGGCACAGCCATTTCCTTTTTCACGGAAAGTACGGCCAGAATTAGTGAAATAAAAAATATTACAATCAGACCGATCCAAAATATCATTGCAGGTAGCCTTTACCTAAAATTACTTTTATATCCGCGTGAGCCGAAGTATTATCATTTCCGGATTCTATGTTGCACTTATATATAGCCATCAGTTTTGCCACAATCGAACTTCGTTTCAATTTTTCTGCATTCAGATAAAGCCTGCAGTTGTAATCTTCCACTTTGTCAGCAGTCGATTTTATAATCACGTTCGCACCGATTCCTTCCATAAGCCTTGAGAATTGGCTGGCAACACGTTCCTGATTTGTGGCATTCACTACTTCAATAGTAATTTTTTCCGATCTCACGGGAGAATCATAAAAGTACTCATCAAAAAAAGCGTCATAAAGATCTTTATCTACTATTTTTACTGTTGTATTATCAGGAAGTTTCGTATCTGCCAGTAAACCCATTTTATCAGGATCGTAAACAGCTATTTGATCCAAACGAAGGCGGCGTAAAGTATTCCACAGATGAAGTTTGTCCATGAACGATAGGTTAGTATCGATACTTTGATTATTAAATAAATTGATCAGGCTGGTAAATAGTCCTCTCAAGGAAAAATATTTTTTTTTGAGTTCAATAACCTCAGTGTTAGTCTGAGGAAGCTTTGAATAGGCACTTACATCAAAAACATAAAACCCGTCTAAAACAATTCCGAAGGTGTTTTCTATTGATTTATCAAGCAGCCTGCCTCCTCCCCTTTTTCTATCCAATTCACCGAGTTTATAAACAGATGAAGCCTGAAAAGTTTCGTAACCGAATGGAACATCGAGCATGGTATTTTCCGGGATAATCAGATAAAGAGCCTGGTTTAGCTTGGGGTCGTATGAGAATACAGCTAATCTGATATCATTTGGATCTTTGGCTGTCCAGCTTTCCAAAACCAACGATACCCTGTTAGTACCGTTCCAAATATTTTTTTGCAAAATCGTCTTTATCAAAAAGCTTAATGACAAGAGAAAAAATATCCACAAAATCACTTTCAATACTCTAAACCTCATCTTTGCCTTTTTTTATGATTTCCACCTGAGGCAAGACAAAAGAAGACTTACCGGCCAGATTTTTGGCCTTTTTCTCCAGATTCGTCCGTTTCAGTTTCTTTTTCTCGCCTTTGTAAAATGTTCCAAAATTACCCATATATATATATTTTTTATAATATCAGACTGCCTTTTTGTCAAGATCCTCTACTTTATTCATCTTCGTCAATACTTTGAGAAGATCTTCAGGTAACATACTTTCAATATCAAAATTTTTTCCCTTAAGGGGATGCCTAAACATTATAAATGAAGCGTGTAAAAATAATCTGGGACAAAAAGCCAGGTCTTTTTTATAAGTTTTTCTGCCCGCATAGAATTTATCGGAAATTATGCTGTGTCCGATATATTTCATGTGTACTCTTATCTGATGTGTCCTGCCTGTGTAAGGACTTGCTTCAATCAGTGAATAGGGTTGTTTTTCATATTCATAATAAGAACTGACGCGGTAGCTTGTCTGAGCCTCTTTGCCTTCTGATAAGACGCCAAATCTTTCCCGATTCCAGGGAAGCCTGCCGACAGGTGCATTTATCTCGCCGCGGTCTGGAATCACTTTTCCATGAACTAAGGCCTTATATTTTTTGTTGATTTTACGTTCCTTAAAAAGAGACTGCAGAAGGATGAAACTGGCGGTATTCTTGGCTACAATCAGTACTCCTGAGGTATCTTTGTCCAGCCGGTGAACTACACCTGAACGGGATAAAAATTCACTGCTGTCGCCTGCTGTAGCCTTTAACCCAATATTTTTATCAACAAAATCCTGTACTGTTTCATCTTTTACGGATAGAGCTCTGTTAACAACAGTTCCGGCAGGCTTATCCAAAACAGCTAAATCTTCATCTTCAAAGAGAATTTTTATATTCATTAGTGTTTTTTTTAGCTTCGCAAGAAACGCAGTAAAGCGCTGTGGGTTTGACAGCCAGTCTTTCAGTATCAATAAATGATTTACAGCTTAAGCATTTGCCGTATGAATCTTTGTCTATCCGCTCCAAAGCCTGATTCACTTCCCTCAAATTTAACTGCAGTTCTTTTTCTAAGGCTTCCAGCCTGTCGTGAGAACTTTCTTCCTGAGCCTCAGTATCTGAGGCAGCATTATCATTCGTCCGTTCAGGATCTGAAAAGGGGTCCTGAGACTTAATCGACAGCAATTTTTGATTTAGATTAGATCTTTCAGTTAATAAATAATTTTTAATCCCTTCAAGAATTTGTTTTGGGTATTTCATTTTTTTCCTTCCTTCCGAATTGATTTAATAATCAAAATTCTTCTATATAACGGTAAAGAAATAAATAATATTATAAATATGCAAATATACTGGCGTAAACTTAAACCATATAAGTACAGATCAGAAATCTTCAAAAATTCAAAAAGAAAAGCCGAGAGGGCAAGTATCAAAACAAACAAAGTAAATACTGTCCCTGAAGGCATTTTTTTACGCTTTGTTTTATCATAAAGAATAAACATAATTACCGCGAGTATCAATAATACCACACCTTCATATAATTCCACAGGGTGCCTGTAGCCTGAAAGTCCGGCGATCTTCACTCCCAGGAAAATGGTTGTTTCTTTGCCGAATCCTGCTCCCCCAAGCTGCTCGCCTATTTTGGCAAAGATAAGTCCGACACAGGTGGTAAGGCTAAAAACGTCAATAATGTGCCAGAAATTATAGCGGTGTTTTCTTACATACCACCAAAAAAATATGAATGCACCAATTAGTCCTCCCAGAAGCGATAACCCCGGTGCCTCGCGGACTAAAATATATTTCAAAATATTCAGTCCGAAACGGTCAAAATTTAAGGCGATATAAGTAATTCTGCCTGCTGCAAGCGCCATAATCGACGTGTATAAATAAAGATCCAAATACTCTTCCTCCATCAAGTCATCACGTCCGAGTTTAAAGATGATAAAAGTTGAGATGACAAACGACAAAGCCATAAAAAAGCTGAACGAATATACATTAAAATTACCGACGGTATATAATACAGGCCACATAAAAATTTATATAATTATTTAATAATATTGCTAACTTCTATCTGTTTCAAGTATTGGTAGAATCCGATTAATAAAATTATTATCCCCAGAATAAACAGTGCCGGACCTACTCCTAAAATATCGGCCATAATGCCTGAAAAAACTACCGGCAGAAATGAAATTCCTCCTGTTAATGAAGTCAATACCCCGTATACCCTGCCCCGGACATTACTGTCGGAATCCTCCTGAAGAATCGTGCTGGCGGGCACATTTATGAAGGAATTAAACATCCCGATCAACATAAGAAGAATGAATGCTGCCATTAAATTTGGATTGGGGGCGCGGGTTAAAAGAGACAAAATAAGAAGACAAATTCCCGTAGCTATAATACCAATCCGTATTATTGTTCCCTTTAATAATTTTACGCCATACCCTCCTACCCAGATGGCGCCTAAAATTAATCCGACAGCTGCCGGGCCCATAACCAGATATGAAGAGTCTGCCAGATCAATAGTTAAAATCCGGTCGGCAAAACCCGGCGCCAGCACCGACAAAGTGACGATCATAGCCTGGGAAAAGGTCATCAGTATCAGACTCTGTTTCACGCGTTGGTGGGTAAATATGAAACGTATACCTTCCTGAATATTAATCCTGATGGCATTAAAATCCACCAGGCTATTGATGTTTATTAATTTTTGGCCGATGTTGGGAAGCAGATAAACGAAATAAGAAGCTAAAACCATCAAAAAAGCCATGAATAAATAAACATTGCTCGGACCTAAAAGCTTTATAAACGGACCGGCTAAAACAAATCCCAAAAGGGTAGAAACATAGAAACTGACGGTAAAAAGGGAATTAGCTGTCATCAGCAATTCTTTCGAAACCAGATGGAAAATAGACGGAGCCTCGGCTGGAATAAAAAACTGGGTGATGATGGAAATAATAATGGTAAACAGGTAAATTAAAAATAAATTATTCAGAAAAAAGTAAAATAAAGCCAAAATAAATACTCTGATAATATTTGAAAATAAAAGAACTGTCCTTTTATTACATTTATCCACAATCCCCCCGGCGATGACCCCAAATATTATGGAGGGGATTCCGAAAGCCAGAATCATATAGGAAACGGCAGCATTCGACCGGGTATCCTGATAAACTTTGATTGCCAGGACAAAATACAGCATGTTCAGGGCAATTTGAGACGTTATTTGTCCAAGCCATAAATTACGGAAATTACGATTTTGGACCAAAGCCAGATATTGTTTTAGCATGATTTGTCTTTTTTAACTGGAAGTCAGATAACGCAGAAGTAACCGCACGCCGTATCCTGTTCCACCAATAGGACTTAGAGGAGTATTTTTTTCACAGTATGCCGGCCCTGCTATGTCCAGATGGATCCAGGGAGTACTTCCTGCAAATTCATGAAGAAAAAGGGAAGCGGTAATCGCCCCGCCCCACTTTCCTCCGATATTCTTAACATCAGCTATATGACTTTTAATCAGATCCTTATACCCTGCATAGAGCGGCATACGCCACAGTTTTTCTCCGGCCAATTTTGCACATTCTTCAAATATCTCCAAAAATTTATCATTACTCCCCCAAAGTCCGGCAATATCTTCACCCAGTGCTACGACACAGGCACCTGTCAGGGTCGCCAGATCAATTATTTCATCCGCCTTCTCTATATCTTTGCTGTAGGATAAGACGTCAGCCAAGGTCAACCTGCCTTCAGCATCGGTATTTAAAACTTCAATAGTTTTTCCGTTTATGGCCTTCAGGATATCTCCGGGTTTCAGCGCTTTGCCGGAGGGCATATTTTCGCAGGCGGCAATTAATCCCACCACTTCATAACTGCTATCTAATTTGGATAAAACCTGAAATACGCTAAGTACCGCTGCTGCGCCCGCCATATCGAGTTTCATCGTCTCCATGTTTTTGGCGTCCTTGAGTGACAATCCCCCTGTATCAAATGTTATTCCTTTGCCCGCGATGACAATCTTTTTTTTAGGATTTCCTGGCTTGTAGTGAAGCCTGATAAATTTAGGCGGTTCGTCACTGCCGCGGGAAACACCCAAAAAGGCGTTCATACCCAGCTTGGTAATTTCCTTTTGATCAAGAATTTTTACCTTAATTTCATCTTTACTTGATTTGGCTATTGCCTCTGCAGTTTTAGCTAAATACGTTGGGGTAGTAAGCTGAGGAGGATTGTTGACCAGATCGCGGGCAAAAATAACAGCTTCCGCGTATATCTGACCAATTCTCAAACCTTCTTCGGCGGCAGAAAGCCGTGCGGGTGCAGCACTTAAAACTACTTCTTCTATCGTGACTGTTTCTGAAGACGAACTGCTTTTAAACTTATGAAAACTGTAAGAAGCTAAAATAACCGCTTCCACCACAGCCTGTACCGCAGTGGTCGGGCTTAATTTCTTCATCCAGTCCTCCATGATACTAATTGTAATTTTACGGGCTTTAATTTTACGGCACTCTGAAACTGCCTGCCCGACTGCTTCCTGCAGTTTAATATAATCAAATTCATCTTCTTTACCAAGACCAACTATCATAAGCTTATAGGCAGAACTTTCGGGTGGCGAAGAAATAATTAGAGTTTTACTGAATTCTGCTTGATATTTTTCCTGTTCGACGGCTCTCTTCAGAATTTTAGCAAAGGGAAATGGTTCTTTTATCAGATTTGCTAATGTGGTGTCAAAACTAAAAAAAATTACCGCATCAGACTCAATTTCTGTAATATCAGTTGGCTTTAAGGTAAACTTCATATTGTTGACTAGATAAGTCTAACAAAATATAATGAGTGACGTCAATGGCGCGGTGGCGGAACTGGCAGACGCGCAGGTCTCAAAAACCTGTGATAGACAACTATCATGTGGGTTCGACTCCCTCCCGCGCCACAAAATTAGATGTTTTAATCCGCCGGCAGAGTTACGTTCAAGATAGTCATAATAATAGAATAGTACCATTACTGGTACTATTTGTCCTTGTGTTCGAGGAAGTAAGATCTCAGATTTCCGGACACAACTCATGTCATTGCGAGGAGTCTCAACGACGAAGTAATCCCGTCCGAACGTGCTAAAATTCAATGGGATCGCCACGGGACGTACCGTCCGGTACATCCCTCGCGATGACAATACTTCTTGAGGCTAACGTGTCCGTAAAGGTGAGATGTTACTCGAGGAAAGCTGTATAATTTTCTTCTTTTAAAAATTACTCTCTGTGTTTCTGCACTCCGTAAAATCTGATCCTGTCTCCTTTAAAAATCAAGTCTATCTCGCCAAGTGGCCCGTTGCGGTGTTTAGCGATTCCAAGTTTGACCATCTGCTGTTCCCATTTTTCGCTTTCGGTTTCAGTCTTATAGAGAAACATGACTACATCTGCATCCTGTTCTATCGCGCCTGACTCACGAAGATCTGCCAGCATCGGCACTTTACTCCCGCGGGATTCAACTGCCCTTGATAGTTGCGACACAGCCAGTACAGGTATTTTTAACTCGCGGGCTAAGTTTTTTAGAGACTGTGAAATAATTGACACTTCCTGCACCCTGTTGTCGTATCGATGGCCTGAATCAACCAGCTGCAAATAATCCACGATCAAAAGACCCAAATTTTTGCTCACCTGAAGGCGCCTGGCTTTAGTACGCATTTCAAAAATATTTATTCCCGGCGTATCATCGATATACAGCGGGGCTTCAGCAAGCTGTCCCATCGCCTCAGAAAGCTTGGTAAAGTCGTCATCAGATAATCTCCCTGTTTTGAGTCTCCAGGCATCTACATCAGCCTGTGAGACAAGAAGCCGGTCAACAAGCTCCTCTTTACTCATTTCCAGAGAAAAAATGCCGACGGAGATTTTGTCATGGACACTGACATGCTGGGCAATATTTAAAACCATCGCAGTTTTACCCTGGCCTGGCCGGGCAGCCAGGATTATCAAATTGGATTTTTGGAGTCCTGCCAGTTTATTATCTATATCTGTAAATCCTGTTGAAACACCCCTTAATGCCGATCCCCTTTTATGCAGTTCGTCAAGACGGTCAAAGCTCTCGGCCAGTGCATCTTTTATCGGAATAAAATCCTGGCGGGTTCTTTGCTGGGCTATGGCCAATATTTCTGTCTCAGCCCGGTCCAGTATGAATTTAGCCTCGCCTTTATCGCTGAAGGCCGACTCGACAATTTTGGACGAGCTTTCAATAAGCCTGCGTTTCACATAATGATCCATAACAATTTTTGCATAATGCTCAATATTGGCAGAGGTGGGAACAATGTTGGTAAGATCGGTCAGAAAGGTCGCTCCTCCGACATCTTTATAGTGCTCCATTTTTTTCAGCTGGGCCGTAATGGTGACGATATCAAGAGGTTCATGCTTTTCAAACAAAGCCATCATAGCGGAATAAATATAATTATGAATATCTTTATAGAAAAAATCAGGCCGGAGGAAATCCACCACATCGGAAATAGCATCCTTATCAATCAATATCGCTCCTAAAACTGATGCTTCTGCCTGTTCGTCATGAGGTGGAATACGCGCTTCTGCCATAAGTACCCGGGACAGTTGTGATTAGGTGCAGTAAGTAATTCAAACTGACGGTGTTAGTACAACAATTGTTGCTTCTGCCGGTTTTTTATCTTTGGTAATATTATATTTTGCCTGAGGTTCAAGGTGTTCTTTTCCCATTTCCTTCAGAAAAACATCAACCCCGCTCAGTTTGGCAAATTCCGGCCCTTTCAGATCCTGAGTTAAATAATGCATAGGAATGATCACCAAAGGTTCAATTTGATTAACCACCTCCACCGCAGTTGATACGGAAAGGGTATAAAATCCCCCAACAGGAATCATTAAGATATCCACTCCATCCAAAAGTTCCAGTTGGGTATCATTTAATTTATGGCCTAAATCTCCAAGATGCACGAGAGAAATTCCGTCCATTTCGATTCTGTAAATGGTATTTAGTCCTCGCTCACCTCCGTTTTTATCGTCGTGGTATGAAGAAACTCCAATGACATTGACTCCCTTGCTCTCGTATTCACCCGGTCCCTGGATTAGCAATGGGCTTAATATATCTGCCGGTAGATAATTATGGTCTGCATGTTCATGGCTGATGGTGACTATATCAGCTTCAACTTTGGGAAATTTCAGATTTAAAAATGCAGGGTCAAAGGGATCGGTTACAACCGTTGCTTTATTCCCTCTCAGTTTAAATGAAGCGTGAGCAATAAATGTAATTTCCATATTTTAAAATAAATATAGTCCTTCACTTTTATCATTTTTTACGAAGCTTGACAAGTGGCATGTCTAATCATTAAGATTTAACCAATTGTGAAAAAGGATACCGCAGTAGCTATTTTTATCGGTTTTATCATCGGAGGTTTGGCAGCCTTTGGGGTAATTTATTTGCCAAGCTTACTTTCACGCGTTTTTCGTACCAATGATCAGGTAACTGTTCCCGCGCCTACACCTCCGGTATCAATTTCGGCAACCGCATTGTCACTTGATATCACAGAACCGGAAGATAATTCGGTAATACTCACTGATAAAACCACCATTAAGGGCAAAATTCAGCCTGAAAGCGCAAAATTAATAATAGTTGATACAAATAATGAATCCGTGGCCGTAAGCGCTAATAATCTTGGAGAATTTTCGGAGGAAGTTTCTCTTGATGAGGGTATAAATCCCATCAGTGTTAGCGCTTATGATGATAACGGCAACCGTGAAACAAAAACCGTTACTCTGTTTTATACAGCCGAAAAGTTATGAAACGAATAATAAGCATATTTCTATTTTGCCTGGTGTTGAGTTTATGGACAATGCGCTTGGTGATAATGCCCGCCGCGGCTGCTGCCATACCTGCCAGCCCATCCTCAGTTGAGAATAATCTTAATCAGATTTTATCGGATGAAAATGCGTCTGCCTCCTCTTTGGATAAACTAAAGCAGATTCGCGATCTGAAAGATAAAATCGCCACCAAAGTCACCCGGATCAGACAAACTTCCCAAGGTGCCGTATACGGCCAGGTCAAAGAAATCTCACCCGCCAGTCTGACGCTTACCAATCTTAAAGGGGAAATACAAATTACCCTGAATTCAGATATCATTGTATATCTGAGGACGGATACGGGTAGAAAAGAATCATCCCTGGTGAAAATCACTACAGGAATGAACGTCTCTGTCTTTGGTATTTATGACGAAAGTAAAAAAAACCTTGACCCCAGATATATCTATATCCAAAGCCAGCCGGTGCGTGTTATTGGAAAAATTCTAGATATTGATAAGACAGGCTACACTGTCACCGTCAAAGAAAACCAAACAACAACCTTAGTTGATTTTGAAAAATACACTAAGACTTTCCGTTTCAATTTACCTTCGAATAAATGGGCACAAATAGGCTTTTCCAAACTAAGTGTTGGAGACTTTGTCCACATTCTTGCCGTAAAGGATGAAAAAGAGGAAGACCGTGTCCATGCGCAGAAAATTTACGCCTTAAGTTTACTCACCCCCGCACTTTCGCAGGCAACAACAACGGAAAGCTCACCATCTTCTGCTCCTGCCAATTAAGATTTAAATTCATAAATGATCGCTCCAAAATTTTCTTTAGAAAAAATTCTCGGGCAACTTAAGATTGGAGCTTTACTAATTACTGATCGAACTAACATAAAATACCTTACAGGGTTTTCCGGAGTATCGACCAAAGAACGTGAGGTATTCGCAGTAGTTACAGTCAATAATACTTACCTTTTAACCTATCCTGTCAGTCTGCAGGAAATTATGCCCAAAAAAACTTCTTATCAAACTTTGCTGATTACCCCCGATCAGAAACTGAATCAGCATTTGCTAAAAATTTTAGGGCAGGAAAAAATAGATTCTCTTGGTTTTGAAAAAGATGATCTTTCGGTCGGAGAATACGAACTTTGGTCTGAAAAAGTTAAAACTAACTGGATACCGACCAGAGGAATAATCGAAAATCTGAGGATGATTAAAACAAGTGAGGAAATAAATAAAATTAAAAAGGCTGCCACGCTGACAGACAAGGCTTTTGCTTTTCTTAAATCCAAAATACGAAAGGGTGCCAGCGAGAAATCTCTTGCCTTAGAACTTGAATTTTTCATCAAAAAAAACGGAGGGGAACTGGCGTTTCCTTCAATTATTGCCTTCAATTCACATTCCTCACTTCCCCATCACCAGCCAATCGATATCAGGCTGGAGGGTAATTCTTTAATTCTGATCGATCTTGGTGCAAAAGTGGAAGGTTACTGTGCGGATATGGCCAGAGTTCTTTTTTACGGCGCTCCCGACAGCAGACAGGTAAAAATTTATGAAACGGTACTCTCAGCTCAAAAACTGGCTCTCGCGCAACTGAAAATCGGGCTCCCGACGAGTCAATCCGATCAAACAGCACGGGAGGTTATTAAAAGTGAAGGATATCCCGAGTATCCCCACGGACTGGGGCACGGAGTGGGGTTGGATATACACGAAGCTCCAAGACTAAGACACGACAGTTTGGAGATTTTGCAGGAAAATATGGCGGTAACTGTCGAGCCGGGAATTTATCTTGAGGGATTTTGTGGCATAAGAATTGAAGATCTGGTAGTATTGAAAAAGAGCGGTTTGGATATTCTGTCCAGGTCGCCTAAGTTGATTAAAGATTCAATAATATTATGATCACACCTCAGACGTTACGGGGCTTTCGCGATTTTTTGCCTGAAGATGCGCAAAAAAGACAGTATGCGATCGACATCATCAGAAATACCTTTGAATTGTATGGTTTTGTACCTTTAGAAACTCCCGCCATAGAATATCTGGAAGTTTTTACCGGAAATATTGGTGAGGATGAAAAATTATTTTATAAGTTTAAGGATGCCGGCGGCAGAAAAGTTGCGCTTCGCTATGACCAAACCGTACCAACCTGCAGACTGATCGCCCAATATCCTGACAAAATAACACTGCCTTTTAAACGTTACCAGATACAAACCGTCTGGCGGGCGGAGAAACCCCAAAAAGGCAGATATAGGGAATTTTTGCAGTGCGATGCCGATATTTTCGGAGTCGACGACAGGTCTAGTGACGCAGAAACGGTAGCTTTAACAATCGACATATTTAAAAACCTCGGTTTCAACCGTCCAATCGCCATTATTAACGACAGGGAACTTTATAAGGATATTCCTTATAAGGCAATCGTTACCATTGATAAGCTGGATAAAATTGGAGAAGGCGGGGTCGTGAGTGAACTAAGCGCCAAAGGGTATAATCAAGAAGAAGCAGTCAATTTATTAAGTTCGGTAAAAAACAGTAAACCGAATGAAAAATTGACACAAATTTTTTCGTACCTCGATAATTACGGCATGCAGGGTAATTATCAGTTCAAACCTACTTTGGCCCGTTCTTTTTCCTACTCCACCGGCACTATCTGGGAAATTATTGTTGAAGGCTTTGAAAGCGGATCACTGGCAGGTTGTGAAAGATTTGACAGTCTCGTCTCCAGATTTTCCAAGCGGAGTGTTCCCGGAGTCGGATTTGCCATTGGTTTCGACCGGACAGTTTTGGCAATGGACGAATTAGGTCTTTTTCCTCCCCTTAAGACCAAAACTAAAGTTCTGGTAACAGTTTTTAGCGCTGAATTGCTGCCGGAATCTCAAAAAGTCACAAAGCAACTTCGCGAAAATGGTATTAACACCGACCTCTACCCCGATCCCAACGACAAGCTGGAAAAACAAATTAAATACGCCGATAGAAAAAGTATAGAGTTTGTAGCAATAATCGGACCGGATGAGATTGAAAAAAAATCAGTGACTCTCAAAAATTTAAAATCCAAACAGCAAATTACGGTTTTGCAAAAAGATCTGTCCGATGTTCTTAAAAAAGCATAATCAGGGAATTTTGGCGCTTATTATAGCCAACATCATCTGGGGAGCTGCCTCCCCGATTTTCAAGTGGTCTCTCCAAAATATCACCCCCTTCACCCTTGCCTACTGGCGTTTTGCCGTGGCTGCTTTACTTCTTTTTCCCTTCTGTTGGAATCATCTTAATTTTGCCAAAAAAGATCTGCCTAAATTCATCCTTCTCGCTTTATCAGGCGTCTTTTTTAACATCACCTTTTTCTTTTTTGGCTTAAAATACGCCCCTTCCGTCAACGCTCCGGTCATCTCTTCATCCGCACCGATTTTTCTCTATCTGTTTGCCATTTTCATCCTTCACGAGAAAGCGAAGTTGAAGATACTGCTTGGAACATTAATCAGCTTCCTGGGGGTCTTTGTTATTGTCATCCAACCTTTGTTAAACGGTCAGGGTATGCAATTAATTTTGGGTAATATATTTTTTTTGCTTGCGACTATCGGGAATGTTATACAAGTCATCATCTGTAAAGATTTATTAAAAAAATATAAACCTGTCACCATCACTTTTTGGTCTTTTATTATTGGCAGTATAGCCTTTCTTCCCTTTTATCTTTACGAAGTTTTCAAATATGACCCCCTTCATCATCTGAATATCAATGGCATTTCAGGACTGGTTTTCGGCATATTTCTTTCCTCTCTGGCAGCCTATTTTCTATACGCCTGGGGTATGGAAAAAATTAAAGCGCAGGAGGTGGGACTTTTTACTTATATCGATCCGCTTATCGCCGGAGCCATCGCCACTCCCCTCCTGGGTGAAGAGATAACTCTGGTGTTTTTACTGGGAGCAATTCTCATTTTCGCCGGCATTTATGTCGCTGAAGGCCGGCTACACTATCATCCCCTGCATAAATTGATAAAATGATTCTTGACAGCCAACTAAGTAATACTTATACTATTAGTATTACTTATTAATATTGTATTACCATGATGCAGGTTATTACTACCGTCACCCAAAAAGGGCAGGTAACTCTTCCAAAAGCCATAAGAGATGCCCTTGGTATTGATAAATACGATAAAGTCACAATTGAAGCAAAAGAAGATTACATTAAAATCAAACCCACAATAGATATTCTGGATCTTGCCGGCACTCTTCATCCAAGAAAAAATAATAAGAAATCAGCTTTGGACGCCCGCAAGTATATGGAAAAACACTATAAAAGATTTTAATGCGCTATTTTATCGATACAAACATCTTTATCCGGGTTCTCCATAAGGAAAACGAAAAATTATTTCAGGAATGTCTTTTGCTTCTTCAATCTATCAAAGAAAATGAAGTTGAAGCTTTTACCGGAACAGTCGTGCTCACGGAAGTGGTATGGACCTTAAGCTCATTTTATAAAATCAGCAAAGCAAAAATTATTGAAGGCGTTCGTGGAATAATAAATATTAACGGGTTAAAAGTCCTGGATAACTATAATCAATCCCTTGCCCTTACCCTTTTTGAAAAACATTCCATAAAATATATCGATGCCCTGATTGCTTCAAATGAAGAAGTGTTTACCAAGAAAATGACTATCGTTTCTTACGACCGGGACTTTGACAAATTACCTGTCAACCGCCAAGAGCCGAAAGACATACTCGCAAAATTGAATTGAATTATCTTATAACATCCAACAATAATTAGCTCGAGCTTTATTTTGTTGGGTAATATTAGTTAGTAAAAAGACAGATCACAGTAAATTTCGAAGATACTGCTATGCCATTAAACCGGAAAAATGAACAACGATATATTAAGATGGATAAAATTGTTGAAAAGGGAGAAGTAATTCGTTTATATAACATCGAAACCTCCCGTCAGATGTATTGAAGCCGACTACATTACCATCCCAGTTTTTCAATCCTGGCTGGTCGAAGTTCGGGATCATAATAGTTAGGCATTATTGTACACGGCTCTCCCAAATCATCCGAAACTTCATGGTATTCAACACCTTTTATAATAGCCATGTGTGACGCAAATTTATGAGCGATCTTTGCATGTTCGAGACCCCCTTCGCCTTTTCCGTCGTGTGAATGTAATCCTATCCAATTATGACCGTCTGGATCTACAAAACGCGACATTCTTATCTATACCCATCTTACTCCGGTTTGCAACCCGA